>NZ_JBISBW010000013.1:0-42607 GCF_044392165.1 Cellulomonas sp. P22
CAGCGACCGGAGTCCGGTCGCTGCCGCGCGGGCACGTCCGTCAGCCCTTGACGGCGCCCTGCATGATGCCGGCGACGAGCTGGCGTCCCGCGAAGATGAACACGACGACCAGCGGGATCACCGAGAGCGTGACACCAGCCATGATGAGCGACATGTCCTTGAAGTACGTGGACTGGAGCAGCTGGACAGCCACCGGCAGGGTGGGGTTGGACGACCCGAGCACGATGAACGGCCAGAAGAAGTTCGTCCAGGAACCCACGAAGGTGAACAGTCCGAGCATCGCCGCGGCGGGACGGGCCGCCGGAAGAGCCACGTGGTAGAACGTGCGGATCATCGACGCCCCGTCCACGCGGGCGGCTTCGATGAGCTCGTAGGGGAGCGCACTCTCGAGGTACTGCGTCATCCAGAAGACACCGAAGGCCGTGACCATGCCGGGCACGATGACCGCGATGAGCTTGCCGGTCCAGCCGAGCTGCGACATCACGATGAACAGCGGGACGATGCCGAGCTGGGTCGGGACCGCGGTGGTCGCGACGACGAAGACGAGCAGCGGGCCACGCCCCCGGAACCGGAGCTTCGCGAACGAGTACCCGGCCAGCGTCGAGAAGATGACCACCGAGAGCGCCGTCACGGTCGAGATGATGAGCGAGTTGCCGAGCGCCTTCCAGAAGTGGATGTCCGCGGACAGCACCCGGCCGACGTTGTCGAAGAACTGACCCCGGGGGATGAGCGACGGGATCGGCGTCTGGGCGATGGTCCCGGCGTCCGAGCTGGCGAGCAGGAACGCGAAGTACAACGGGTACGCCGAGATGAGGATGACGGCGACCAGGATCACATAGGTGACCCAGCCCGGTCGGCGGTCGGAGCCTGCACCCTTGGTGGGGCGGCGACGTGCTGCCGCGCGGGCTGCGCCGGCTCCAGCCGTCTGGTGGATGACGGGGATCGAAGGCGCGCTCATCGCTTCTTCTTCTTTCCGGTCTTCGGGGCCCCATCGGAGGCGATGCGGCGGGTGAGGGAGAAGTTGATCAGCGCGAGGACGATGATGATGAGGAACAGGATCCACGCGACCGCTGCGGCTCGGCCGAAGCTCTTCTGCGCGCCCCATCCGACCTCGTAGAGGTACATCGTCACCGTCATCCACTGACGGTCGGCGCCGCCCTGGCCGGCCTGGTCGAACAGGCGCGGCTCGTCGAAGATCTGCAGGCCACCGATGGTCGAGGTCACGACCACGAAGATGATCGTGGGCCGCAGCATGGGGACCGTCACCGAGAAGAACTGCCGCAGGCGGTTCGCGCCGTCGAGGATCGCTGCCTCGTAGAGGTCGCGCGGCACCGCCTGCATCGCGGCGAGGAAGATGAGGGTGTTGTAGCCGATCCAGCGGAAGTTGACCATCGAGGCGATCGCGACGTGGCTGGCCAGGACGTCGGCGTGCCAGCGGATGGCGTCGATGCCGACGCTCCCGAGGATCGAGTTGATCATGCCGGAGTCGCTGGCGAAGAGCTTGCCGAAGATCAGCGAGACGGCCACGGGGGCCACGATGAACGGCAGCAGCACGCCCATGCGCCAGAAGGTCTTGGCCCGGAGGTTCGCGTCCAGCACGGCCGCGATGACGATCGCGATGAAGACCTGCGGGACGGACGAGAGCAGGAAGATGCTGAAGGTGTTGCGCAGGCCCTTCCAGAAGTTGGGCTGCTGCAGGACGTACGTGAAGTTCTCGAGCCCGACGAACTCGCCCTGGCCACCGATGAGGTGCCACTTGTGCATCGACACGAAGGCCGTGTACCCGAGCGGGAAGAGGCCGACGATCGCGAACAAGATGAAGAACGGGGAGATGTACAGGTAGGGCGAGATCTTGACGTCCCACCGGCCGAGCCGCTGGCTGAGGCCGACCCTGCGGGGCTGGCGATCGTCGGACCGGCTCGGCCTGTGGTCGAGCTTCGGCGTGGTGGAGGTGACCATCGGTTTCCTTCGAGGGCTACGAACAGGGCGCGGGCAGGGGTGGAGGTGGGGGGGGGGGGGGGGGGAAGACCCCCCCCCCCCCAGGGCCGATAACCCCCGGGGCGTCGGTGTGACCGACGCCCCGGCTCCGGGAGCATCAGCTACCCAGGGTGTTCACTGCCTCGAGGAACTTGTCCCACGACGCCGCGGCGTCGTCGGTCTTGTCCACGTCGACACGCGTGAGCGCGCTCTGCATCGCGTCGTTGACCGCGAAGTAGTTCGGGCCCTTGAACGGCGGGGTGTCCGAGATGGCGTTCGCCCGGTTGGCGAGGATCTCACCCGACGGGGCATTGTTGAAGAACGCGTTGGTGACGGAGGTCAGGTCGGGGCTGGACAGCGCCTCCTTCTGGCTCGGGAACGTGCCCTTGGCCTTGAACGCCTTGATCTGCTGCTCGGGGGCGGTCAGCCACGCGGCGAGCGCCTTGGCCTCCTCCGGGTGCGCCGACTGGGTCGGGACCGTCAGGAACGAGCCGCCCCAGTTGCCGCCGCCGCCGGGGAAGACATCGGCGATGTCCCAGCCGGTGACGCCCTTCGCGTTGCCCTCGATGACGCCGAGCATCCAGCCCGGCGCGAGCATCGTGGCGAAGCCGTCCGTCTGGAAGGAGGCCGTCCAGTCGTCGCTCCACTGCCCGAGGTGTGCCGACTGCGTCGCCGCAGCGGCCAGGACCTGGTTGTAGATGTCCTTGACGTCCGCGTTGTCCGCGGCGATGACCTCGTTGGTCTTCGGGTCCTCGTACGCCGCCTCGACCTGGTTGATCATGCCCTGGTACGTGGCACCGGCCGAGTCGAAGAACGGCTTGCCGCCGCTGTTGGCGACGTACGTGTCGCCGACCTCGAAGTACTTGTCCCAGGTGGCGTCGGCGCCGCCGAAGAGCTTGGCGACCTCGGCGCGGTCGGTCGGCAGACCGGCAGCGGCGAACAGGTCGGAGCGGTAGGCGATGACCTCCGGGCCGATGTCCGTGCCGTAGGCGATGAGGCGACCGTCGGCGTCCGTGGCCTGCTTGGTCTTCCACGGCAGCCAGCGACCCTCGACGTCGTCGGAGGTCAGGTCGACGAACTTGTCCGAGTACTGGAGCAGCTCGGGCAGCCAGTCGACCTCGATGGCCTCGATGTCCGACAGGCCGGAGCCCGCGGCGAGGCGCGTGTTGAGGTTGTCGCGGGCGTCGTTCGACGTCGCGGCCTTCTTGTGCTCGACCGTGATGTTCGGGTGGAGCTCCATGTACTCCTTGACCAGGTCCTCGTAGCCGAACTCGTTGAACGTGGCGACGGTGAGCGTGATCTTCTCGTCCGAGGACCCGGAGGACTCGCCGCTCCCGGCGTCCGAGCTACCGCAGGCGGAGGCGAGGAGGGCGATGCCCGTGACCCCGGCCGCGGCCGCCCACATCTTGCGTGTGGTCTTGCGCACTATGACTCCCTTGTCAGTCGACGGCGTCATCGCCGTACCCATGGGACACGCTCCGCCCGAACCGCCTGCGGCGGTGACGTCCGGCTCGTGTGGGCCTTGTGGACCCTCACGTGAGAACGCTCCCAGTCACTGTGTGCGGGAGCGTTCCCACGCGCTGCGGTGAACTCTGGCGGCCCCCTGGTCGGGTGTCAAGGTCGAACGCTGTCGAGAACCCCGTGGTAGCGATTCCACGGCTGCGTGTGTGCAGGTCAGAGCGTTGTGCGCGCCGTTGGTGTTACCGAATTGTTACGGCTGGGAGCCCGGTTCGTGATCTTCCAACCAGCGCCGCGCGACGTCCTCCTCGGAGCGCAGCGCGGTCTGGATGGCCGCGGCCGCGGCCTCCTCCACGGCGCCGGCGAACAGGGGGATCGCAGCCTTGAGCTCGCCCTCGTACGTCACGGTCGACGAGTCGGCGGTCCCGAGCAGCCGGATCGAGCCCGTCAGCCGCACGGGCGCGCCCGCGACCTCGACGACGACCGTGCCCTGCCGGTCGTCGCCGGTGGACGGCGCCTCCCACGCCTCGACCTGCCGCACGTCGATCTGCGCGCCGACGAAGGGCCGCATGTTCGTGGGGATCTGGTCGGTGGGCAGCGCGCGCCGGGTGGTCACGGTGAAGGCGCCGCCGTCCGCCGGCACGACGTCCACCTGCTGCTCGATCGCGCCGCTCGCGCGGACCTTCGCGTCGACGTAGAGCGGGTCGGCGAGCATGCGGGCGACGTCCGAGGGGGGCGCCGCCAGGGAGAAGCTGACGCGCAGGTGCACCGATCGGCCCCTTTCCTGGATGGAGGATCGTGCTGGTCGCGAAGGACCGCACGGGTCGAGGCTAGCGTCCCGCCCCGGACGCCGCGGCGATCGGTTGTCCGGCGCGCCTACGCTGGAGCCCGTGTCCACCCTGAGCGACCTCGCCACGCGCCATGCCTCGCTCGATGCTGCCGACCTCGAGTGGCTGCACCTGCTCGTCGGTGACTGGCAGGTCATCTCCGACCTGGCCTTCGCCGACCTCGTGATGTGGCTCCCGACAGCGGACGGCGACTTCATCGCCATCGCGCAGTGCCGCCCGAGCACGGGCGCGACCGTCCACTACGACGACGTCGTCGGGTCGCGCGCCCCGGACGGCCAGCGCCCCCAGCTGCAGCGCTCGCTCACCGAGGTCCGCGCGCTGCGTTCGCGCGAGCCGCGCTGGTTCGGCTCGTACGCCGTCCGGGAGGAGGCCGTCCCCGTGGTGCGCGCCGGGCGGGCGATCGCCGTGATCGCCCGGCAGACGAACCTCGGCGGCGCCCGGACCCCGAGCCGGCTCGAGCTCAACTACGTCGAGGCGGCGGACGAGCTCATGGGCATGATCGGTCGCGGCGAGTTCCCGGCGCCGAACGCCGCCACCGGACCCCGGCGAGGTGCGCCGCGCGTCGGCGACGGCCTCATCCGGCTGAACTCCGAGGGTGAGGTGCTGTACGCCAGTCCCAACGCGCTCAGCTGCTTCCACCGTCTGGGGGCGCTCGGCGACCTCGTCGGGCGCTCGCTCATCGAGGTCACGACCGAGCTCGTCGAGCACAAGGCACCCGTGGACGAGTCGATGCCGCTCGTCGTGATGGGTCGCGCACCGTGGCGCGTCGACATCGAGTCGCGTGGCGTCGTCCTGTCGCTGCGCGCCGTGCCGCTCACCGAGCGTGGTCAGCGGCTGGGTGCCGTGCTGCTGTGCCGGGACGTCTCGGAGCTGCGCCGACGCGAGCGCGAGCTCATCACCAAGGACGCGACGATCCGGGAGATCCACCACCGGGTCAAGAACAACCTGCAGACCGTCGCCGCGCTGCTGCGGCTCCAGTCGCGCCGGATGAGCAACCCCGAGGCCCGCGAGGCGCTCGACGAGGCCATGCGGCGGGTCGCGACCATCGCGCTCGTCCACGAGACGCTCTCGCAGACGCTCGACGAGTCGGTGCCGTTCGACGACCTGGTCGGGCGCAGCCTGCGGCTCGCCGCAGACGTCGCGTCGGCCGGCAGCAGCGTGCGGACGGTCGTGAGCGGGTCGTTCGGGCTCGTGCCGGCCGAGGACGCGACGGCGCTCGCGCTCGTGCTCACCGAGCTCGTGACGAACGCGGTCGAGCACGGCCTCTCGGCGGTGGGCGGCGGCACGGTCGAGGTCACCGCGGAGCGTGACGGGCAGGCGCTGCGGGTCGTCGTGGCCGATGACGGCGGTGGGCTGCCCGACTCCGCGGGCGCGGGCAGCGGGCTCGGCACGCAGATCGTGCAGACCCTCGTCGCGAACGAGCTGCGCGGCAGCATCGAGTGGGGTCCGCGCGAGGGTCGCGGCACGCAGGTCGTCCTCGAGGCGGTGCTGCGCAACCCCGGGCGCGAGACGGCCGGGTCGGGCTGATCCGCGATCCGCGACGGGCGTCGTGGCAGGAGCGGACATGACAGAGCCGCCGACAGCGGGGGGAGCTGTCGGCGGCTCTGCTTCAGTGGCACGGGATCGCGGCGCAGGGGGTGCCGCGACCTCGCGCGTCCAGGTGCTGACCGGGGGCGACCCGGGTCAGCGGGCTGTGGTCGTCAGCCGGCGCGGCGCTGGCGTGCGGTGCGACGCTTGAGCGCGCGGCGCTCGTCCTCCGACAGGCCGCCCCAGACGCCCGCGTCCTGACCGGACTCGAGTGCCCACTTGAGGCAGGTGTCGACGACCTCGCAGCGACGGCACACAGCCTTCGCCTCGTCGATCTGGAGCAGGGCGGGGCCGGTGTTCCCGATCGGGAAGAACAGTTCCGGGTCCTCGTCCAGGCATGCTGCGCGGTGGCGCCAGTCCATATGAGTACTCCTTGGCACAGGGCAAGCCAGGGCCTTCGACGAAGAGCTGCTGGCTTGGTGCGTGCAGCACGGGCACATCGATGTTGACGTGACGCGCGTGTGGGATCTGCAACGCACAAGGTGGGGGGATCAACTGCTGGATCCAGCCTCACACCTGCGGGCGCGCTGCACAAGGGTTTCACGCCAGGTGGATCGCCTCTGACCTGAGGTCTTGATCACACCTGGACGTGACCTGTGACGTGGTTGCTCACCATAACTGCTCCAGGGGGATCCGACCAACTCGGCCCGGGTGTCCCGTGCGACACGCCGTCCAAGGCCCTGACCTGGGCGTTCGTAGACAGGTGTCCAGGAAGGCGTCCCCGCACCGCCTCGACTCATCCGACCGGAGATCGCCTGACACGCCCGACCGGCCGCATGCGAGGCCCCCGCGGTCACGCCGCAGGCGCCTCCCGTAGGGTCGCCCCGTGACTGCCCGACGTCCCTCACGCCTGCTCGCCGCGATCTGCCTGCTCGTGCTCCTCGAAGCCGCCCTGCTGGTCGGGCTCGGGGTCGCGTTCGCGGTCGAGCTGGTGCGTGGCGCGCAGCTGCCCGCCGCGATGGTGTTCCTCGTCGTCTTCCTCGTCGCCGTCGCCGCTGTGCTCGGTGCGTCGGCCCGCGGCCTGTGGCGCGGTCGTCGGTGGGCGCGGTCGCCTGTGGTCACGTGGCAGCTCCTGCTCGTCGTGCTGTCGATCGGCTGGCTCCAGGTCGAGCCGAGCGCGTGGGCCGTCGCAGTGCTGGTCGGCGCGCTCGTGATCGTTGCCGGACTCGTGGTCCCCTCGGTCGTGGCTGCGACGACGGGCACCGCGGCGGGATCAGACCGGCCCGAGTAGGTCCGCGACCTGCACGGGGTGGACCTCCCTCCCGTGCACCAGCACGCCTCGACCCGACCCGTGCCCGCGCACCGGGTCCGCCGCCTGGTCGAGCGGCACCCCGAACACGTCGGCGGACCCGGCCTCGTGCGCGTCGAGCACGAGGCCGTTGCGCAGTGCCCGCAGCCGGGCGAGGGGTTCGCGGTAGGCCGTCGCGGCCCGGGCCGTGGACACCGAGGCCACGAGCCGGACCGGCGGCGCTCCCGACCCGGCGCCGCCGGCGGTCAGCCGGGCGAGCCGTTCGACCTCGAACGGGTTCAGCTGGTCGAGCAGGTCGAGATCGTCCACCATGACGACCCGCGGCCCGGCCGGGGGAACGGCGGGAGATGCCGGCGCCACGGCGCGGCCGTGCCGCTCGGACCGCTCGGACTGCTCGGACCGCTCGGGCTGCTCGAGGTGGTCGAGCAGCGTCGCCAGCTCGGAGGGCTCGCCGCACCACGCCAGGCCGGGCAGACGCGTGAGCAACGGGTCGGTCGCGACCAGGTGGACGGCGGCACCGCGCGTGACGAGACCCTCGGCGAGGACCCCCAACGCGGTCGAGCGACCCGAGCCGCCGGGCCCGACGACGAGCGCGCCGCGCGACACGTCGAGGCGCAGCACCTGCGCCCGGTCGCCCCCGCACCCGATCGGCACCCGGCAGACCTGCCCGGGGTCGTCGCGCACGTCGTGCTCCGACGTCGGCCCCAGATCGGCACGCCGGACGCGCCGAGGGACCGGTTCGAGCCGCAGCACGGGCTCGACCTGCCCGCCGGCCCCGGTGCGGGACCGCCCCCCGGCGGGTGGCAGCGGCGGCTCCTCGACGACCGCGACCTGGCACTCGCGGGCTCCGGCTGCCCCGAGGTGCACAGCGCGCCCGGGCGGCCGACGGCCGTGGGTGAGCTCGGTCGGGACCCCCGCGAGCACCTGGTCGACGGGGTCGGGCACCGCGAGCACGAGCCGGTCGCGGAAGTGGCCGGCCAGGGCCAGCACGGCGGCCGACGGGGCCGCGGTGACGGCCAGCGTGACGTCGCGCGAGCGTCCGTCGCGCAGCAGCTCCAGGAGACGCTCGGTCGCGGCGCCTCGGGCGACGGGCTCGAGGGCAGCGAGCACAGCCTCCAGCCCGTCCACGAGCACGAGCTGCGGACGTCGAGCGGCGCTCCGGTCCTGATCGTCGCCCGCACCTCCGGCGAGCGGGGGACGGGTGGCGAGGAGGGTGAGCAGCCGGGCCAGCCGGCGCGGGTCGGTCGGGTCGACGCGGGTGCCGAACAGGTCCCGTGGCCACGGCGCCAGGTCGATGCCGATCGCGTGCACGTCCCACCCGAGCTCGATCGCACCGGCGGCGAGCGTGCGCAGCGTCGTGGTCCGACCGGACCCCGGGCCCCCGAGCACGAGCAGATGGCCGCTGCCCGGGTCCCAGCGCACGGGCACGCGCCGCTGCTCGTCGGGGACGTCCGCGAGGGCGAGCGCGACGCCGCGGCGACCCTCCGCGGAGCCGCCGTCCGGGACGCAGGTGGCCGACGTCCCGACGAGCTCGGCGCGCGGGACCAGGTCCGGCAGCTCGGGCAGCCAGGGCGGATGCTGCACGACGTGGCCGGTCGCGGCCGCGCTGACGGCCGCGACGTACCGGTCCTCGTCGTCGTCCGCCCGGGCCCCGCCGCCGGCGACGTCCGCAGGCGACCGCGGGCTGCCGCCGTCGGCGCCGCCCCAGGGCGGTGCGGGCCGCACCGGCGCACGGGCTCCCGGCGCGCGGATCCGTGCGACCTGCAGGTGCTCGAGTGGTCCGCCACCGCGGCGCAGCACCGCGCGCCCGGGCCGGTCGGCGGGGACGGCCGCGGCGTCGGGCGCGTCGAGGACGTCGAGCGAGTCGGTGACGTCGGTGACGCGCAGCGCGACCCGCAGCGCGATGTTCGCGCGGAGCTCGGGCGTCACGGCGCCGGCGGGACGTTGTGTCGCGAGCACGAGGTGCATGCCGAGCGAGCGCCCCTGGGCGGCCAGACGGACCAGTCCGGGCACGAAGTCCGGCACCTCCTCGGCGAGCGCACGGAACTCGTCGACCACGACCAGCAGACGCGGCGGGGGCGGGGGACCGGGGCTCCCCGCGGCCCGCGCGGCCCACAGGCCCGCGAGGTCGGTGCAACCGGCCTCGGCGATCGCGTGCTCGCGTGCTCGCAGCTCGGCCCGCAGGCCGGTGAGGGCCCGGGTGGCCAGGTGCCCGTCGAGGTCGGTCACCTGGCCGACCACCTGGGGCAGCGCGGCGCACGGGCCGAAGCTGGCGCCGCCCTTGTAGTCGACGAGAGCGATCGCCAGCCGTTCGGGAGGGTGACGCAGCGCGAGGGAGAGGACCAGGGTGCGCAGCAGCGCCGACTTCCCGGCGCCTGTCGTGCCCGCGACGAGGGCGTGGGGGCCGTCGCGCACGAGGTCGACGTCCAGCGGACCGGCCGTGTCGGCGCCGAGTGTGGCGACCAGCCCGTCGGGCGCCGATGACCACGCCCGGGCGATCGCATCGGCGTCGGGGGCAGGTACGCCGGTCAGGTCGCCGAGCGCGACCTCGGCGGGCAGGGGACGCGCAGCCCCTCCGACACCCGCCCGGAGACCCGCGACGCGCCGTGCCTGCGTCTCGGCCCACCGGGCGCCCACGGCCTGGAGGGGGACGGGGCGCCGTACCCCGTCAGTGCTGAGCTCGGCCCGTCCGGCCGCGACGTGCAGCAGGGCGCGGCACCAGGCGGGGACGGCGGCCGCCGTGGGGGCGACGAGCACCAGCCGAGGGTCCACGTCGTCCGGGGCGCCCGCCGCACGAGGGCTGCCCACCGAGCCAGGGGTGCCCGCCGGGAGGGCAGCGAGCGAGGCCGGGCCGTCCACCAACGTCACACCGGGTTCGCCCAGACCGTCGGGCACGGGGTGCGCGAGCCATCGTGCCCAGGACCACTCGGCGAGGTGCGAGGGGTCGGCCTGCACCGCGAGGGTGCGCGACCCGTGGCTGCCGACGGCTCCGAGCGCGAGCCACCGCGCCGCACCCAGGGCGAGCTCGCGCGGCCCGACGACGGCGATCGCGTGCCGTGGCCCGAACCGCTCGTCGGCGACCCGCGGCGCCCCGGTGCCGACCACGGCACCCAGCGTGGCCCAGGTGAGCTGCGCCGGGTCGTCGAGCGGCGCCGGCGCGACCTCGCCGGGCGTCAAGGCTCCCGGGTCGGCACGCGCCCGTCGCCGCTCGCCCACGAGCTGGACGAGGGCGAGGGCAGGTGCGAGCAGGGCGCAGAGCAGCAGCACCGTGTGGCCGGTCGTGGCGGCCAGAGCGGCCGAGCCCACGGTGGGTGCGACCCAGGTCCACGCCGACGTGCCGACGCCGGGTCGTGCCGCACGGTGCCCGGTGGGGGGCGCGTCGGCCCGCGCGGGGTCGCGCACCTCGAGCACTGTGGCCCCCACGTGCAGCCGGTCGCCCGCGCGCAGCCGGACCCACCGCGGCCCGAGGCGACGTGCGCGTCGCAGCCGCAGTCCCGGACCTCCCCGCCGGGCAGGTTCGATCCGCGTCCCGTTGGCCGATCCGCAGTCGCGGGCCCGGACCGTGCCGGCGGACCCGCGCAGCTCGACGTGGCGCGCCGACAGCAGCCCGTCGCGGAGCGCGAGGCGCGCGGGGCGCGGGCCGCCCGCCACGAGGTCGTCGTCGGGCCCCCTGCGCCCGACGACGAGCCTGTGCTCCAGTCCCACGAGGTGCCCCGCGTCCGGGCCGACCGCCACCGCCACGTGCAGCGGAGCGCGCCGCGCCGCCTCGTCGGAGGGCTCGTGGCCCCGGCCGAGGCAGAGCGTGGCCCCCGCGACGAGCGGGGGCTGCCCGCACCGGTCGGTGTCCTGCACCGCGCGGTGCCCCACCGCGAGCCGTGCCCCGCGCGCGACCCAGCCCGCGTGGCCCGTGAGCCCTGCGAGGTGGGGACGCAGCTCGCGCAGCGCCAGGCCGTCGAGGACGTCGACGTCGAGCGAACGAGTGGCTCCGGTGGGGTCGGCGGGATCGGGGCCCTGCACGGTGAGTCGCACCGGCGGAGCATCGCCGACCTGGGTCGCGGCCGACCTGCGCCGGTGGCGGACGGGGGACGGGTGCCCCGCCCACAGGGGCGCAGGTCGGCCGGTGGTCTCAGTCCACCGCGAGGGCCGCCACGGGGGACGTGCGTGCCGCCGCACGGCCCGGCACCACCGAGGCCAGCAGGCCGGCGACCAGGGCGACCAGGACCACGACCGCCAGGTCGCGCCACGGCACCGCGAGCGACACGCCACCGAACGTCCCGAGCATCGTCGCGGAGCCGGCCCAGCCGTACAGCAGCCCCATGGCGGCGCCCAGCACCGCACCGACCCCGGAGATGAGCATCCCCTCGACCGCCAGCATCCACCGCAGCTGGCGCCGCGAGAGACCGATCGCCCGCAGCGTGGCGGACTCGCGGCGTCGTTCGAGCACCGACAGCGACAGCGTGTTGGCGACACCGACCAGGGCGATCACGACCGCGACGGCGAGCAGGCCGATGACGATCGCGAGCATCGTGTCGATGATGCTCTGGAGCTGTGCACGCTCGACCGCCGAACCCTCGATGTTCACGGGGGTGTCCACCAACGCGTCCTGGATCGAGGCGAACGACCCCGCGACGTCGTCGATGTCGGCGAGCTGCACCCACAGCGCGCTGGGAGCCGCTGAGGGGGCGAGCAGCCTCAGCGTCGACGGCGTCACGAGCGCTGCCGACCCACCGAAGTCGGTGACCTCGACGCGGAGCACGGCGACAGCGGCACCGGGTACCCCGCCGTCGTTCGCATAGATCTGCACGGGCACCTGGTCGCCCTGCTCGACCCCCAGCCGGGAGGCGATGTTCGGGCGCATCACGATCGTCGAGTCGGTCAGGGCGGAGGCCGCCGCTGACGTCCGCATGACCCGAGCGGCGTCCGTGGGCTCGATCCCCTGCAGGCCGACCCACTCGCCGTCGGTCGCGTCCGCAGCGCCGGCCCGGCCGACGGATGCGTCGGCGAGGAGCACCGACGCCGTCTCGCGGACACCCGCGACGTCCGTGACGGCGTCCGTGACGCTCTGGGGCAGCGCGTCGTACACGCCGGCCTCGCTCGACGTCGCGCTGACCGACACGTCCACCGGGTAGGTGCTGTCGAGCTGATTCCCGAGCGTGCTCCGAGCGCTCGCGGCCCCCGTGCTCATGAGCGCGACGAGCGTGACGCCGATGAGCAGGGCCGTGCTCGTGGCGGCCGTGCGTCGCGGGTTGCGGACCGTGTTGGCTGCCGCGAGCCGGGCGCTGGTCCCCGTCCGGGCGACCAGCCGTCCCGCGAGAGCCACGATCCGGGGCACCCAGAAGACGGCCCCGAGCAGCACCCCGACGAACGACAGCGTGCCGCCCGCCACGCCGGCCAGCAGTCCGGTCATCGGGTCTTCCCGGCCCGCGAGGACGCCCAGCGCCAGGGCGCCGAGACCCAGCACGACGCACACAGTCGACAGCACCAGCCGGACCCGGCTCGAGCGCGAGGCGATCGCCGGGGCGTCCGCCGGCCGCAGCGCCGCGACAGGGGTGACCCGTGTCGCAGCCCGTGCCGGCAGGAGCGCCGCGAGCACAGTCACGATGGTGCCCACCAGGAGCGGCGCGAGGATGACCGACGGAGTGATCGCGACCGTCGCGGGCAACGGGACGTCGAGGTCGGTGCCGCGCAGCACCACGAGCGTGACCTGGGCGAGGACCGTGCCGGACACGAGCCCCACGCCGGAGGCTGCGATCCCCAGCAGGGCGGCCTCGACGATCACGGAGAAGCGCAGCTGCCTCTTGCCGGCCCCGACGCACCGCAGCAACGCGAGCGTGCGGGTCCGCTGGGCGACGAGCACCTGGAACGTGTTGGAGATGACGAGTGCGGCGACCAGCAGCGCGATCGCGGCGAAGCCGAGCACCACCACGGTGAGCACGTCCTTGCCGTCCGTCAGGCCCGCGATCCTCTCCTGGGCTGCCTCGTCCTTGGTCCGCACCGCCGCGTCCGGCACGGTGGCGGCGACCTCGGCCCGGGCCACGGCCGGGTCGGCCCCGGCCGCGAGGACGATCAGTGTCGACCCGCTCGCGGCGTCCGCGAGCGTGTCGACGCCCGCCCAGGTCACGGCGTCCTCGGCTGTCACGACGGCTGCGCCGCCGATCGCGGAGTACGCGCCCTGCGGGTCCGCGAGCAGCCCGACGACACGCTGGTCGACCTTCTCGGTGGTCGCCACGACGGCGTCCTCGTCGGCCTCGCCGTCCGTGGCGTCCTCGTCGGCGGCCTCGGTGGTGCCCGTCGAAGGTGCCCAGGTCGTGAAGGACGCGGTGAGCTCGTCGCCCACCTCGACGTGCAGTCGCTCGGCCAGCTCGGTCGGCAGGGCGATCTCGCCTCTCGCGGCCGGCAGGGCGCCCTCGGTGACGGTCTGCACGTCGAGCCGCGGGTCGGACGCCCGGGGGACCACCGTCGTCCAGACCCGCGCACCACCGTGCGCCATCTCGACCTCGACCTCGGCCATGGGCTGGACGGCGTCGACCGAGGGCAGTGCCGCGACCTCCTCGACCTGGTCGGCCGTGAGCCGGCTCGTGACCAGGTCGGCCTGCGCGAAGCCCGAGGTGACCGCGTCGTAGCTCGTCCGCGTGATGATCGCGCCGGCGATGAGCGTCGCGGCGACGAACGCCGTGCCGATCGCGATCGCTATGCCCCCCGCGGCCAGCCGCCCGAGGCTGCGCCGCATCTGGGCCAGAGTCAGTCGCAGCATCAGGCACCCACCACCGGGGTCGTGCCCGTGACCGGGGGCTGCTCGTCGAGCTGGCGCAGGGCGTCGAGACCCGCGAGCACCGACTCGGGCGTGGGGTCGGCGATGTCCCCGGCGATCTTGCCGTCCGCGAGCAGGACCACGCGGTCCGCGTACGCCGCAGCGGTGGGGTCGTGCGTGACCATGATGATCGTGCGCCCGAGCTCGCGCACCGAGCGGCGCAGGAAGCTCAGCACCTCGGCGCCCGAGCGGGAGTCCAGGTTCCCCGTCGGCTCGTCGGCGAAGACGACCTCCGGCTTCGCGATGAGTGCGCGGGCGATCGCGACGCGCTGCTGCTGGCCGCCCGACAGCTCGGACGGGCGGTGCGTGAGCCGGGCGCCGAGGCCCAGGGTCTGCACGAGCGTGTCGAACCAGGGGCGGTCCACGGGGGCTCCGGCGAGCTCGAGCGGCAGCGTGATGTTCTGCTCCGCGGTGAACATCGGCAGCAGGTTGAACGACTGGAAGACGAAGCCCACCCGGTCGCGGCGCAGCCGGGTCAGGGCGTCGTCGCCGAGCGCGGTGATGTCGGTCTCGCCGAGGAACGCCCGCCCCGACGACGCGGAGTCGAGCCCCGCGAGCAGGTGCATGAGCGTCGACTTGCCCGAGCCGGACGGCCCCATGATCGCGGTGAAGGCACCCTGGGCGAAGTCGACGTCGACACCGGCGAGCGCGTGCACCGCCGAGGCGCCGTGCCCGTAGACCTTGGTGAGGTCACGGGCCCGTGCCGCGAGCGCGGTCGTGAGCGGGGCCGCCGGGGGGCGGGTCGGGTCGGTGGTCTGCCAGACGGTCGTGTCCACGACTACTCCAGGGATCGGCACGGTGGGACGTCCACGACGCTACGGTCCCGCCCGCGACCCCCGCGTCGGGCCGTGGTCGGGTCGTGACCTCATCCCTGAGGGGGAGCGCCACACCGCCCGGTGCGACCTGGGGTCCCCGACCTCAGGAGCCGGGACGGACGAGCCCGGTCTCGTAGGCGACGACCACGGCCTGCACACGGTCGCGCACGCCGAGCTTGGCCAAGATGCGGCCCACGTGCGTCTTGACGGTCGCCTCGGCCACGAACAGGTCCTGCCCGATCTCGGTGTTCGACCGGCCGCGTGCCATGTGCACGAGCACCTCGCGCTCGCGGTCGGTGAGGTCCTGGACCGCACGGTGGGCCGGGTCGGCGTCGTGCGCGAGCTGCTCGGGCGGCAGCGCGGTCACGAGGTGCTCGAGCAGGCGGCGGGTGCTCGACGGTGCGATGACGGCGTCGCCGTGATGGATGGTGCGGATCGCACCGAGCATCTCCTCGGGGGGAGCGTCCTTGAGCAGGAAGCCGCTCGCACCTGCCCGGATCGCGGAGAGCACGTACTCGTCGAGGTCGAACGTGGTGAGCACGATGACCCGCGGTGCGGGGGCGTCCGCGGTGCCGGCGGCCGTGATCGCGGCGGTCGCCGCGAGACCGTCCATGGTCGGCATGCGCACGTCCATGAGGACCACGTCGACCTGCCCGTGGGCCGGTGGCGTCGGGCCGGGCGTGAGCGCGCGCACCGCCTGGGCGCCGTCGCCCGCCTCGAGCACGACCTCGAGGTCGGGCTGCGAGTCGATGACCATGCGGAACCCTGCCCGCACGAGCTGCTGGTCGTCGACGAGCGCGACCTTGATCGTGCCGTTCATGCGGGGCGCCGGGTCGTCATCGGGGTTCTCTCCTGGGGGTCGTGCGGTGCTGCGACGGGGGTCGCCGCGAGGGTCTCGGGGTGCGTCGGCTGGTGGTCGTCGGGGGCGGGGGGCAGCGGCAGCTCGGCGCGCACCCGGAAGCCGCCGCCGGGGCGCGGGCCCGCGGTGACGCTGCCGCCGAACATCGCGGCCCGCTCCCGCATGCCGAGCAGCCCCTGGCCCAGGCCGTCAGACTCGGCCGCCGCACCGCGCCCGTCGTCGCTGACCTCGAGCCGGATCGCCGCGGACTTCCACTGCACGAGCACTGTCACCGACGGGTCCGGCCCTGCGTGCTTGAGCACGTTGGTGAGCGACTCCTGGCAGATGCGGTAGACGGTGAGCCCGGCACCGGGCGGCAGCCGGCGCGGGGTGCCCATCCGCACGAGCGAGATGCGCACCCCGCTGGCGCGGACCTGCTCGACGAGCGTCTCGAGCTCACCCCCGTCGGGCTGCGGCGCGGTCGGGCCGACGGCGCCGTCACCCGGTGCGCCCGTGGCACCCGCCGGGAGCACGAGGCCGGGCGTCCGGTCGGGCGCGGTGTCCTCGGTGCGCAGCACGCCCAGCAGCCGTCGCATGTCGGCGAGCGCGGCGCGTCCCGTCTCGGAGATGGTGCCGAGCGCGCGGGTCGCGGCGGCGGGGTCGGCGTCGGCCGCGTACCGCCCGCCGTCGGCCTGCGCGATGATGACGCTCAGGGAGTGGGCCACGATGTCGTGCATCTCGCGTGCGATGCGGGCCCGCTCGGCCGACGTGGCGATGCGGGACTGCTGGTCGCGCTCGACCTCGAGCCGGTGCGCGCGGTCGACCAGGGCATCGATCGTCAGGCGCCGCTGGCGTCGGACGAGCCCGAACGCCCACACGGCGAGCGCGATCGTCCCAGCGAAGGCCGTCATCCAGAGCGCGGGGACCATGTCGTGGGCGATGCCGCTGCCGAAGGAGGCGACGGCCACCACGGCTGAGCCGACGAGGGCACCCGTGATCGCGACGCGGTGCGCCCACCGCGGGCCGTGCACCGTCACGGAGTAGAGCGCAGCGAGAACCGCCAGGTCGGCGGGCAGCAGCAGCGGGTAGCCGAGCAGCATGTGCAGCAGCGCCGCGAGGTACACCGAGACGACCGACGCGGTCGGGTGCGAGCGGCGCCACGCGAGCGGGGCCACCACCGCGACGGACAGCACCAGCGTCATGCCCGTCTGCCCGCGGGACGTCACCTCGTGCGTGATGGGGACGACGACGAGGGCGACGGCCGCTGTGAGCGTCGCGTCGATCACGAACCGGTGGGCCGCTTCCCACCGGTTCACACGCTCCCACCAGCTCATCAGGCGAGCGTAGACGGCCGGGCTGGACGGCGGCTCCGCCCGGGGTCGGACCGGTCGGACGGCCCGTCAGACCCCGGGGGGACCCCTGTCGGCTCCGTGTTCACCTGGCGAAGGAGGCCGTTGCGCGTCGCGCACGGGTACCGGACCCACCCATGACCTAGCATGGGCCGATGACCCACGTGCTGCTGGCGGAGGACGACCCCGCAATTGCCGAGCCTTTGGCCCGTGCGCTCGGGCGTGAAGGTTATGACGTGCACGTGCAAGGAACCGGTCAAGGAGCGATCGACCACGCCGGCGAGGCCGACCTGGTCGTGCTGGACCTCGGGCTGCCCGACATGGACGGGCTCGACGTCGCCCGCGCGATCCGGAACCAGGGCCTGACGACGCCCGTGCTGGTGCTCACGGCACGCGCCGACGAGGTCGACCTCGTCGTCGGGCTCGACGCCGGCGCCGACGACTACGTGACCAAGCCGTTCCGGCTCGCCGAGCTGCTCGCCCGCGTACGGGCGCTCCTGCGCCGCACCGTCGGCGACACGATCGAGGAGGACGAGCTGCACGCGCAGAACGTGCGCGTCGACGTCGCCGCGCACCGCGCGTTCCAGGGCGAGCGCGAGCTCCACCTCACGGCCAAGGAGTTCGACCTGCTGCGGGTGCTC
Organism: Cellulomonas sp. P22; assembly: GCF_044392165.1. Taxonomy (NCBI): domain Bacteria; kingdom Bacillati; phylum Actinomycetota; class Actinomycetes; order Micrococcales; family Cellulomonadaceae; genus Cellulomonas; species Cellulomonas sp. P22. Next base: position 17,574 of record NZ_JBISBW010000013.1, read on the forward strand.
GTCGGAGCCGCGGGCACCGTGGTCGCCCGCGACACGCTCATGCGCGAGGTGTGGGGATCGGACCCGTCCGGCTCCACCAAGACCCTCGACATGCACGTCTCCTGGCTGCGTCGCAAGCTCGGCGACGACGCGAACGCGCCGCGCTACGTCACGACCGTACGCGGCATGGGATTCCGGTTCGAGACCGGCGAGGGCGACCGGGGCTGACGTGCGGCGTCGGGTCCTCCAGTCGACGATCGCCGCGGTCACCGTCGCGGTCGTCCTGCTCGGCTTCCCCCTCGTCTTCCTCGTCGCCCAGCTGGTCCGTGAGAACGAGGTGCGCGACCTCGAGGCGCGCGCGGCAGCGATCTCCCGCACCGTCGACTTCCGCCTCGAGGAGAAGATCCCGCTCACCGAGCGCATGCTCGAGCCGTACACCGGCGGGGACGGGGCGCTCGAGGCGAGCGTGTTCGTCGTGGACCCGGACGGTGGCCGGTTCCAGGCCGGACCCACGATCGACGGCCGCACCGTGTCGGTCGAGGTCGTCTCCCCGAACGGTGCCACCGTGTCGCTGGACGCCTCGTGGTGGGACGTCTTCTGGCTCAGCGCCCGCGTCATCGCCCTCGTCTTCGTCGCGGCGGTCGTCGCGTTCGGAGCCGGCATCGCGATGGCCATCTGGCAGGCCAACCGGCTCGCCGCGCCTCTCGTGTACCTCGCCGCGTCGGCCGAGCAGCTGGGCTCGGGGCAGGTCCGTCCCCAGGTGCGCCCGTCAGGCGTGGAGGAGATCGACCTCGTCGCGGCCGAGCTCGCCCGCAGCGCCGACCGGATGGCCGGGCGCCTGGCCGCCGAGCGGCAGTTCGGAGCCGACGCCTCGCACCAGCTCCGCACCCCCCTCACCGCGCTGTCCATGCGGCTCGAGGAGATCGCCCTCGCGGCGCACGAGCCCGAGGTCCGCGAGGAGGCCCGCATCTCGCTCGAGCAGGTCGAACGCCTCGTGACGGTGGTCGACGACCTGCTCACCCGCTCGCGTCGCGCCCAGGGCGGCACGACCGAGGCCGTGCGGCTGCTCGACGTGCTCCACCAGCAGGAGGAGGAGTGGGCCCCGGCGTACGCCGCTGCGCGCCGACGCCTCGTCGTCGACATCGACCCAGAGACGCAGGTTCTCGCGACACCCGGCGCGCTCGCGCAGGTCGTCGCGACGCTGCTCGAGAACTCGCTCAAGCACGGCGGCGGGACGACCACCGTCCGGTCCCGGCCCAGCGGGGCGTCCGGCGCCGTCGTGATCGAGGTCGCCGACGAGGGTGACGGCGTGCCCGACGAGCTCGCCCCGCGCATCTTCGAGCGTGAGGTCACCTCCGGGGCCGGCACCGGCCTCGGGCTCGCGCTCGCTCGCGACCTGGCCTCGGCCGACGGCGGGCGCCTCGAGCTGGCCCAGCGTCGTCCCGCGGTGTTCGCGTTGTTCCTCGCGGGGGTCCCGGCATCTCTTGCACCTGACGTGGTGCTGCCGCGCGGGTCGATCATCTCGCCGCGCCGCGACCGGCGGTGGCGCTGACCGTCCGGTGACGGTCTGCTCGGTCCGGTGCGCCCCGTCGAGGGCGGGAGGCGGTCAGGGGCGGCCGAGGGCCCGGTACGTCCACCCCGCCTGGCGCCAGGTCGCCGGGTCGAGGACGTTGCGGCCGTCGAGCATCCGACGCGCGTTGACGACCTTCCCGAGGACGACCGGATCGAGCTCGCGGTACTCGGCCCACTCGGTCGCAAGGAGCACCACGTCGGCACCCTCGGCGGCCTCGAGGGCCGTCGGTGCGAAGCGCAGGTCCGGCCACTTCAGGCGCGCGTTGTCGATGGCCTGCGGGTCGGTCACCGTCACATGGGCGCCCTGGAGCTGCATCTGCGCGGCGACCGACAGCGCCGGCGAGTCGCGGACGTCGTCGCTCATCGGCTTGAAGGCCGCGCCGAGCACGGCGATGCGCCGGCCGACGATCGAGCCGCTGCACATCTCCCGTGCCAGGTCGACCATGCGGACCCGGCGCCGCATGTTGATCGCGTCGACCTCACGCAAGAACGACAGCGCCTGGTCGACGCCGAGCTCGCCCGCACGGGCCATGAACGCGCGGATGTCCTTGGGCAGGCAGCCACCGCCGAAACCCAGCCCCGCGTTCAGGAACCGCCGACCGATCCGTTCGTCGTAGCCGATCGCGTCGGCCAGCCGGGTCACGTCGGCACCGGTGGCCTCGCACAGCTCGGACATGGCGTTGATGAACGAGATCTTGGTGGCCAGGAACGAGTTGGCTGCGACCTTGACCAGCTGCGCGGTGGCGTAGTCGGTGACCACGAGCGGGGTCCCGTCGCTGAGCGAGACCGAGTAGACCTCGTCGAGGGCCTGTCGCGCCTTCTCGCCTGCCTCGGTGATCTGCCCGGCCGTGCCGGTGGGCAGACCGTAGACGAGGCGGTCCGGGTGCAGCGTGTCCTGGACCGCGAAGCCCTCCCGGAGGAACTCGGGATTCCAGATGAGCGTCGCCCCGGTGTCCTCGAGCCGCTCGGCGAGCGCCTCAGCGGTACCGACCGGCACCGTCGACTTGCCGACGACGACGTCGCCCTCCGTGAGGTGCGGCAGCAGCATCGCGAACGCCTGCTCGACGTGCGTCAGGTCGGCACCGAACTCGCCACGCTTCTGCGGCGTGCCCACGCAGATGAAGTGCACCCGGGCACCGGCCGCGTCGGCCATGTCCGTGCTGAACGTCAGATGGCCCGAGCTGACGCTGCCGGTCAGGAGCTCGGGGAGCCCAGGCTCGAAGAACGGCGCTCTCCCGGCTGCGAGCGAGACGACCTTGTCGGCGTCGACGTCGATGCCGATGACGTCGTGGCCGAGGCTCGCCATCGCCGCTGCGTGCACCGCGCCGAGGTAGCCGCAACCGATGACAGATATGCGCACGACGACTCCTCGGCAGGGGGTACCAGGCCGCTCAATCTAGCGTGCGGATTGCCCCTTTGTGCCCGAATCGTCCCATCCTGTCTACCCGTTCGAGGCCGCTGTCGATCCCGAACAGGTGTCGCCCCTCAGGCGGGGTCGAAGTCTCCTTCAGGGTCGGCGGGCAGCTGCACGGGCGGCGGCGGTGGAGCGGCGGCGTCCTCGCGAGCGGTGAACACCAGCTTCTTGTAGCCGATGTAGCGCACGATCGTGCCCAGCACGATGCCCAGGATCGTCGAGACGTTGTCCTCGAGCGGGGTGCGCAGGTCCAGCACGTAGTGCGAGAACGCGAGCGTGCCGATCCCGATGAGCACGCCGACCACGTTGATGACGGCGTACAGCAGGAGCTCGCGCCCACGCCGGGTCGTCTTGTGCGCCGAGAAGGTCCAGTAGCGGTTGCCGAGCCACGAGACGAGCGTCGCCGCCGCGACCGAGATCACCTTCGCTGTGATCGGCTTGTCCCGGAGCAGGTCGCCCGGGCCGAACCGGAGCAGGTTGAACAGCCCGAGGTCGACGACGAACGAGACGGCCCCCACCGACAGGAAGCGGGAGATCTCGAGGAGGCGGGCGCGCGTGAAGCCCAGGCGGCGCGGCCCGGCGGCGGAGGCGGTCACTGATCGACCCTATGCCCCGACGCCCCTGACCCGCCTGTGAGGAGACCATGAGCGGTGCGGCACGCAGCGGCGCCCCGGGAGGCCGGTGATCGAGTCGTGGGCGCCGTGCCAGGTCGCCCGAGCCCTCGACTAGGCTCCCGGTCTGTGGCAGCACCAGTGGTGGCAGTGGTCGGCGGCGGGCAGCTCGCCCGCATGATGGCACCCGCGGCGACCGCGCTCGGGGTGCACCTGCGGGTGCTCGTCGAGGACGGCGGGTCGTCCGCGGCGCAGGTCGTGGTCGACTCCCCGGTCGGTGCGGCCAGCGACCCCGGCGCCGTCCTGGCGCTGGTCGACGGGGCGCGGGTGCTGACGTTCGAGCACGAGCACGTGCCCCACGCCATCCTCGAGGATCTCGTGGGTCGCGGTGTGGCGGTGCGCCCCGGTCCGGCCGCGCTCGTGCACGCCCAGGACAAGAAGGTCATGCGCGAGCGGCTCGAGGCCCTCGACGTCCCGTGCCCGCGCTGGGCCCCGGTCTCGAGCCCCGACGAGCTCACGGACTTCCTTGCGGCGACCGGCGGGACCGCCGTGGTCAAGACGGTGCGCGGCGGCTACGACGGCAAGGGCGTGCGCGTCGTGCACTCGGCCGCCGACGTCGCCGACTGGCTCGCCGCCGCGGTCGACGGCACGGGTGCGGCGCTGATCGCCGAGGAGAAGGTGCCGTTCACGCGCGAGCTCGCTGTGCTCGTCGCTCGGTCGCCCTCGGGTGAGGTCCGCACGTGGCCCGTCGTGGAGTCCGTGCAGGAGAACGGGGTGTGCGCCGAGGTCATCGCGCCCGCCCCCGACCTGCACCCGGGGACCGACGAGGAGGCGCACCGGATCGCCGTGCGCGTCGCAGAAGGGCTGGGGGTCACCGGGGTGCTCGCCGTCGAGCTCTTCGAGGTCGCCGCCGCCGAGGGCGGGGCCCCCCGGGTCTTCGTGAACGAGCTGGCCATGCGCCCGCACAACTCGGGCCACTGGACGATCGACGGTGCGGTGACCAGCCAGTTCGAGCAGCACCTGCGGGCCGTGCTCGACCTGCCGCTCGGTGACCCCTCGCCGCGCGCGCCGTGGACCGTCATGGTGAACGTGCTGGGCTCGACCCGCGACGAGCTGACCGACGGCCTGGCTGACGTGACCCGGCTGGACCCGTCGGCCAAGGTGCACCTGTACGGCAAGGGAGTGCGACCCGGGCGCAAGCTCGGCCACGTGAACATCTCGGGCGACGACCTGCCCGACGTGCGGGCCCGCGCCCGCGCCGCCGCCGCGCTGCTGCGCGGGGACGCCACCGCATGACCGGAAGGACCACGACAATGGGTGCTCAGCCGCTGGTCGGCATCGTCATGGGGTCGGACTCCGACTGGCCCGTCATGCAGGCGGCCGCCGAGGCCCTCGCCGAGTTCGACGTCCCCGTCGAGGTCGACGTGGTCTCGGCCCACCGCCAGCCCGACAAGATGGTCGAGTACGGACGTACCGCCGCAGCGCGCGGGCTGCGGGCCGTGATCGCCGGGGCCGGCGGAGCCGCGCACCTGCCCGGCATGCTCGCCGCCGTGACGACGCTGCCCGTGATCGGGGTCCCTGTGCCGCTCGCGTACCTCGACGGCATGGACTCGCTGCTCTCGATCGTGCAGATGCCCGCGGGTGTCCCCGTCGCGACCGTCTCGATCGGTGGGGCGCGCAACGCCGGGCTGCTCGCCGTGCGGATCCTCGCCTCGGGCACCGACGCCGATGCCACCCGGCTCGCGGCCGCGATGTCGGCGTTCCAGGACGGGCTGCGCGAACAGGCTGACGCGAAAGGTGAGCGGCTGCGCGCCTCGGCCGGTGACGGGCAGCGCCGGACGATCGGTTTCGGCGGCTGACACGTCGGCCCACGTGCCTCGCGGTGCGGGGGTGTCAGCCCGCGGGCATGCCGCCTGTCGGGCCCACGGGCCAGGTTCCCGCAGCGACCGCCGCGAAGAACGGGCCGGTCTGGTCGGGGTCCAGGCGCACGGTCGAACCGACGTTGCCCGGCCGGTAGTCGAGGTCGACGATCGGCGGGGTACCCGTGATGCCGCCCTCGCCCTTGGCGTTGCGGAACGCGATCGCCAGGCTCGCCAGGTCGACGATGCCCGTTCCGTCGCTCACCGTCAGGGCGCCGGTCCCGGCGGTGATCAGGTCGACCTGCTTGCCCGGCTGGAACACCAGACCGGGGCTCTCGACCGTGCCCGTGATCGCGCCGATGAGCTGCTGCTGGCGTTCCGCGCGACCGATGTCGCCCTCGGGGTCGGCCTTGCGCATCCGGGCGAAGGCCAGGGCGTCGACACCGCCGACCGTGCGGCAGCCGGGCGTCCAGACCATGCCCGAGTCCGCGTCGTCGACAGTGAGGTCGGAGCACAGCTCGACCCCGCCCACCGCGTCGACCAGCTGCTCGATCCCGCCGAACCCGACCTCGACGTAGTGGTCGACCGTGAGCCCGGTGAGCTGTTCGACCGTCTGCACGAGCAGCGGGGCACCGCCCCACGCGAACGCCGAGTTGATCTTGGACGGGTCGTGGCCCGGGATCTCGACGTACGTGTCGCGCGGGAGGCTGATCAGCGCCGTCGGGCCGCTGTCGGGCACGTGCAGCAGCATGATCGTGTCGGTGCGGGCACCCGTCGTCTCGGAGTCCTCGATGATGCCGCCCTCGCGCGAGTCCGAGCCCGCGAGCAGGTACGTCGTGCCCGGCGTGCCGGCCGCTCCCGAGAGCGCGTCGACGTGCGAGATCTTGCCGTTCGCCCACACCAGCAGGCCGATCGGCCAGGCCAGGAGCAGGACCAGCACCAGGGCGGCCGCGATCAGGGTGCGGCGTCGGCGCGACCCGTGCGCCCGGGTGGGTGCGGTGGCCTCGGACGTCGGTGCGGTCGCGGGACGTCTGCCGTCGACGGCCGGGCGTCCGGACGCGGGCCGGGCAGGTGGTGTCGGGCCGCTCGTCCCTCGACCGGTCGGCGCCGAAGGTCGTCCGGGCACCCGAACGGGCGGTGCCTGTGCCGGGCGTGGTGCGCCTGAGGTCCGCGCCGAGGGGGCCGGGGCGACCGACGGCGGTCGTGCCGGGTCAGCAGGTCGGGCCTGGTCGCGCGATCGCGGCGCGGGCGGTGCGGGTGGCGTGCGTCCCACCCGGACGGCGTCCGGCTGAGCGGGTGGCCGGGCGGTGCTCGCGCCGGGAGCGAAGCTCGGGGGTACGGACGCCGGCGCCGGGCGCCCGGCGCCGCGCTCGTCGGTGGGGCGTTTCACCGCGCGGGCCCCGCCAGAGGCCGACGGGGCTGGGCGGGCCGATCCGCCCGCGCGGGCGCGGGACCCGCGCCGGTCGTCGCTCTCGGACGGCATCGGGCTAACCGCAGCTTCCCGTGTTGTCAGCGGCGGAGAACTGCTCCTTGCCCGCCTGCTTCGTCGCGGTAGGCGTGGGGTCGACGGTCGTGGGCTCGGGGGCCGTCGCGGGCGCCCCGGCCGTGGCGCCCCCGGTCGGCGTCGGGGTCGTCGGGTCGGCGGCGGTGCCCGCACCCGTGCCCGCTGCAGCGCCGGCCGTGTCGTCGACCGGCGGTTCGGTCGCCGTGATCGGGATGTCCGCGGCCATGTTCGCCCAGATCGTGTCGGCCTCTGCCGTCCACTCGACGCGGTTCCGGTCGCTCGCCGCAGCCGCGAACGGGATGGTCATGAAGCTGATGCTGTCCGGCGAGATGTTCTTGAGGCTGAGCCCGAGCCCTGCGAGGTTGGTCACCGACGCGAGCGACGGTGAGGTCGTGACCGACTCGGTGGCCGCGTCGAGGAGCCGGATCAGCCCCGTCGCGTCGGTCAGCAGGTTCTTCTGCAGGATCGTGGTGGCCATCGCCGCCAGGAACCGCTGCTGGCGACCGAGCCGGTTCGTGTCGGAGCCGTCGCCGACCCCCGTGCCCTTGCGTGCCCGGGCGAAGGCCAGCGCGGTCGTGCCGTCGAGCGTCTGCTGACCGGCCTTGACGTCGAGACCCGCGAGCGGGGACTTCATGTCGTTCGGGATGCAGATCGACACGCCGCCCAGCGCGTCGACCATCTTGACGAAGCCGCTGAAGTCGATCACCGCGTAGTCGTTGATCGTCACGCCCGTCGTGGACTGCACCGTCTTGATGCTGCACGCGGCCGCGGAGCCGATGTCCTTGCCGATGGTCGCGCCCGTCGCGAACGCCGAGTTGAACATGTCGTGCCGCGCTCTGGTCGTCGTGCCGTCGGTCATGGTGCACGACGGGATGTCCACGAGCGAGTCGCGGGGGATCGAGACGAGCTCGACCCGCGACCGGTCGGCGGAGATGTGCATGACGATCGCCGTGTCCGAGCGCATGCCCTCGGCCTCACCGCCCAGAGCTGCGTTCTCCCCGTCCCGCTGGTCCGATCCCAGCAGCAGGATGTTGAGGGCCTTCCCGGCGTTCGGGTCGCCCGGCTCGGTCGACGTGGGGGAGGGGGCGTCGCCCACCAGGTCGCTCACGTCGACGGCCTCGATGTTCCCCTGCAGCTTGCCCATCGCCGTCGCCACGCTGGTCACTCCGAAGGCGAGCACAGCGCACAGGGTGAGGGCGACTCCTCGCCGCGCGTGATGGGTGCGTACCCGCCGCGAATGGCGCGCCGCACGAGGGCGCGGGGAGGCAGCATGGCGGGAGGTCACCAGAGGAGCATATGAGGACGCCGCCCGCGCGACGGGGGTGCGGCGCGCGGACGGCGTAGAGGAACTGTGGAGATCAGCGGCCCAACTGGGCGTACTTCGCCTCGGTGGCGTCCTTCTGGGGGCGCCACCACGCCTCGTTCGCCTGGTACCAGGCGATCGTCGCAGCGAGACCCTCGCGGAAGCTCTCGTAGCGCGGGACCCAGCCGAGCTCCTCGCGGAGCTTGGTCGAGTCGATCGCGTAGCGCATGTCGTGACCGGGGCGGTCGCTCACCAGGTCGTAGGCGTCGCGGCTCTGCCCGGTCAGCTCGAGGATGAGCTCGACGACGTTCTTGTTGTTCTCCTCGCCGTCCGCGCCGATGAGGTACGTCTCGCCGATGCGGCCCTTCTCGAGGATGGCCCAGACCGCGGAGTTGTGGTCCTCGACGTGGATCCAGTCGCGCACGTTCTCGCCCGTGCCGTACAGCTTGGGGCGCACCCCGTCGACGACATTGGTGATCTGGCGCGGGATGAACTTCTCGACGTGCTGGTACGGCCCGTAGTTGTTCGAGCAGTTCGACAGCGTCGCCTCGACCCCGAACGATCGCACCCAGGCGCGCACGAGCAGGTCGCTCGCGGCCTTGGTCGAGGAGTACGGGCTCGACGGGTTGTACGGCGTCTCGGGCGTGAACTTCGCCGGGTCGTCGAGCTCGAGGTCGCCGTAGACCTCGTCGGTCGAGATGTGGTGCAGGCGCGTGCCGTGACGGCGCACGGCCTCGAGGATCGTGTACGTGCCGATCACGTTGGTCTGCACGAACGGCCACGGGTTCGACAGCGAGTTGTCGTTGTGCGACTCGGCCGCGAAGTGCACGACAGCGTCGGCGTCCTTGACGAGCGCGTCCATGAGGTCGGCGTCGGCGATGTCGCCCTTGACGAACTCGACCTGGCTCTCGACCGGCGCGAGGCTCAGCTCGTCGCCCGCGTACGTCAGGGCGTCGAGCACCGTGACCTGGACCTCGGGGTGCTCGCGCACCGTCTGGTGGACGAAGTTGGAGCCGATGAAGCCGGCTCCGCCGGTGACGAGCAGGCGCATGGGTGTCAGACCTCCAGGGACGGATGAGTGCCGCGAGTCTATCCGGGTGGACCGGTCACCGGGGTTGGTGCGCGCAGGTCACGTCCGGTACCCGCCCGTGACGTGCGACGACGGTTCGACGAGCAGGTGCTCGACGTCCCGGCGCGAGACCGCAGCGGTGCGGGTGATGACTCGACGCTTGCGGAGCATCCGCGGCAGCAGCCGGACGAACGACGCCAGCACCCGCAGGCGCGTGCGGACGAGCGGCCACGGCTGACGGCGGCGCAGGCCGATCGAGGCAGTCGTGAGCGCGTAACGGCCCACGCACCGCAGGGCGAGGCCCGCGGACGCGTCCTTGACGAGCATGAGCAGCCGGTTGCGGCCGTCGTGGAAGCGGAACAGCTCGGAGCCCTCGCCCGTCGACGCCGCGTGCTGGTGGTGCACCACGGCCTCGGGGCAGTGCCGCACCTGGTAGCCCGCCAGCCGCAGCCGCCACGACAGGTCCGTGTCCTCGTAGTAGAGGAAGAAGTCCTCGTCGAACGTGCCGACCTCGCGCAGGGCGCTCGTGCGCAGGATGGCGGCCGCACCGCAGAACCCGAACACGTCAGCCGGGGGATGGTGCGTGGCCGCGTCGGCGAGCCACCCGCGGTCGACGCCGTAGCCGTCGGTGCGCACCTGGTTGCCCGTCGAGTTCACGAGCGTCACCGGCCCGTCAGGGGCTGCGACGTAGGTGCCGTCCGGGCCGGTCACCGTGTCGGCGGCCGTGGTCGAGGCGGCGTCCACAGGGCGGAAGCGATCCGCCAGCAGGACCGTCGCCGTCAGGCACGCCACATCGTCAGGAGCTGCGTCGAGCGCGCGTACGAGCGTGGCCACGAAGTCCGGCTCGGGCACGGCGTCGTTGTTGAGCAGGATCACGTACGGCGACGCGACCGTGTCGAGCACCAGGTTGTTGCCGCCCGCGAAGCCCCGGTTGACGGGGGAGCGCACCAGTCGGACCTCGGGGTGCTCCCGCGCGACGAGATCGGCGGTGCCGTCGGTCGAGGCGTTGTCGACGACGACGACCTCCATGCGCAATCCGTCGAGCTCCTGGTGCGCGAGGGCGTCGAGGCATGCGCCCACGAGGTCGGCACCGTTGTACGTCACCGTCACGACAGTGACGTCAGGAGCTGTCCCCGGGTTCATGCGAGGTACGTCTCGAGCGTGCGGTCGGCGCAGCGGGCCCAGGTGAACTCGCGAGCCCATGCCTGCCGGTGTTCACGGGCGGGGGCGTCGTCGGGGGCCTCGGTCGCGCGCCGCAGCGCGTCGGCGAGCGCGTCCGAGTCGTCCGGAGCCGCAGCGAACGCGTGCGGCCCGGCGACCTCGTGCAGCACAGGGATGTCCGAGACGACGACTGGCCGACCCGCCGCGAGCGCCTCGAGCACCGGGAGCCCGAACCCTTCGTCGGTCGAGGGGAGCACGAGCGCCCTGCTCCCGGCGACGAGCCGGCGCAGGTCGTCGTCCTCGAGCCAGCCCGTGAGGTGCACGCCCGGACGGCCCTGGAGGGACGCCTCGCGACCGGCCGGCCCCGCGAGCACCAGGTCCGGCGTGCCCGGGGAGTCCGCGCGCAGCCGGGCATGGGCCTCGAGCAGACGGGGGAGGTTCTTGCGGGGATCGAGCGAACCGACGAACACCACGTAGTCGTCGGGCAGACCGTTCGACCGCAGCCATGCCGGCTCAGGCGCGGTCGCGTCGAACCAGGCGTCCTCGACACCGTGCGGGACCGCCACGACCCGCTCGGCCGGTAGGGAGTAGTACGTGCGCACCGCGTCCGCGACGACCTCGGTCGGGGTCACGACCAGCGCGCCGCGGGCCAGGGCGCGTGGCACCAGCTCGCGGTACTGCAGGCTCGCGGGGCTCACCGTGTCGGCGTGCAGCGCGTAGGTGAGGTCGTGGATCGTCACGACCTCACGGGCTCGGCGGGTCGGGGGCGAGACGAAGTTGGTGCCGTGGAACACGTCGGTGGGGCCGACGAGCGCCTCGATCGGGGGGAACTGCGTCCGGCGCCAGCACTCGCGCAGCAGGCGCGCCGAGATGCGCCGACCCACCTGGTGCACCCCGGCAGGCAGGTCGACGAGCCGCGCACCGCGGGCGGTCCACGTCGTGACCCGCACCTGGGCGTCGAGGCCGCGTCGTCCCACCGCAGCCGGGAGCTCCGTCAGGAGGTGATCGACGTAGCGCCCGATCCCCGTCCGTCGGCCGAGGAGGGGGGTCGCGTCGAGCGTGATCAGCACGGCGGCATCGTCTCACGGCACCCGCTTCCCGCCGGCGCCACGCGGGCGGTGCCGGGGCAGGATCACCGCTCACCCGAGGCGCCGGACCGCGTGCCGTGTTTGTCTGAGGTGGGCTGTCCGTCCGGACAGTCGCCTCGTGTATCGTCTGCGACGCCTACCGGCCCGATCAGCGGGACCGGTCGAACCCAGAACGGAACCCGCTGTTGGGCCTCTTGACCGACACTCGCGAGGTCTACAACTCCCGCGAGCTGCTCCATAACTTGACGCTCCGCGAGCTCCGGGGCAAGTACAAGGGAACGGCCCTGGGTTGGCTCTGGTCGTTGATCAATCCCTTGGCCACCACCGCGATCTTCACGATCGTCTTCTCGACCGTGATGCGGGTCGACCCGCCTGTGGGCGTGAACGGGCTGCACAACTACTCCCTGTTCCTGCTGTGCGGCCTGCTGACCTGGAACTTCATGGCCGGCGCATTTCAGACCGGGATGGGGTCGCTCGTCGCCAACGGCAACCTGATCAAGAAGACGTACTTCCCGCGTCGGCTCCTGGTCATCTCGAACGTCGCTGCGGCCTTCGTGTCCTACGCCATCGAGATGCTCGTGCTCATCGCCATCTTCTTGGCTTTCCGGGTCAACGTGCTGCCGTACATCCCGCTGATCCTGCTGGTCATGGTGCTGCTGGGCTTCTTCGCCCTCGCGCTGGCGCTCATGCTGTCGGTGGTCAACGTCTACTTCCGCGACATCGCGCACTTCGTGACGCTGTTCATGCAGCTCTGGTTCTACGCCACCCCGATCATCTACCCGATCACCCTGATCGAGGGGACCCGGGACAACGGCAAGTGGACCGCCGCGTGGCACGTCGCGGACCTGTACACCCTGAACCCGATGGTGGGGTTCGTGGAGTCGATCCGCGACATGATGTACTCCGGTCGGCTCCCCGGCTGGCAACCCATCGTCTACTGCCTGGTCATCACCGCCGTGCTCCTGTGGATCGGGAACCGGGTCTTCGGACGGATGGAAAAAAGGCTGGCTGAGGAACTGTGAACGATTCCGTCATCACCGTCGACAACGTCTCCAAGCGCTTCCGGATCTACCACGAGCGGAACCAGTCGATCAAGGTCGCGCTCATGCGTGGGCGCCGGGCCAAGTTCGACGAGTTCTGGGCGTTGCGGGACATCGGCCTCGAGATCCCGCAGGGAAAGACCTTCGGTCTCGTCGGGCACAACGGCTCGGGCAAGAGCACGCTGCTGAAGTGCCTCGCCAAGATCCTGGTCCCGGACACGGGCAGCATCGCCGTCCGCGGCAAGGTCTCCGCGCTCCTGGAGCTCGGCGCGGGCTTCCACCCGGAGCTGTCCGGGCGGGACAACGTCTACCTCAACGGCTCGATCCTGGGGCTGACCAAGGCCGAGATCGACCGCAAGTTCGACGACATCGTCGACTTCGCCGGGCTCTCGGCCTTCATCGACACCCCGGTGAAGAACTACTCCTCGGGCATGTACGTGCGCCTGGGCTTCTCGGTCGCGATCAACGTCGACCCGGACATCCTCATGGTCGACGAGGTGCTGGCGGTCGGCGACGAGGAGTTCCAGCGCCGCAGCATGGAGAAGTTCAAGGAGTTCAAGGACGACGGGCGGACGATCGTCGTCGTCAGCCACGCGCTCGGGACCATGCGTGACATGTGCGACGAGGTCGCCTGGCTCGACCACGGGCGCCTGCAGTCCGTCGGGAAGCCCGGCGAGGTCGTCGACGACTACATCGAGACGTCGCACACCGACCGGGACGAGGGCGCCGCCAAGGAGGGGCGCTTGCGGCACGGCTCCGGCGAGATCCGCCTCGAGGACGTCGAGCTCCTGGTCGACGGCGTGCCGACGACCACCGTGCGCACGGGTGACGACGTGACGTTCCGGCTGCGCTACGACGCGTCGAGCGACGTCGAGGACGCGGTCTTCGGGCTCGCCATCGACACCCTGTCCGGGCAGAACGTCACCGGACCCAACACGAAGGACGGCGGTCTGAGGATCGACGTGCGCCGTGGCACCGGGCAGGTCGACCTGCGTGTCCCTCGTCTGATGCTCCTGGCGGGCACCTACGACGTCACGGTCGCCTCGACGGACTCGACCCTCACGCACACGTTCGACCACCAGAAGAACCTCTTCAGGTTCGACGTCCTTGCAGGGCAGCCGACCGACCGGTTCGGCATCGTGAGCCTGGGGGGGACCTGGCAGAACAACGGAGTGCGACATGACTGAGCCGACGTACAGGACCCCTGAGGCCCTCGAGCTCCCCTTCGACCAGTACCAGCGCTACGCCACTGCGGCGCGCGCAGTCGAAGGCCTCGGCGGGTGGAGCGGTCGACGGGTTCTCGACGTCGGTGGTGCACCCGGTTTCCTCGAGCTGTTCTTCGACGACGCCCAGGTGGCGGTGATCGACCGGTTCGGCACGCACGGGGGCAACTTCGTGGTGGCCGACGGTGCGCACCTGCCGTTCGCCGACGACGCGTTCGACATCGTCATCTCGCTCGACACTCTCGAGCACATCCCTGCCCAGTTCCGCGCGGCCTTCCTGTCGGAGTGCCGACGTGTCGCGCAGGACTTCGTGGTGCTGAGCGCTCCGCATGACACCGAGGGCGTTGCGCTGGCCGAAGATGCGCTGCAGGCGTTCGTCACGGCCCGGTTCGGCGAGGTCTTCGGCACGCTCCAGGAGCACATCGACAACGGTCTGCCCAAGATCGACGACACCCTTGCGGCCTTCAGCGGCGACGGCTGGAACTCCGTCCGGCTCCCCAGCGGATACCTGCCCCGATGGCTGCTCGGCATGGTCTTCCACCACGAGCTCCTGGCGTCCGGCCTGCCTGCGCTGCCGGAGCTCCACCGGTTCTACAACGAGCGTCAGTCGCTCAACGACAACGCCGATCCGTCCTACCGGCAGGTCGTCGTGGCGTCCGGCCGCCGCAGCCTGGACGAGCTCGAGGCGCTCATCGACTCCCTCCGCAGCCCTGCCACGTCACCCGACTCGGGCGCGACGCTGGCAGCGATCGGGGGTGCGGTGCTCAGTGCGCGGCTGTCCGGCGCCGGACAGATCGCCGATCTGCACAACAAGGTCTCAGGGCTCGAGGCGGAGCTGGCCGGGGCGCGGTCCGAGACGCACAACCGGGATGTCGAGCTGGCGCAGCTCCGCGCCCAGCTGATGGTCGCGCAGAGGAAGGCGGAGGCCAGCAGGTACAGCTTGGAGCGGGTCGCGAACGCGGCGGCCCGCCGGCTCCGCAAGCCGGATGGGGGACAGCAGTGACCGACGGGGGACAGCAGTGAGCAAGGACATGGCAATGGGCACGGTTTCGGTCGTCGTCGTGAACTACCGGGGTGCCGAGGACACCATCGCGTGCCTCAAGGCGTTCGCAGACATCGACTGGCCTGCGGACAAGCTCGAGCTCGTCGTCGTCGACAACGCCAGCGGCGGCACGGACGTCAAGCAGATCAAGCAGGCGGTGCCGCACGCGCGGGTGATCGAGTCGAAGAAGAACCTCGGATTCGCCGGCGGCTGCAACCTCGGCGTGGAGAAGGCGACCGGCGAGTTCGTCGCGTTCATCAACAACGACGCGCGCCCCGACCGTGCGTTCCTGTCGGCGGCGATCCCCGAGCTCGAGCGCAACCTCGATGTCGGCGCTGTGGCCACCAAGGTCCTCGACTGGGAGGGCAAGACGATCGACTTCGTCGCCGCCGGGATGTCCTGGTACGGCCAGGCGTTCAAGCTGGGCGTCGGCGAGGCCCCGGGCGAGGGGCCGGAGAGCCGACGGGACATCCTCTTCGGCACGGGCTCCTCGCTCATCCTCCGCAAGGAGGTCTTCCAGAAGGTCGGCGGCTTCGACGACGACTACTTCATGTTCTTCGAGGACGTCGACCTCGGCTGGCGCCTGTGGGTGCTCGGCTACCGGGTGCGCTACGTCCCGCAGTCGATCTCTTACCACCGCCACCATGCCTCGATGTCCTCGATCGGGAGCTGGCGCGAGAAGTACCTGCTCGAGCGCAACGCGCTCTACACGATCTACAAGAACTACGGCGAGGAGAACCTCTCGCGGTTCCTGCCCGGCGCCATCGCGCTGGCCATCCGCCGCGGGGTGGTGCTCGGGGGCGACGACCCGACCTCGCTCGACCTGGCGCACGGTCACGACCCGTCCGAAGGCCCCACCGCCGAGGTGTCCCGCACCGTTCTGGCGTCCACCTACGCGGTCGACGAGTTCGTGCGCAACCTCCCGGCGATGCGCGCGAAGCGCGACGTGCTGCAGGCCGCCCGCCGCCGCACCGACGCCGAGATCGTGCGCCTCTTCGGCGAGCCGATGCGCCCCAACATCCCGGACGCGGGCTTCGTCGACGCCTATCAGGCGGTCGTGGACGCCTTCGACGTCGCCACCCCCTTCGGTGGCCGCCGTCGCGTCCTGGTCGCGACCGGTGACACCGTCTCGAAGCGCATGGCCGGGCCGGCCATCCGCGCCTGGCAGATCGCGAGCGCGCTCTCCAAGGAGCACGACGTCCAGCTGGTCACGACCGGCACCTGCGACCTGACGAGCTCAGAATTCCCGATCAAGCACGTCAACGGCCGCGACCTCGTCCAGCTCGAGAAGTGGGCGGACGTGATCGTGTTCCAGGGCTTCCTGATGCACGAGCACCCGGTGCTCAAGAACAGCGACAAGATCGTCGTGGTCGACATCTATGACCCGTTCCACCTCGAGCAGCTCGAGCAGGCGCGCGACCTGGGCGAGAAGGCTCGTCGTGAGGTCGTGCGGTCATCGACGGCCGTGCTCAACGAGCAGATCCTGCGCGGGGACTTCTTCATGTGCGCGGCGGAGAAGCAGAGGGACTTCTGGCTCGGCCAGATGGCCGCGCTCGGACGGGTCAACCCCGCCGTCTACGACGACGACGAGACGCTGAACTCGCTGATCAGCATCGTCCCGTTCGGTGTGGGAGACGAGCCGCCTGTCGCGACGAAGCCGATGGTCAAGGGCGTCATCCCGGGCATCGGCAAGGACGACAAGGTCATCCTGTGGGGCGGCGGGATCTACAACTGGTTCGACCCGCTGACGCTGATCCGCGCGATCGATGTCGTCAAGGAGACCATTCCCGAGGTCCGGCTCCTGTTCATGGGGGTCAAGCACCCCAACCCTGCCGTTCCCGAGATGCGAATGGCCGTCCAGGCCAGGGACCTCGCACGCGAGCTGGGGCTGCTCGGCACGCACGTCATCTTCAACCACGAGTGGGTGGCGTACGAGGAGCGGCAGAACTTCCTGCTCGAGTCGGACATCGGGGTGAGCACGCACCTCGACCACGTCGAGACGGCGTTCTCGTTCCGAACGCGCATCCTCGACTACCTCTGGGCGTCGCTGCCGATCGTGTGCACCGACGGAGACTCGTTGGCTGCTCTCGTGTCGTCGCGCAATCTGGGGCGCGTCGTCCCGGCCGGCGACGTCGGCGCTCTCGCCGATGCCCTGACCGAGGTCCTGACCAAGCCGGATGTTGCGGCCGAGATCCGGTCCAACATCGAGGTCGTGGCGCCCGAGTACCGCTGGAGCGAGGCCCTTCGCCCGCTGGTCGAGTTCTGCCGCAGCCCGCGGCGGGCGCCCGACCTCGTCGACCCTGAGTCGGCCGCGGCGCTACGCACACCCGTCGCCGTCGTCGCGCCGCGCTGGGGCGGCCTTCGTGGTGACGCCGCGCTGGTGCGGGAGTACCTGCAGGACGGCGGCGTGGTCAACGTCGTGAGCAAGGCAGGCGGAAGGGTCAAGCGACTGGTGCTCCCGCCGCGTGCTTGACGGCGCACCCGTAGCGTGACATCGAGGCCCTGACCAGATGCGTTCCGGTCAGGGCCTCGAGTCGTTGCTGTGGTCGATCAGGACATGCGCGAGCTGCTGTCGTCCGCATGGGTCACAGGGGACGGCACGCTGATGTCCGACCGGACGTCTTCAACATCCAGTCTGAGGAGCGCGACCTCTTCAGCCAACGTTCGCACCTCTTCTTCGAGCGTCGACAGCTCCACGCTGTACTGGACGGAGATGAGCAGCAGCGCCAGCATGGCGGCGAAGAAGAGCAGGTTCACCGGCGCCTCGAAGCCCAGCTGTGACGCCGTCCAGGTGAGCAGGCTCGGCACGAGGCCGACGACGACGGTGAGGATGGCGATGACGATCCAGATCGCCGCGTACTTCTCTCGGATGCGCCGGCTCCGCATCAGTAGCAGGACGACGACGAGCGTCACCCCGGCGAGCGCCAGCGATGCGATGTAGCCGGTCATGCGTCCTCCGCCAGAGGGAAGCCTGCAGCCGGACGGCTCAGGGCGATGAGAAGTGCGAGCACGGCGCGCAGGAGAAAGAGGCTGGCGCGCACCGGGTTGTGGGAGGGGATCCCGCCCGCCCGGGCACGCATCTCGACCGGCATCTGGCGGACACGGAGCTTCGCCCGGGCTGCCAGCACCAGCGACTCGATGGTGTCCCCGAGATACTCAGCGGGATAGGTCGGGGCGAACAGGGCGATCGCCCGAGGGCCGGCGGCCTTGAAGCCCGAGGTGCTGTCGGTCAGGCGTGTGCCCGTGACACGCGACAGCACGAACGAGAGTCCGCGCATGGCCCACCGGCGCGGGCCCCGGGCCGAGTAGGTCCCCAGGCCGGCGAAGCGAGCGCCGATCACCAGGTCCGCGTCCTCCTGCATGAGGAGATCCACCAGTCGAGGCACATCACGAGGGTCGTGCTGCCCGTCGGCGTCCAGCTGCACGACGACGTCGTAGCCGTGCCGTTGCGCGTACTTGAACCCTGCGCGCATGGCGCCGCCCACCCCCAGGTTGATCGGGAGGTCGAGGACCGGGACACCGCAGCGTCGAGCGACTGCTGACGTGCGGTCCGTCGAGCCGTCGTTTACGACGAGGATGTCCGCGTCCGCGACCGTTTCGTCGACCTCTGCGAGGACACCGGGGAGCGCGTCCTGTTCGTTCCATGCCGGAATGACAACGAGGACGCGACGTGGGAAGGGGGCGGTCACGGCATTATGGTAGCGGGACTCATGTCCAGCCTTGGCGACCGCGTTCACCACGATTCTCCGGGGTGAGCGAGGAGAACGATTCTAGCGCCTCTCACGGGACCCGCTAGGATCTGACCGGCTCCTCGGGCGAGGGTCACACGCCTGGCGGGGTGCCGGATCCGCCCGGTGGCGTGGTGCTAGAGGATCGAGGGTGCGGTGCAGCAGTGGGTTCCGATGAACGACCTGTCGAGGGCGATCGACGATCAGCGGGCCGAGCTCGACCGCGCGTGGACACGTGTGCTCGATTCGGCCCACGTGGTGATGGGGCCAGAGCACACAGCTTTCGAGGCCGAGCTCGCTGCCCTGGTGGGCGCCAACCACGCTGTCGCGGTCGGTTCTGGCACCGACGCCCTGGAGCTGATGCTCCGCGCGACCATGCCTGTCGGACGCGAGGTGGTCGTCACAGCTGCCAACTGCGGCGGGTACACGACGACGGCTGCGCGGCGTGGAGGGTTCGCGGTGCGCTATGTCGACGTCGATGCCGAGACGCACTGCGTCGACCCCAAGGCCCTCGTCGATGTGCTGGATGCCCGCGTGGGAGTGGTCGTGGTGACGCACCTGTACGGGCGTGCGGCGGATGTGGCCGCGGTGCGCTCCGTGTGCGAACCGCTGGGGATCCGCGTCGTCGAGGACTGCGCGCAGGCGATCGGGGCCAGCACGGTCGAGGGCCCCGTGGGGTCAAGGGCCGATGCGGCTGCCTTCAGCTTCTATCCGACGAAGAACCTCGGTGCACTCGGCGACGGCGGAGCGGTGACGACATCGTCCGAGGAGATCGCGGGGAGCCTGCGCGCCCTGCGCCAGTACGGCTGGGACGGCAAGTACCGCATCGGCGTCGATGGGGGCCGCAACTCGCGGCTGGACGAGGTGCAGGCGGCAGTTCTTCGCACCCGCATGCCCTTCCTCGGAGCGCAGAATCAGACCCGCCGCGGCATCATCCGACGGTATGTCGAGGTTGCGGCGAGCGGAGTCCGTGTCCTCCCAGCCGAGGGCGCCGGGCACGTCGGCCATCTGGCTGTGGTCGTCGCGGATGATCGAGCGAGCCTGCGGCGTCATCTCGAGAGTCAGCTGATCAGGACAGATGTGCACTACCCCGTCCCGGACCACCTGCAGAGCGCGTTCCGCGACGAGTACGCCGAGGTCTCCCTGCCGGTGACCGAGTCGCTGGCTGAGCGGATCGTGACGCTTCCATGCTTTGCGGAGATGACGTCGGACGAGGTCGACCGTGTCTGCGCCGCACTGGCGAGCTACTGACCGTGCCCGCCGCAAACGAGATCAAGTACTCGGTCGTCGTCCCGGTCTACGGGAACGAGGGGTCGGTCGAGAGCGTCACCCGTCGGCTCGAGGAGGTAGCCCTCCAGCTCGACGGTCGGCTCGAGGTCGTGTTCGTCATCGACGGTTCTCCTGACCGGTCCGGGCTTGTCCTCGAGAAGGTCCTGCCCGCGGCCACGATCGACTCCCAGCTTGTCTACCACTCGCGGAACTTCGGTTCGTTCGCCGCGATCCGCAGCGGTCTGGCCGTTGCCCGTGGCGAGATGATCGGAGTGATGGCGGCAGACCTGCAGGAGCCGCCCGAGCTCATGTTGTCCTTCTTCGAGACGATGGCCACGGGTGAGTTCGACGTCGTGGTGGGTCGGCGTGAGTCACGTGACGATCCTGCGCTCTCGTCATTTCTGTCGCGGAGCTTCTGGAACCTCTACCGCAGGTGGATCGAGCCCGAGATCCCTCGAGGCGGCGTCGATGTGTTCGGCTGCACCCGAGATGTCGCCCGACAGCTGCTCACGCTCGGCGAATCGCACTCGAGCCTGGTCGGGCTGCTGTTCTGGGTGGGGTACCGCCGGGCGGAGGTTCCCTACTCCAGGAGTCGGCGTGAACAGGGGAAGAGCGGGTGGACGATGCATCGGCGGATCCGGTACCTGTTGGACTCGGTCTTCTCGTTCACGGACCTGCCGATCTCTGCCCTCACCGGGATCGGCGCGGGAGGGATGGCCCTCGCGAGCATCGTCGTGTTCGTGGGATGGTGGACGGACCGGATCGCGGTTGGCGGCTACACGCCGCTCATGCTGACGATCCTGCTGTCGACGTTCTCGCTCCTCTATGGCCTCGGTGTGGTCGGCTCGTACGTCTGGCGCACGTACGAGAACAGCAAGGGGCGACCCGCGTCCATCGTGATGAGCAACAAGGTCTTCGACCGTGCGCTCGACTGAGCTGCGCGCCCTCCTGGGCTCTGCGATGCGGTTCGGCCTCGCGGGCGGGGCGAACACGCTGGTGACAGGGGTGCTGCTTTCGCTCCTCTCGCTCGTCATCGCCCCCGGGTTGGCCTACTCGATCGTGTTCGCCCTCGGGATCGTGTTCTCGACCTTCATGGCCGGGCGGTTCGTCTACCGGGTCAGGATGGCGCGGGCCCAGCTCGTGCAGTACGTGGCCCTCTACATCGCCGTCTACGTGGTGGGCCTCGGGGCTCTCGCCGTCGCCGTCGACCAGGGGATGTCGCCGGCCTACTCAGGACTCGTCGTGCTCGTCACCGCGCCCCTGACATTCCTTGGTGGACTTCTGATCGTTCGACGGGCTGAGCCTCGACAGGTGGTCCGACAGCAAGAAGGGATGATGTCGTGACCGACTTCTTCGTGCACGAGCTTGGCGTCTGCGAGACGGTGAACATCGGACAGGACACTCGGGTGTGGGCGTTCGCCCACGTGCTGCCGGGGGCGGTCATCGGTGACGACTGCAACATCTGCGACCACGTGTTCATCGAGAACGACGTCGTCGTCGGCGATCGGGTGACGATCAAGAGCGGTGTCCAGCTGTGGGACGGAGTCCGGCTGGCGGATGACGTCTTCGTGGGACCCAACGTCACGTTCACGAACGACCGGTTCCCCCGCAGCAGGCAGTACCCCGACACCTTTCCCATCACGCGCATCGATCAGGGGGCGTCGCTGGGCGGCGGTTCCGTGATCCTCCCCGGCATCCATGTCGGACGTGGCGCGATGGTAGGTGCGGGCGCCGTGGTGACCAAGGACGTGCCGGCGAACGCCGTGGTGGTCGGAAACCCGGCCCGCATCATCGGGTACGGCCCCAGCGCCGAGGCGCCTCGTGCCGCCCAGCTGCCCGCCGTGCCCCAAGATCTGATCGGAGGCGCCGCGACCATAGCCCTGCGGCGGGCCGACGATCTGCGCGGCTCGCTCGTCTCCACCGAGCTCGACGACGACCTCCCGTTCCGGCCCGCGCGGTACTTCACCGTGTTCGACGTCCCGACCGTCGACGTGCGGGGCGCACACGCGCACCGCAAGTGCGAGCAGTTCCTCGTCAGCTTGAGCGGATCGGTCACCTGCGTGGTCGACGACGGCATCCAGCGGCAGGAGATCGTCCTCGACCGGCCGGACCTGGGCCTGTACATGCCCGCGATGGTATGGGGTACCCAGTACCGCTACAGCGCCAACGCGGTGCTCGGGGTGTTCGCCTCGCTCCCGTACGACTCGGACGACTACATCCGCGACTACGAGACGTTCCTCGAGGCGCGAGGTCTCGCGACGAGCGCGCCGCACATGGTTGAACTGTCGTCATGAGTCTTCGCACGGAGGCGATGTCGAGCAGCAGGTTCGGCCGCGCGTTGACCGGAGAGCGGGCGCGCGAGATCGCTCTGGTCGTCGCCGTGCTCGTGGTCCTGGAACTGATGATGTTCTGGCACTACTTCACCGGCAACGTCGTGCCGGCGCCGGACGACTTCATCGGGTCGTACAACAACGAGCCCCTCGCGTGGTGGCGTGACGGCTCGCTGGTGAATCCGGTGCAATGGATGCCCTACTCCTGGGGCGGGTTCCCGGCGGCGATCTCGATCCAGAACGGCTCGTGGTACCTGCCGATCGGCATCGCCGCCGCGATCACCCCCTACTCCATCCATGCGGCAGCGGTGCTGCAGGCGTTGCACGTCGCCTTCGGTGCCCTCGGTGTATACGTGCTCGGCAGACGGTGGGGGCTCGCGCGCGCGGGCACGATGTTCGGTCTGGTGACGTACTTCTTCGCGGCCAGCTTCTTCACCAACGCCCTGCACCCGGACATCGTCCGAGGTGCCGCATGGGCGCCGTGGGTACTTGCGGTCCTGTCGCCGACCTGGGCGTGGAAGCGTTGGTGGGGTATCCCCGTCGCGGCGGTGGTGATCTGGCAGGCCCTGGCGGGCTCGTACCCGGGAGTCATCGTCGCGGGGGCCTACTGCGGGATGGCGTGGGTGGTGACCTCCCAGATCGTGCGCCGACCGCGGATCAAGGAGTTTCTTCTGCCGCTGTGCGTCGCAGGCGTGGGCGCCGTGCTCCTGTCCGCGCCGAAGTACCTCACGGCGATCGGACTGCGCGGGACGGCGTCGCCGACCGGCGTGGACGAGTCGATCTTCGACTGGCGCATGATCGGCACCACGATCTTCCCCTACGACCTCGTCGGCCTGCCAAACGACCCGTCGATGCGGGCGTTCTTCCTGCCAGCGGCGTGCTGGGCGGCAATGGCGCTCGTGCGATGGAGGGACCCTCTGGTGCGGGTCTGTGCCGGAGCCGGCGGAGTCGTCCTCGCACTCGGGATGCCCTTCATGCCGTGGTACGGGACGCTCGAGAGGCTCCCCGGCCTCGACCTCAGCCGATTTCGGATGGCCGACTTCCGCGTGTACCTGCTTCTCGTGGTCGTGGTCGCCGGCATGGCGGGCATCTCCAGCGCCCTCGCGCGCGCCCGGTATGAGGAGGGGCCGAACGGGCGGTGGGCTCATCCGTGGGGAACTGCTGCTTTGGCAGGAATGGCAGCGCTGGCGCTGGCCGTCGCTGTGCGCGCCAACTATCAGGTGCCGCGGTGGGTCGAGCCATGGACGTTGCTCGTCGCCTCCGCCGCGGTGGTAGCACTGCTTGGAGGCTTCGGCCGCGCCCGGTGGCACGCCGATCGTGGCGACCTGCGGCGTTGGGTCGCGGTGCTGACTGTGCTGGGCGCCGTGTCGGGGGTCTTCTGGGCGTACGCGATCACAGCGTCGTGGCGAACTGAGCGTGCCCCCCTCGAGACAGCCGTCTGGGGTGAGACATCCGAACAGCTCATCGATGATGGAGCTCAGCTGGAGGTCTCATCCACGCAGCGTCCCGCACGCGCGGCCCTGGACGAGTTGCCGGTCTCGCCACTCGCGGTCAACTGGAACTCCTCCTTCTACGACCGCCAGGACGCGGTCGGAGGATATGTCAACCTCAAGGGCCAGCCGGCCTTCGAAGCCGCGTTGGCGGCACTCGACAATCCTGCGACGGCGGAACGCATGGCCGCGCTATACGAAGCGCCCGGCCTGGCGATCGCCGTCGGTTCCGACGGAGAGCTGCCTTCGGAGGAGGCTGTTGAAGCGTGCGCCGAGGACCATCTGTGCGGCGAAGGGCTCGAAGTGATGCCGGACGGCTACGAACCGGGGCGGCTCACGTATCGCGTCTCCTCCATCTCAGACGCCTCAGCGCTGTTCAACGAGGCGTACTACCCGGGCTGGTCTGTCGAGGCGTGTGACGCAGGGACCGATGGTTGTCGCACCCTGGACCCCCGAATGGGCGCCGCGGGGCTCATCCAGGCTGACCTGCCCGCCGGCGACTGGATCGTGACGCTCCAGTACGCGACGCCCCACCAGGCCGCGGCGGGTGTCGCGTTCATCGCGGGGACGCTCCTGCTCGGGGTTGCCGGGAGTGTGGTCGCCCTTGCCGCCCGGCGTCGTCGATTCGCGCGAGGTCAAGCAGAGGCCTCGGACCCCCAACTCGGGATCGACGAGCCCATCAAGGTGTTGTAGAGCTGACCACACGTCGGCCGGATGAATGGCCTCTCGGTTGAGGGGGGTGGCTGAGCGGCCTCGCCCCACGAAGGAGGCCTCTTGTGTCTCCACGGTCCCGCAGATCCCTGCCAGGCATGTCGCCCATCGAGCGCCAACCGCCCGAGAAGCGGGCGCGCCGTTCACCTGCTGCCCCAACGTCGCCGGCTTCCATATGACCGAGGGGCAGGCCGTCCCGCCTTCAGTCGCCGTTCGCCTGCACCCGTGCCGCAACCCGCGTGGATGCCAGGCGCGCGCTCGCTGGCGGCACAGCAGGCAGCTGGAGCGTCAGTCTCGGTGACCGTCAGCTGACGGTGATCGTGCGGCAGCCCAGGGCGGTGTTGGGTCCGGAGGGGAGGTTGATGGCGTAGAGGCACACCTGGTGGTTGCCGGGGCCGGCGGCGACGGTGAGGTCGTAGGCGTGGTTGGGGCCGGCCGCGGGGAATGCTCCGCTGACGGCGGGGGACGGCTGGTCGGCGTTGAAGGCGTAGCCGACGCCGTCGACGTACATGTGCACCGGGATCGGTGCGGTGGTGTCCCAGTCGAAGGCCCAACCCTTGGCGTTGATGGCGCCGTTCGCGCCGGTGATCGAGTCGATGACCCCGACCGGGGTTTGTGTCTGGGTGGCCGGGACGGTGACT
>NZ_JBISBW010000014.1:0-141894 GCF_044392165.1 Cellulomonas sp. P22
GTCAAGATCTCGCCCTACCTGTACATCTCCCCGTTCTTCATCTTGTTCGCGATCGTCGGCCTCTTCCCGCTCGGGTACACGGCCTTCGTGTCGATGCACAAGTGGCAGCTCATCGGTGGCCAGGGCGAGTTCGTCGGGCTCGAGAACTTCACGTACGTCCTGCAGCAGCCCAACTTCTGGAAGGGCCTGCGCAACACCTTCAGCATCTTCCTGCTCTCGTCCGTCCCGCAGGTCTTCATCGCGATCGTCATCGCGGCCGTGCTGGACGCGAACCTCCGGGCCAAGACCTTCTGGCGCATGGGCGTGCTGCTGCCGTTCATCGTGGCCCCCGTGGCCGTCTCGCTGATCTTCGGCAAGCTCTTCGCCAGCGACTCCGGCATGATCAACTCGATCCTCGGGAGCGTCGGCATCGACGCCATCCGCTGGCACGCCGACGTCCTGGCCAGCCACGTCGCGATCGCCTCGATGGTCAACTTCCGCTGGATCGGCTACAACACCCTCATCTTCCTCGCCGCGATGCAGGCGGTGCCGCGCGACCTCTACGAGGCAGCGATCCTCGACGGCGCGAACCGCCTGCGGCAGTTCTTCTCGGTGACGGTCCCCATGCTGCGGCCCACGATCATCTTCGTGGTCGTGACCTCGACCATCGGTGGCCTGCAGATCTTCGACGAGCCGCGCCTGTTCGACCAGGCCGGCCAGGGCGGCGCCGACCGTCAGTGGATGACGGTGACGATGTACCTCTACGAGGTCGGATGGGGCGCGCAGAAGAGCTTCGGCCGAGCCGCAGCGGTCGCGTGGATCCTGTTCCTCATCATCATCGTCCTCGCGCTGATCAACTTCTCCCTCACCCGCCGCATCGCCTCCGATGGGGCCCCGAAGACCGGAAAGAAGAAGAAGCGATGAGCGCGCCTTCGATCCCCGTCATCCACCAGACGGCTGGAGCCGGCGCAGCCCGCGCGGCAGCACGTCGCCGCCCCACCAAGGGTGCAGGCTCCGACCGCCGACCGGGCTGGGTCACCTATGTGATCCTGGTCGCCGTCATCCTCATCTCGGCGTACCCGTTGTACTTCGCGTTCCTGCTCGCCAGCTCGGACGCCGGGACCATCGCCCAGACGCCGATCCCGTCGCTCATCCCCCGGGGTCAGTTCTTCGACAACGTCGGCCGGGTGCTGTCCGCGGACATCCACTTCTGGAAGGCGCTCGGCAACTCGCTCATCATCTCGACCGTGACGGCGCTCTCGGTGGTCATCTTCTCGACGCTGGCCGGGTACTCGTTCGCGAAGCTCCGGTTCCGGGGGCGTGGCCCGCTGCTCGTCTTCGTCGTCGCGACCACCGCGGTCCCGACCCAGCTCGGCATCGTCCCGCTGTTCATCGTGATGTCGCAGCTCGGCTGGACCGGCAAGCTCATCGCGGTCATCGTGCCCGGCATGGTCACGGCCTTCGGTGTCTTCTGGATGACGCAGTACCTCGAGAGTGCGCTCCCCTACGAGCTCATCGAAGCCGCCCGCGTGGACGGGGCGTCGATGATCCGCACGTTCTACCACGTGGCTCTTCCGGCGGCCCGTCCCGCCGCGGCGATGCTCGGACTGTTCACCTTCGTGGGTTCCTGGACGAACTTCTTCTGGCCGTTCATCGTGCTCGGGTCGTCCAACCCCACCCTGCCGGTGGCTGTCCAGCTGCTCCAGTCCACGTACTTCAAGGACATGTCGCTCATCATGGCTGGTGTCACGCTCTCGGTGATCCCGCTGGTCGTCGTGTTCATCTTCGCGGGACGCCAGCTCGTCGCCGGCATCATGCAGGGCGCCGTCAAGGGCTGACGGACGTGCCCGCGCGGCAGCGACCGGACTCCGGTCGCTGCCGCGCGGCGCTCCCGGCATGCCACGCTGCCTCGGCAGCCTCAGGAGGGGACGGCCAATGGTGGTCGACAGCACAGAGATCCGACCCGGTGCCGACAGGCCGGTCGCACCCACGCTCGAGCAGGTCGCCGAGCGTGCCGGGGTCTCACGCTCCACGGCGTCACGCGCCATCAACGGCGGGCTGCGTGTCTCCCCCGAAGCCCTCGCCGCGGTCGAGGCCGCGGTCGCCGACCTCGGGTACAGCCCGAACCGCGCGGCACGCTCGCTGGTGACGCGCCGCACCGACTCGATCGCGCTCGTGGTCCCCGAGCCCGACGAACGCGTGCTCTCCGACCCGTTCTTCGCGGGCACCCTCAACGGGATCAGCAGCGCCCTCGCCGACTCCGACCTGCAGCTCGTGCTGGTCATCGCACGCCCAGGCGACAGCGCGCGCACCATCCGCTACCTGCGCAACGGGCACGTGGACGGCGCGATCGTGGTCTCGCACCACCGCGACGACGCGCTCGACCAGGCGCTGCGTCAGTCGCGGCTGCCCAACGTCTTCGTCGGCCGGCCCCTCGCGGCGGGCGACGCCCAGTACGTCGACACCGACAACGTCGCCGGTGGTCGCATCGCGACCCAGCACCTCATCGACCTCGGACGGCGCCGCATCGGCACCATCGCCGGCCCGCTCGACATGTCCGCCGGCATCGACCGGCTCGCCGGCTGGCGTCAGGCCGTGCGTGCCGCGGGTCTGCCCGAGGACGCCGTGGTGCACGGCGACTTCACGATCTCCTCCGGGGCCGCGAGCACGCGTCGGCTGCTCGCGCAGCACCCGGACGTCGACGCGATCTTCGTGGCGTCCGACCTCATGGCCGCCGGCGCGCTCGGTGTGCTCAGCGAGCTCGGCCGTGACGTGCCCGGCGACATCGCCGTCGTCGGGTACGACAACCTGGGCGTCGCGATCTCGACCAACCCCCCGCTGACCACTGTGATCCAGCCCGTCGTCGCGATGGCCCGAGCAGCAGGGGCACGGTTGCTCGACCAGCTGCACGGCGCCAGGCCCGAGGCTCCCCTGATCTTCGCCCCGGAGCTCGTGATCCGCGCCTCGGCATGACCCACCGCCAATCGTTCGTGCTCGTCGGCCTGGGCGGCGCCCTCGGTGGCCTCGTCCGGTGGTCGCTCACCCAGGTCGTCCGCGAGCCTGCGGGCGCGTTCCCGTGGACCACGTTCGCGATCAACGTCGTGGGCTCGTTCCTGCTCGGCCTGCTGGTCGTCGGCGTGGTCGGACGTCTCGGGGCGCCGGCGTGGGTGCGGCCCGCGCTCGGGACCGGGCTGCTCGGCGGCTTCACGACCTTCTCGGCCTACACCCATGCGGTCGACGCGCTCGTCACCGGCGCGGAGCCCGGCACCGCCCTGGCCTACCTGCTGGGCTCGCTCGTCGCGGGTGTGGTGGCGGCGGGCGCCGGGGTCGCGACGGGCGCCCGGCTGCCGGCGCGGCGCGGCACGGACGAAGAGCTGGCAGCGTGAACGGCTGGGTCGTGGTGGGCGTAGGCGTCGGTGCTGCGGTGGGCGCACAGCTGCGGTTCGCGACCGAGATCGTGCATGCCCGTGCCCGGGAGCGCCGGGGGCTGGGGCGGCCGACGTTCCCGTGGGCCACCCTGACGGTCAACGTCGTGGGCTCCGCGCTGCTGGGGGCTGCAGCCGCGCTCGCCGTGCGGGGCGTCCTCACCACGGAGTGGCTCACAGTGCTCGGCGCCGGGCTCGCGGGCGGCCTGACGACGTTCTCGACGTTCGCCCTCGACGTGGTCGAGCTCGCGCGCACCCGACGCTGGGCACGTGCGGTCGCTGACATCGGGCTGCACCTGGGGCTGGGCGTCGGTGCTTCCGTCCTCGCGTTCCACCTGCTCGCCTGAGAGCCTGGTCCGCGCTGCGCCGACCAGCCCGCCGACGCCCGGTGCAGCCGGGTGGCGGGACCGGCAGGGATCGCTAGCGTCAGGTGGCATGACACGTCGCCGTCGTCTCCTCGCCCCTCCGGCTGTCAGCGTGCGGCTCTCGGCGGCGGACCTCACCACTGCGGAACGTCTCGACGACGCGCGGGTGGAGCAGCGGCGCGGTCGACGGCGCCGGGCGTGCGGGATGACGGCAGCGGTCGTGGCGACAGCGGTGGTCGGTGCGATCGGGACGGCCCCGCGCAGCAGCTGGTTCCGCGGTCTCGAGAAGCCGTCCTGGTACCCGCCGGACCGCGCCTTCGCCCCGGTGTGGACCGTGCTGTACGCCTCGATCGCGTGGTCCGGCACGCGGGCGCTGAACGCCGCCCCGGCGACCGGGCGCGTCCGGCTCCGACGCCGCATCGCGCTCGACCTCGGGCTCAACGCGGCCTGGACCTGGACGTTCTTCCGTGCCAAGCGCCCTGGTCTCGCCCTCGGGACGATCGTGGCCCTCGACGCGGTGAACGTCTCGCTCGTCCGCGAGTCGGCGCGGCACGACCCCGTCGCGGCGGTCGCCCTGCTGCCCTACGCGGCGTGGACCGCGTTCGCGACGGCGCTGACTGAGGAGATCTGGTTCCGCAACACCGACAGGTGATCCCGCAGGTCAGCGGGCCTGCTGTGCGTGGGCGCCCCCGGTGGCCACCGGGCCTGCGAGATCCTCGCGGCCGGACTCGACGTGGCCGAAGCGGTGCCGGGTCCGGCTCACTGCCTGCTCGCGCAGCACGGTGAGCAGCTCGCGTCGGCCGGCGGCGAGCACCGGACCGTCGAGCACAGTGACGTGACCGGTGCGGGTACGGGCCGCGGCGCGCAGCCCCACGGCGGTGCCGACGACGCGGATCCGCCCGTCGACGGCGCCGTCGCGCACGCGTCCG
The DNA here is from genome assembly GCF_044392165.1 of Cellulomonas sp. P22. Taxonomy (NCBI): domain Bacteria; kingdom Bacillati; phylum Actinomycetota; class Actinomycetes; order Micrococcales; family Cellulomonadaceae; genus Cellulomonas; species Cellulomonas sp. P22. The sequence goes on from NZ_JBISBW010000014.1 coordinate 4,699, forward strand.
GCGAAGAACTCGTCGGGCTCGGTCGCGGCACGGCTCACGGTCACGGGGACCCCGACCAGGCGTGCGGCTGCCAGGACGCGCTCGACCTCGACCTCGCGGGCGTCGGGGCCGACGCGGACGGTCAGGTGCGGCACGGGGCGGTGCCGCAGCACGTTGGACTCGGGGCGCAGACCGCTCGGGTCGTGCTCGAGACCCAGCTCGTGGGCCCAGCAGCGCGCGTCGTCGGCCAGCGCCCAGGCGAACCAGCCCGCGTCGTCGGCGGGCACCTCGGGGGCGTCCGCCCACGTGCCGAGCTGCGCGACGTAGTGGGGCCCACCGGCCTTGGCGCCCGGGCCGACGACCGAGGCCTTCCAGCCACCGAACGGCTGGCGCTGCACCACGGCCCCCGTGATGTGGCGGTTGATGTAGGCGTTGCCGACCTCGACGCGCTCGAGCCACAGGTCGATCTCGCGTTCGTCGAGCGAGTGCAGCCCACCCGTGAGTCCGAACGCGACGGCGTTCTGGAGCTCGATGGCCTCCTCGAGCGTCTCGGTGCGCATGACGCCGAGCACGGGGCCGAACACCTCCGTCAGGTGGAACGCCGATCCGGGCTGCACACCGACCTTGACCCCCGGGCTCCACAGGAGGCCGCTGTCGTCCAGCTGGCGAGGCTGCACGACCCACCGCTCCCCCGCGTCGAGCGTGGTCAGCGCGTCGAGCAGCTTGCCCTGCGCGGGCTCGGTGAGCGGCCCCATGGCCGTGGCCAGGTCGGTCGCGGGGCCGACGCGCAGCGAGGTGACGGCGTCGACGAGCTGGCGGTGCAGGCGGGCCGAGCGTCCGGCCGAGCCGACGAGGATGAGCAGCGACGCCGCGGAGCACTTCTGCCCCGCGTGACCGAACGCGGAACGGACCACGTCGGCGACGGCCAGGTCGACGTCGGCCGACGGGGTCACCACGAGGGCGTTCTTGCCCGACGTCTCGGCCATCACGTCGAGGTCCTCGCGCCAGGTCGCGAACAGCTGGGCCGTCTCGATCGAGCCGGTGAGCAGCACCCGGCTGACGGCGGGGTGGGTCACGAGGTGCCGACCGACCTCCCCCTCGGGGGCCAGCAGCACCTGCAGCACGTCGCGCGGCACGTCGAGCTCGTCCATCGCACGGTGCACGGCCCCCACGGCGACCTGCACGCAGCGCGGCGTCTGGGGCGCGGGCTTCACGAGCACGGGCGACCCGGCCGCGAGGGCCGCGAGCACCGAACCGACCGGGATGGCGACCGGGAAGTTCCAGGGCGGCGTCACGACCGTGAGGCCTTCGGGACGGAACCGGGCACCGGGCACCACGCCGTCGGCGAGCTCCTCGGCACGGTCGGCGTAGTAGCGCGCGAAGTCGACGGCCTCGCTGACCTCGGGGTCGGCCTCGGCGACGGTCTTGCCCGCCTCGGCGACCATGGTGGCGACGAGGTCCCCACGGGCCTCCTCGAGGTGCAGCGCGGCGCGGCGCAGCAGCCGCGCGCGGTCGGCGGGTGTGGTCGACGCCCAGCCGGACGCGGCACCCACGGCCCGCTGCACGGCGGTGTCCACGTCGGAAGTCGTGCCGACCCGCACGCCGTCGGGCACCGCGACCTCGCGGACGAGCAGGTCGGCGGCCCAGTCACGGGAGGCCGCGACGGCCGGGTCGGTGTCGGGGGCGTTCACGAAGGGCGTGCCCGACGCCGTCTCGACGGGTGCGGGGCGGGGGGTGCGCTGCGGCGGGGTCGTCGGTGCGAGCGCGTCCTGGACCGAGGCGAGGAACGCGGCGCGCTGCGCCCCGAGCCCGTGCTCGCCCCCGCCCGGTGCGAACAGCGCGTGCAGGTAGTTCTGCGGCGCGGCGTTCTCCTCGAGCCGTCGCACCAGGTACGAGATGGCCACGTCGAAGTCCGAGCGGGCCACGACGGGCGTGTAGAGCAGCACCTCGCCGACGACGTCGCGCACGGCACGGGCCTGCGCCGGGGCCATCCCCTGGAGCATCTCGATGTCGAGGGCCTCGGCGACGCCGCGCGCCTCGGACAGCAGGTGCGCGAGGGCCACGTGGAAGAGGTTGTGGCTGGCCGCGCCGATCCGCACGTCGGCGGTGCGCTCGGGCCGCAGCGCGTGGTCGAGCAGCCGCACGTAGTTCGCGTCGACCTCGGCCTTCGAGCGGTAGGGCGCCTGCGGCCAGCCGTGCAGCTCGGCCTCGACCTGCTCCATGGCCAGGTTCGCCCCCTTGACCAGGCGCACCTTGATCCGGGCTCCACCCGCCGCGCGCCGGCGTGCCGCGATGGCCGTGAGCTCGTCGAACGCCCCGATCGCATCGGGCAGGTAGGCCTGGAGCACGATGCCCGCCTCGACGTCGACCAGCTCGGGGTCGGTCACGAGCCGTTCGAAGACCTGCACCGTGAGCGCCAGGTCGCGGTACTCCTCCATGTCGAGGTTGAGGAACGTGCCGTGCTGGGCGGCCGCGAGGTACAGCGGGCGCAGCCGGGCGACGACCCGGTCACGGCTGCCGGCGGTGTCCCACGTCGAGAGCTGGCTCGCGACGGCCGAGACCTTGATCGAGACGTAGTCGACGTCGGGCCGCTCGACGAGCGCCCGCACGCGTGCGAGCCGGGCGTCGGCCTCGTGCTCGCCGAGCACGGCCTCGCCGAGCAGGTTGAGGTTGAGCCGGAACCCGTCGGCCCGGGCCCGGGCGATGTGCGGGCCGAGCCCGCGGCCCGCGTCGGCCACCAGGTGCCCGACGATCTGCCGCAGCCGTTCGCGCGCGGCCGGGACCACGACCCGCGGCAGCACCGGGGCCAGGCGTGCACCCACCTCGAGCAGCACCCGGTCCACGGGTCCGAGGAACCCGCCCGCGGCCGACGTGAACCGGGTGAGGTCCGCGAGCTCGCGGGCCGCGACGTGCAGGTCGTCGGGGCGCGCCACGCGGTCGACGAACCGCACCGCGAGCTCGAGGCCCGCGGGGTCCGAGACGAGCGCGGCGAGGCGCCCGGTGGTGCGCCGTTCGCGCGAGGTCTGACCGGCGGCGGTTGCGGCGACCCAACGGTCGGCCAGGGCAAGTGCGTCGTCGACCAGGTCGGTCGTGCTCGTCTGCATGCGACCATCGTCGGACGCGGGAGGCCCCGGCGTCTTGTCACGATCCAGCGACCTGCCTGACGTCCGCGCGCTGCCCGCGCTCCCCCGCCCGCGGAGCGTCCTGCCGACCCGGCAGCGCGGGCGGTACCCTCCGAGCGAGATGAGCACCCTGCCCTCGGCCCCCGCCGCGCCGCCCACCTGGCCAGCCGCGATCGCGCTGGTCACGGCCCTGGGCGCTCCGATGCTCGCGCTGATGGACGAGCTGTCCACCACCATGTTCTGCGCCAAGGACACCGACGGCCGCTACGTCGCGGTCAACCAGGCCTTCGTCGAGCGCACGGTCGAGCGCTCGCGCCGCGCTGTGGTCGGGCGGGCCGCGGGCGACCTGTTCGCTGCGCCGTTCGCGGAGCACTACTCCCAGCAGGACGCCGCTGTGCTCGCCACCGGACGACCCTTGCGCCACGTGCTCGAGCTGATCCGGGGGCCCGGCGGGGCACCCGGCTGGTACCTGACCTCGAAGCAGCCCGTGCGGGCCGACGGGCGGCTGCTGGGTCTGGTCAGCGTCTCGCAGGACCTGCGCTCGTACGACACGGCCGACGTCGCGGTGAGCTCCCTCTCACGGGTCGTCGCGCTGGTCACCGAGCGCCTCGCGGACGGCGTCTCGGTCGCCGAGATGGCGCAGGCCGCCGGCTGCTCGCCCTCGACCCTGGACCGGCGGATGCGCAAGGTCTTCTCGCTCTCACCCCAGCAGTTCGTGCTGCGGGCGCGCATCGACCACGCGACGACGCTGCTCACGACGGGCGACCTGCCCATCGCACGCGTCGCGCAGGACTCCGGCTTCTGCGACCAGGCCGCGTTCACACGCACCTTCGGTCGCCTCACGGGAGAGACCCCGGCCCAGTTCCGGCGCGGGGCCACCCCGGCCGCCACCCCGCACTGATCGCCCCCTGCTCGGCCACCCCGAAAGGGCCGCCGCGCCGGACGCCTCACGCGACCGCGGCGACGACCGGCGATCATGGGGCCATGAACAGCCCCACCCTCCCCACCCTCGCGCTGCGCGGCGCGGACATCCCGCTGCTCGGGCTCGGCACCTGGCAGTCCGAGGGTGACGACGCCCGCCACGCCGTGCGGGCCGCGCTCGAGCTCGGCTACCGCCACGTGGACACCGCCACCGGCTACGGCAACGAGGCGCAGGTCGGCCGTGGCCTCGCCGACTCGGGCGTCGCCCGCGAGGACGTCTTCCTGACGACCAAGCTGCCGCCGAGCGCCGCCGGGCGCGAGCGCGAGACGATCGAGAGCTCGCTGACCGACCTCGGCACCGACCACCTCGACCTGTGGCTCGTGCACTGGCCGCCGAACGGCGCAGCGACCCCCGCGACGTGGGAACGGCTCATCGAGCTGCGTGACGCGGGACTGACCCGTGCCATCGGCGTCTCGAACTACTCGGTCGCGCAGATCGACGAGCTCGTCGCCGCCACGGGCGAAGCCCCCGCGATCAACCAGGTCCCGTGGAGCCCGGGCGACTTCGACGCCGAGCTCGTCGCCGCGCACGCGGCACGCGGGGTCGCGCTCGAGGGGTACAGCCCGTTCAAGCGCACCGACCTCGACTCGCCCGTGCTGGTCGAGATCGCCGCGGCGCACGGCGTGAGCACGCGCCAGGTCGTGCTGCGCTGGCACCTCGAGCACCAGGTCGTGGTCATCCCGAAGTCGACGCGCCGCGAGCGCATCGCCGCCAACCTGGACGTGCTGGGCTTCACGCTCGACGCCGACGAGGTCGCCCGCATCGACTCGCTGCCGCCCACGGCCGACGCATGAGGCGCTGACGCGGGAGGTTCGGCGACACGGCGGCCTTCACGGTGGCAGGGTGGGGGCGGAGGCGTCCCCCGTCGGCGAGGGTGCTGACGACGCGCTCCACCACGAATGCGCAGCCCAGGAGGCACACGAGCATGACGGTGACCGGTTCGTCGATCACGAGCACCCACCCCTCTCCGCTGGCCACGGCCCACGCCCAGCTCTCGACGGTCGTCGAGATCCTGGGATACGACGAGGGCCTCCACCGGATGCTCGCCACACCCCGGCGAGAGATCAACGTGGCCATCCCCCTGCGTCGTGACGACGGGAGCACCGAGCTCTTCACGGGCTACCGCGTCCAGCACAACATCTCGCGCGGCCCCGGCAAGGGCGGCCTGCGCTACGCGCCGGGGGTCGACCCCGACGAGGTGCGGGCCCTCGCGATGTGGATGACCTGGAAGTGCGCCGTGGTCGACCTGCCGTACGGCGGCGCGAAGGGCGGTGTGGCGATCGACCCCCGGCAGTACTCGAGGGCCGAGCTCGAGCGGGTCACGCGGCGCTACACGAGCGAGATCATGCCGATGATCGGCCCGGAGCGGGACATCATGGCGCCCGACATCGGCACCGACGAGCAGACCATGGCGTGGGTCATGGACACCTACTCGGTCAACCAGGGCTACACGATCCCCGCGGTCGCCACGGGCAAGCCGCTCGCGATGGGCGGCTCGCTCGGCCGGGCCACAGCCACCTCGCGCGGCGTGCTGCACGCCGCACGCGCGTGCCTGGCCGACTCGGGCGTCGACCTGCGGGACGTGAGCGTCGCGGTGCAGGGCTTCGGCAAGGTCGGCTCGCACGCGACGCGCTTCTTCGCCGAGGCCGGTGCGCGAGTCGTGGCCGTGTCCGACCAGTACGGCGGGGTGCTGTCGGTCGACGGCCTGGACGTGCCGGCGCTGCTCGACCACGTGGCGGCGACCGGCTCGGTGGTGGGCTTCGCGGGCGCCGACCCGATCGACAACACCGCGCTGCTCGCGCTCGACGTCGACGTGCTGGTCCCGGCCGCCGTCGAGGGCGTGCTCGACGAGGACACAGCGGCGTCGGTCAAGGCGCGCTGGGTGGTCGAGGGCGCCAACGGGCCCACCACCGAGGCCGGCGACCGGGTGCTGGGGGACCGCGGCATCATCGTGGTGCCGGACATCCTGGCCAACGCGGGCGGCGTGGTCGTCTCGTACTTCGAGTGGGTGCAGGCCAACCAGGCGTACTGGTGGACCGAGCGCGAGATCGAGGAGCGGCTCGAGCAGCGCATGCTCGCGTCCTACGCGAACGTGGCCCAGGTCGCGCGCGTCGAAGGGCTGAGCCTGCGTGACGCCGCGCTGACGATCGGGGTGCGGCGGGTCGCGGAGGCCCACCAGATCCGCGGCCTCTACCCGTGACGCCACGGTGAACGGCACTGTCTGATCCGTCACGACGCCGCCGGGAAGCGTTCGGCTCCCGGCGGCGTTGGCCTGGGGTGACCACGAACCCCCTGCCCCTGTCCGTGCTCGACCTGGCCACCGTGAGCGAGGGCTCGTCGAGCCGCACCGCTCTGCTCGACACCACGACGCTCGCCCGGCGCGCCGACGCGCTCGGCTACCGCCGGTTCTGGGTCGCCGAGCACCACGCGATGCCCGCTGTCGCCTCGACCGCGCCCGCGGTGCTGATCGCGCACCTGGCCGGCGTGACGCACCACCTGCGGATCGGATCGGGCGGCGTGATGCTGCCCAACCACCCCTCGCTCGTCGTCGCCGAGCAGTTCGCGATGCTCGAGGCCCTGCACCCCGGCCGCATCGACCTGGGGATCGGCCGCGCTCCCGGCGCCGACCCGATGACCGCCGCCGCGCTCCGCCGCACCGTCGAGGGGCTCGGTGCCGAGGACTTCCCGGCCGAGCTGATCGACGTGCTCGCGCTCCTGGGCCAGACGCCCCCGGGCCGGGCACCGTCGGCGCGCGCCCGCAGGCTCAGCGCGACCCCCGTGCAGGGGTCGACGCCGCAGGTGTGGCTGCTCGGGTCGAGCCTGTTCAGCGCGACCCTCGCGGGCGAGCTGGGGCTGGCGTTCAGCTACGCGAACCACTTCGCCACGGGCCGCACCGAGCAGGCCGCTGACGCCTACCGGGCGGCGTTCCGCCCCTCGGAGGTCCTCGCGGAGCCGCACCTCATGGTGTCGGCGTCGGTGCTGCTCGCCGAGACCGAGGCCGAGGCGCACCACCTCGCCGGGCCGAGCCGCGTCATGGCGCTCAGCCTGCGCGGCGGCGGCCGGCTCGGACCGATCGTGTCCCCCGACGACGCCGAGCGGGTGCTGGCCGGGCTCGACCCGGACACCGCGCGGGCGTTCTTCGCCCAGTCCCCCGGCACGCAGCTCGCGACCACCCCCGAGCGTGCGGTCGCCGCGCTGGGAGATCTGGCGGCCCGCACGGGCGCCGACGAGCTGCTCGTGACCGGGACCAGCCACGACGTGGGCACGCGCGTGCGCACGCTCGAGCTGCTCGCCGAGGCGTGGGGGCTCACGGCCCCCGACGCCCCGGGAACGGCCGAGCCGGCCGGTCTGGCGGGTCAGGCCTCGCGGGGCTGACGGTCGGCCCACTCGGCGAGCGTGACGCGCGGACCCGTGTAGAACGGGACCTCCTCGCGCACGTGCCGGCGGGCCTGGGTCGCGCGCAGCTCACGCATGAGGTCGACGATGCGGTGCAGCTCGTCGGCCTCGAACGCGAGGATCCACTCGTAGTCGCCGAGCGCGAACGCGGCGAGGGTGTTGGCCCGCACGTCGGGGTAGTCCTTGGCGGCGCGCCCGTGCTCGACGAGCATCGCGCGGCGCTCCTCGTCGGGCAGCACGTACCACTCGTACGAGCGCACGAACGGGTACACGGACAGGTAGTCGCGCGCGGGCTCGCCCGCGAGGAACGCCGGGACGTGGCCGCGGTTGAACTCGGCGGGGCGGTGCAGCGCGACGACCGACCACACGGGCACCACGTGGCGGCCGAGCGCGCTCGCCCGCAGCCGCTCGTAGGCGCCCTGCACGGCCTCGATCGAGTCGCCGTGGAACCACACCATCAGGTCGGCGTCGGCCCGCAGGCCCGCGACGTCGTACCAGCCGCGCACGACCAGGTCGCCCAGCGAGCCGTCGCCCGTGATCGCGGCCTCGGCCTCGCGCACCAGCTGGGCGCGCTCGTCGTCGTCCTCGGGCAGCGACTCCTCGAGCGCGTAGACCGAGAACATCGCGTACCGGATCGACGTGTTGATCGACTCGGCGACCTCGGTCGTGTGACCGCCCGGCTCGGGCGTGCCCGTGTGCTGCGTGCTCATGCCTGCTGTGCTCCCGTCGTCGCGTCCATGTCCGTCACGTCCTGCTCGACCGGGTCCGAGCCGCACGCGGCAGGGATCCCGCTGTCCTCGCCCGACCGCATCCGGCAGCAGCCGGGACGGCAGACGTCGGGCCATGCTCCCAGGGTGCCGACGGTCGCCCGTGCCACCTCCTCGCCGCGCTCGGCGGCCGCCCGCTCGAGCACCAGGTCGACGAGGCCCTCGACGAACGGCGCGCGCGTCGAGACCGACCCCGCACGGACCGCGACCACCCCGAGCTCGCGGGCCGTCTCGAGCGCCTCGGTGTCGAGGTCGAACGCGACCTCCATGTGGTCCGAGACGAAACCGATCGGGGAGAGCACGACGGCCCGCAGACCCGCCGCGGCCCGCTCGGAGAGCAGGTCGTTCACGTCGGGCTCGAGCCACGGCTGGCTGGGCGGGCCCGAGCGCGAGCAGAACGCGAGCGTCCACTCGACCTCGCGACCCAGCCGTGCGCCGACCTCTGCCGCCACGAGCGCCCCGACGTCGAGGTGCTGCGTGCGGTAGCTCGGTGCCTGCGCCCCCGAGGCCTCCTCCATGGTGTCCGGCACCGAGTGCGTGACGAACACGAGCGGGGCGCTGCCCGCGAGCGTGCCGACGTCGGTGCCGGTCCGCTCGGCGAGCTCCTCGTAGGCCTCGACGACCGCGTCGGCGTTCGCCCGGACGAAGCCCGGGTGGTTGAAGTAGTGGCGCAGCTTGTCCACGACGATCCCCGCGCTGCCGTCGTCGCCGGTGGGCGTGCTCGCGCCCAGCTCGACGAGTGTCTTCGCGAGGTTCTCGCGGTACTGGCGGCAGCCCGAGTACGAGCCGTACGCGCTGGTCACGATCGCGAGGACGCGGCGCGCTCCCGAGTCCCGCAGGTCGCGCAGCGCGTCGATCGTGTACGGCTCCCAGTTGCGGTTGCCCCACGCGACGGGCAGGTCCACGCCGCGGCGCGCGAGCTCGGCGCGCAGCGCGTCGACCAGCGCGAGGTTCTGCGCGTTGATCGGGCTGCGACCACCGAAGTGGGCGTAGTGCTCACCGACCACGGCGAGACGCTCGTCCGGGATGTTCTTGCCGCGCGTCACGTTCCGCAGGAACGGCAGCACGTCCTCCGGGGCGTTCGGGCCGCCGAACGAGTAGAGCATCAGGGCGTCGTAAGGGGCGGTCGAGGTCGTCGATTCCACTGCTGCATCATGGCACTGCGCTCTGAGACCCGACGCGGCCGCGGGACCCCACGAGCGCGTGATCTTGTCCCGACAGACCGTCAGAACCGTGAGTGCCCAGGTCGCGCCCGGATGCGGACGCCGCGAGCGACTTCTACCGTCGAGGGTGGGTCGTGACGATCCGGCGCCGTCCCGAGGCAGATCCCTCGGACGGGAGCACGACGAACGAGGGAGCGCAGCCGGCGTGGAGACGATCGACCCGAACGCGCTGGTCGGATGGGTGCTCGGTCACCGCTACGACCTCGGGACGCCTCTCGGGCACGGGGGGATGAGCACGGTGTTCCGCGCGACGGACGTGCGCCTGACCCGCTCGGTCGCACTCAAGCTCTTCTCGCTCGACGGGGTCGCGCCCCGCGAGATCCGCCGGTACGCGGACGAGGCCCGGCTGCTGGGTGCGCTCTCGCACCCGGGCCTGGTCGCCCTGCTGGACGTCGGCGCCGACCTGGGGCCCGCCGCGGAGCCGTTCGCGTTCCTCGTCATGGAGCTCGTCGACGGCACGACCCTGCGCGAGCTCGTCAGCCGCGGCCCGCTGCCCCCCTCCACGGTGGCCGACATCGGGCGCCAGCTCGCCGAGGCGCTGGGGCACGCGCACGCCGCGGGCGTGGTGCACCGCGACCTCAAGCCCGCGAACGTCCTGGTCGCGCGCGAGGCGGTGCTGTCGGGCGACGCCGAGGCGCCGACGATCTCGACCAAGCTGGCCGACTTCGGCATCGCCCAGCCGCTGCACGGCCCGACGACGAACGGCACAGCGGGCGAACCGACGTTCGGCACCGCGAACTACCTGAGCCCCGAGCAGGCCCTGGGCAGGCCGCTCGGCCCGCGCTCCGACGTCTACTCGCTGGGCCTGGTGCTGCTCGAGTGCCTCACGGGCGAGCGCACGTTCCCGGGCGAGGCCCTGTCGAGCTCGCTCGCCCGGCTGCTCGACGCGCCGGTCGTGCCCGACAGGTTCGGCCCGCAGTGGGCCGCGCTCCTGCGGGCGATGACGGCCTCGGAGCCCGACCAGCGCCCGACCACAGCCGAGGTCGCCGACCGGCTCCGCGGGCTGCGCCAGCCGGCGCTGTGGGACCGCGTCGCGGCACGTCTGACCTGACCAGGTCGCAGACCCGTGGAGCCGACCGAGGCGTCCCGGGGTCAGTGGTGGGCGTGCACCGGTGCGGGGGCGAGGGTGGCGAGCGTCTCGGCGATCTCTGTCGCCCAGCCGGCCACGGCCTCCATGTCCCGGTGGTCCCCCTCACGGGCGCGGGCACCCGAGATGAGCGCACGCTCGGCGAACGTCAGCTCGCTGCGCACCAGACGACCGGCGAAGCTGCGGTGGGCGCGGGCCCCGAGCCGCTCGCGCAGCGCGGCGACCTCGTGCGGGGAGTTGGCCGACGCAGCGGGCTGGGTCGCCAGACCCGACGACAGGAGCCACACGTGCCGTTCCGCGAGGTCGTCAGCGCAGCGCTCGGCCAGCTCACGGGCACGCGGCAACCAGTGGGCCGTGTACACGGCGGAGCCGAGCACCACCGCGTCGTACCCCCGTACATCGGTCACGTGCTCCGGGTCCAGCTCGTCGACCTCGTGGCCGGACTCCGCAAGCACCCCAGCGATCACCGAGCCGATCTCCTGCGTCGCCCCGTGCCGGGACGCCACCGTCACCAAGATCCTCATCGCGTGCACCTCCTGCTCGTCGTCGTGCCGTGCCCCCTCGACCAGGCGCTGACCAACATCGTCCGTCGGTGAGGCGGCCCTCACCTGGGCCAGAGGTCCCCCGCTCGGCCTAAGCACGCCACGCGACGGGGTGCGGGCGGCTGTGGTGGCGGTGCGGTCGCCGTGCGTGAGCGGCGTGGTGGCGACGGTCGACGACGACGTCCACGACGATTCACGCATCGTGACGCCGTACTCTGGCCCGATGCAGATCGGCGAAGGTCGCACCACCTACGTCCTGGTCGACGGCGAGAACATCGACGCGACCCTCGGCTCGTCGATCCTCAACGGTCGACCCACGCCCGAGCAGCGCCCGCGGTGGGAGCGCGTGCTCGACTTCGCGCAGCGCACGTGGGGCAACCCGGTCAAGGGGCTGTTCTTCCTCAACGCCTCGAACGGCACCATGCCGATGTCGTTCGTGCAGGCCCTCGTCGCGATCGGCTTCCAGCCGATCCCCCTGGCCGGGGAGAGCTACGAGAAGGTCGTCGACATCGGCATCAAGCGCACGCTCACGGCGCTCGCCGGGCGCGAGGGCGACGTGCTGCTCGCGAGCCACGACGGTGACTTCATCCCCGAGGTCGAGCACCTGCTCGGCGACGACCGCCGCGTCGGGCTGCTCGCGTTCCGCGAGTTCACCAACTCGGGGCTCGCCCAGCTCATGGAACGCGGCCTGGAGGTCTTCGACCTCGAGAGCGACGTCAAGGCGTTCAACGTCCAGCTGCCGCGCCTGCGGATCATCCCGCTCGACGAGTTCGACCCGCTGCGCTACCTCTGACGCGACGGACGGCGGTGCGGCTCGCACCGCCGTCCGCGCGGGGTTCAGCGGCCGGTCACGCCCCGAACGCGGCAGCGACGAACGTGTCCATCTGCTCGAGGACCTGGGGGCCGGTGTCGGTGAGCAGGATCGAGACGCCGTGCGCGCCGCCCGGCAGCTCGACGTAGGTGCTCGGGTCGTCGGCGCGGGCGACCTGCTTCGACTCGGAGGCGTTGACCGTGCCGTCGGACACGCTCGCGATCACGAGCAGCGGCCCCGTGTACGAGCTGCCGGCCGAGGTCGCGTCGAGGTCGTCGACCTTGACGCCGGGGCTCAGCGCGATCACGCCGACCGGAGCGGGGTCGAGGTCGTCCGCGACGCCGGCGACGACGCCGGCCCCCTTGGACGCACCCACCAGCACGACGTCCTCCGCCCCCTCGTCCCGGATCGCGGCGACCGCGTCCTTGAGGGACTCGGCGCCGTCCGCTCCCCACCCGAACGACGCGACCCGGTAGCCCGCGGCGGCGTACCGCACCATCTGGTCGGACCACTGGCAGAAGTTCCCGTTGGACTGCGGGGCGAACACGATGCCCTTGGCGCCCTCGCCGAGCGTGAGGACGACGGTGTCGTCGGTGCCGGCCACGACCGCCCGGGTGCCGTCGGGGGCGCAGTCGGGGGTGTCGATCGCGCGGGGGGCGGCGGCGGACGGCGCCGCGGACGAGGTGGCCGCGACGGGTTCGGACGAGGCATCGCAGCCGGCGAGCGCCGCGATGAGTGGGAGCGCTACCACGAGCGCAACGATGGGCTGGTGTCGCACAGAGGGGGTCATGGGTGAATTCGTAGACCTTGCGGGTCGGCGGCACCAGAGGATTCACCCGTTTGCCTCCGGTTCGATCCTCGCCCGGGCGGGGCCTCGAGCAGGCTGCCTGTGCCGCGGGTTGTCGCCCCGGCGCGACGAGGTCATGCTCGCGGGATGACGGCGGCCACCGCGCTCCTGCGCGGCATCAACGTGGGCGGGCACCGCACGGTGCCGATGGCCGACCTGCGAGCGGTCGTCGAGGAGCTCGGCCACACCCAGGTCGCGACCCACCTCAACAGCGGCAACGTCGTCTTCGCGGTGGCACCGTCCGACGCTCCCCCGGCGGGTCCCGACCCCGCGGCGCTCGCCGCCGCCGTCGCCGACGGCCTGCACCAGCGGCTCGCCCTCGACGTGGACGTCGTGGTGCGCACAGCGACGCAGGTCGACGCCGTGGTGGCGGCCAACCCGTTCGACGACGCGGCGCGCACCGACCCGTCCCACCTGGTCGTCGTCTTCTACCCGGACCCGGTGGGCGACCCGGCGCTCGACACGAGCCGGTACGGCCGGGAGCAGGTCGTGTGGGACGGCGCGCACGCCTACGTGCACTACCCGGACGGCATCGGCCGATCGCGGCTCACGGGCGACGTGCTCGACTCCGCCGCGGGCCAGCCCGGCACCGGCCGCAACTGGCGCACAGTGCTCGCGGTCCAGGAGCTGCTGCGCGCGCGTGCCTGAGCGCCGTCGGGGCTAGGTTGGGCGCCATGGCCACCGTGTTCTCGCAGATCATCTCCGGGGCGATCCCGGGCCGCTTCGTGTGGGCGGACGACGTCGCCGTCGCCTTCACGACCATCGCGCCCATCACCGACGGGCACACGCTCGTGGTCCCGCGCGAGGAGATCGTCCAGATCACCGACGCCCCTGCAGACGTCCTGGCGCACCTCGTGCACGTCGCCCAGACCATCGGCAAGGCGCAGCAGGAGGCGTGGGACGCCCCGCGCGTCGCGCTGCTCACCGCCGGGTTCGAGGTGCCCCACCTGCACCTGCACGTGCTCCCCGCGTGGGACGAGCAGAGCCTGACGTTCGCGAACGCGCGCCACGACGTGCCCGCGGCCGACCTCGACGCAGCGGCCGAGCGGGTGCGCGAGACGCTGCGCGCGCAGGGCCACGGCGACCACGTGCCGGCGACCCTCGGCTCGCCCGCCTGACACCGACCCGCCGGCGGCCCTAGTCGCCGATCTCGGCGAGGCGCAGCACGCGCGCATCGGCCGCCACGACCCGCTCGGCCTCGGCCAGGAGCGAGGCCGGGGTGTCGGCCCCCGCCCGCACGAACCGCCCCGAGAGCACGTCGAGCTCACCCTCGCCCATCGCGACCACGAGCTCGGCCACGGCCTCGACGGGCGTCCAGTCGGCGCGCGTGTCGTGCATCGGCATCGCGCCCGTCATGTCGGTCGCGACGACTCCCGGCGCGAGGTCGAACACGCGCAGGCCCGCGTCCCGGTACTGCGCGTCGAGCAGACGCGTGAACCGCGAGAGCGCGCCCTTGCTGATCGCGTAGCCGGTGTAGACGTCGAGCGCGCGGTGCCCGGCGCCCGAGTTCATGTTGACGACGCGGCCCGCACCCCGCGCCAGCATGCCCGGCAGCACGGCGTGCGTCACGAGCAGCGGACCACGCACGTTGGTCTCGATGACCCGCCACGTCTCCGCCGGGTCGTCCTGCGCGAACGGCACCTCGGTCCGCTCGATGACGCCCGCGTTGTTGACCAGCAGGCCGAGGCCCCCCGCGGGGGCGAACGCGTCGAGCACGTGCCCGACGGCCGTCTCGACCGCGGCCGGGTCCACCAGGTCGGCCGTCGCGACGCTCACGTCGGCGCCGAGCGCCCGGCACTCGTCCGCGACCTGGTCGAGGTGCGCGCGGGTGCGACCCACGAGGGCCAGCGACCAGCCGGCACCGGCGAGCCCGTGGGCGATGCCGCGGCCGATCCCCCGTCCGGCTCCGGTGACGAGTGCGGTCCGGGGTGCGTCGGTCATGCCCCCCATCCTCGCTCACCGGCCCGGGCGGGGAGGTCCTCGTTGCGCGGGCGCCGCTGGCCTGGAAGTTTGGGGGGGATCGCACGACGACGGAGGGCCGAGATGCCGCAACGCCCCAGGCCGGGCCCCCCGCTGCGGGTCCGGCTGCCGAGCCTCAACCCGGGCGTCGTGGACTTCCTCGAGGACGAGGCGGGCAGCGCGGTCTTCCTGCTCGTGGCGACGGTGGTCGCGCTGGTCTGGGCGAACTCCCCGTGGGCCGCGGCCTACGAGACGCTCTGGTCGACCCCCGCCGGGGTGTTCGTGGGCGGGTTCGGGCTCGAGCTCGACCTGCACCACTGGGTCAACGACCTCGCGATGGCTGTGTTCTTCCTGGTCGTCGGGCTCGAGATCAGCCGGGAGGCCACGAGCGGCGAGCTGCGTGACCGGCGCACGGTCGCGGTGCCCGCCCTCGGCGCACTGGGCGGCATGGTGGTCCCGGCGCTCGTCTACCTCGCGTTCACCGCGGGCACCGAGGCGGCGCACGGGTGGGGCATCGTCATGTCGACCGACACCGCGTTCCTCATCGGCATCCTGGCGCTGTTCGGGCCGGCGTGCCCCGACCGGCTGCGGCTGTTCCTGCTGACCCTGGCGATCGTCGACGACATCGGCGCGATCACGGTGATGGCCGTGTTCTACACCGACTCGGTCGACCTCGCGGCGCTCGGGCTGGCCGCGCTGGTGATCGTCGCGGTCCTCGTGATGCGGTGGATGCGCGTGTGGCGCCTCGCGCCGTACGTCGCGGCGGGCCTGGTGCTGTGGGTGGCGGTGCAGGCCTCGGGCGTGCACCCGACGCTCGCGGGCGTCCTGCTGGGCCTCCTGGTGCCCGCTCGGCCGTCGGCCCGGGAGCACGTGGACGTCGTCGCCCGCTACGCCGACCACCTCGCCCAGGACACCACGGCCGACCGTGAGCACCTCACCGAGCTCGCCGCCCGCGCCGCGGTCCCCGCGAACGAACGCCTGCAGCGGATGCTGCACCCGTGGAGCGCGTACGTGGTGGTGCCGGTCTTCGGGCTCGCGAACGCCGGGGTACGGCTCGATGCGGAGGCGCTCTCGCAGGCCGCACGCTCGCCCGTGACCCTCGGCATCATCGTGGCGCTCGTCGTGGGTGACGCGGTCGGGATCTTCGGCGCCTCGACCCTCGCGATCCGGCTCGGCCTCGGCGACCTGCCCGGGCGGGTGCGCTACGGGCACCTGCTCGGCGGCGCCGTGCTCGCCGGCATCGGCTTCACCATCGCACTGTTCATCACCGAGCTGGCCTTCGACGACGCCGCGCTGCGCGAGCAGGCGAAGATCGGCGTGCTCGCGGGCTCGCTCGCGGCGGCCGTGCTCGGCACCCTGCTGCTGCGCCTGCTCGGCCAGCGCCTGCCGCTGTGCTCCCCGGAGTCGGACACCCCGCCGCCGCTGCCGCCGCTCCCCTGGCGCAACGCCTGACCGCGCTGCGGCGGGCCGGGTTCAGCCCAGGCCGACGGCTGCGCGCAGGTCCGGGAGCTCGATCCGCCCCACGTACCGCTCGCCGTCGATGAACAGCGTCGGCGTGCCCTGCACACCCGCGTCGACTCCCGCCTGGTACTCGCGCCGGACCACGTCGGAGTACGCCTGCGCGGCCGGGCCGACGACGCTCGACGGGTCGAGGCCGAGCGACTGCGCGTACCGGCCCAGGCTCGCGTCGTCGAGCGCGTCGTGGTGCGCGAAGAGCAGGTCGTGCATCGGCCAGAACCGGCCCTGCGCCCCGGCCGCCGCGGCCGCGAGCGCCGCGGCGAGGGCGTGCGGGTGGATCTCGAAGAGCGGGAAGCTCCGCCACACGAGCCGGACCTGCCCGCCCGAGCTGTCGACGAGCTCGCGGAGCACCGGCACCGCAGCGCGGCAGTAGGGGCACTCGAAGTCGCCGTACTCGACCACCGTGACCGGCGCGTTCGGGTCACCGCGGACGTCTCCTTGCGACATGGGCGCCTCCTCGCCCCCCAGCATCGCACCGGCGCCATGGGGACGCACGGGCCTTCCGCCTTGCCGTGCGACCCAGGTGCTGGTCTGCTGTCGCATGACGACTGTCCGATTTGTCCAGAGGGGAACCCCATGTCGACTCCCACCGTCCTGCTGGTGCACGGCGCCTTCGCCGACGGGTCGAGCTGGTCGCGCGTCATCGCGCGCCTGCAGGCCGAGGGCGTGACGGCGCAGGCCCTCGCCAACCCCCTGCGCGGCCTGACGCACGACGGCGAGTACGTCGCCGACGCCGCGTCGCAGGTCGACGGCCCCGTGGTGCTCGTGGGGCACTCGTACGGCGGCCCGGTCATCACCTACGCGGGCAGCAAGGCGCCCAACGTGACGGCGCTCGTGCTCGTGGCCTCGTTCGGCGTCGACCACGGGCAGTCCGCGGTCGGGTCGGTCGCGGGCTTCGCCGAGCCCGAGCTCAACGACGCGCTCGAGCCGCACACGTTCCCCGGCGGCGACAGCCCCGAGCTGTACATCCAGCGCGAGAAGTTCCGCTCGGTCTTCGCCGCGGACCTGCCCGACGAGGAGACAGCGCTGCTCGCCGTGAGCCAGCGCCCGCTCGCCCTCGCAGGGCTCGAGCAGGTGCTGGAGGTGCCGCCCGCGTGGAAGACGCTGCCGACGTGGTTCGCGGTGGCCACCCAGGACCACGCGATCGACCCCGACGCGCAGCGCGCGGCGGCCGTGCGCCTCGGGGCGACCACGGTCGAGATCGAGGGGTCGCACGCGATCGCGCTCTCGCAGCCGGACGCCGTCGCGGCACTCGTGCTCGCGGCGGTCCGGGCTCAGTCCTGAGCCGGGCCGCCGTGCTCGGGGTCGGCCGGGTACGGCGGGTCGTCGTCGACCGGGGCGGGCTCCCGCTCGCCCAGGTGCAGGATGCAGTGGTGCGGCCCGACGAACCGCTCGAGCCACGTCGCGACGAGGGGACCGTCGTGGCTCTCGAGCAGGCCCTGGCTCAGGCCCAGGTGCACCTGGCACACGATGTCGGGCGACTGGGCGACGAGGTCGACGAACGGGCACCGGTGCAGGTGCACCTCCATGCCCTCGGGGTCCGTCTCGGGCTCGAAGCCCAGGCTGTGCAGCTGGTGGCGCAGCTCGGCCAGCTGTGCCTGCGCCTCGGGGCGCGACACCAGCTCGGCGTGGTCCGCCGGGGGCACCGGCGAGTCGAGCAGCCGCGCCCAGGTGCGGCCGCACTCCTCGGCCTGGCCGCCGGGGTGCGGGGCCTGCACCGGCAGGCGCACCGGGCAGGCGGGCGCCGCTGGCTCCGAGGTGCCGAGGCCGGCGAGCAGCGCACGGACCAGCTGGTCGCGGGCCCGCGCGTCGCCCGGCGCCTCGATGTCGGGCGCGGCGCTGTAGAGGATGCGCGGGCGTCCGCGGGTGTGCCGGCGCTCGACCTCGCTCGTGACCAGGCCCGAGTCCATGAGGCGCTCGAGGTGCTCACGGACGGTGTTGACGTGCAGGCCGACGCCGCTGGCGATCTCGTCCGCGCTCATCGGTCCGGCCTGGCGCTGGAGCAGATGCACCATCGCCATCCGCTTGTCCGATGCGAGCGCGCGGTGCGCGTTGACCGGCTGAGAAGGCATGCCACCAGTGTGAACCACCTGGTCAGCGAGGTCGTAGGACCATCGGTCGCTACGGTTGCCCGATGAACTCAGTGCTCGCGACAGTCGTCGTCGTCTCCGACCGGTGCTCCCGGGGTGAGCGCGAGGACCGCTCCGGGCCTCGCGCCGTCGAGCTCCTGCAGGCCGCGGGGCTCACCGTCGGCGCGCCCGTCGTGGTGCCCGACGGCGCCGCCTCGGTGGCCGCCGCCCTCGCCGAGGTCCTCGCGTCGGGGGCCCGGGTCGTGGTGACGAGCGGTGGCACGGGCGTGACGCCGCGCGACCAGACGCCCGAGGGGACGCGTGGGGTGATCGACCGCGAGCTGCCGGGCCTCGCCGAGGCGCTGCGCCGCGAAGGCCAGACGCACGTCGCGAGCGCCGTGCTCTCGCGCGGGCTCGCGGGGGTCACCGCGGGCGGCGCCGTGGTGGTCAACCTGCCCGGGTCCACGCGTGCGGTCGAGCAGGGGATCGCTGTGCTCGCGCCGCTGCTGCCGCACCTGCTCGACCAGCTCGTGGGCGGAGACCATTGAGCAGCCCGGTCCCGCTCCCCCTCCCGGTGCTGCGCCCCGCCGCGACCACGCCGGGGCCGGTCGCCGACGCGCCGGTGGCCGACGCCCGGGTCACCACCACCGGGCCGCTCACCGACCGGTTCGGGCGGGTGCACCGCGACCTGCGCATCTCGCTGACCGACCGGTGCTCGCTGCGCTGCACGTACTGCATGCCCGCCGAGGGGGTGCCCTGGATCCCGGGCACCGACCTGCTGACCACCGCCGAGCTGGTGCGGATCGCCACGGTGGCGGTCGAGCAGGCGGGGATCGACGAGCTGCGCCTGACGGGCGGTGAGCCGCTGCTGCGAGCGGACGTCGTGGACGTGGTCGCCGCGCTGAGCGCGCTGCGCGGACCGCACGGGGCCCCCGAGGTCTCGCTCACCACCAACGCGCTGCGCCTGCCCCAGCTCGCCAGTCGCCTCGCGGACGCGGGGCTCACGCGCGTCAACATCAGCATCGACACGTTGCGGGCCGACCGGTTCCTCGCGCTGACCCGCCGGGACCGGCTCGCGGACACCCTCGCGGGCATCGCGGCGGCCGACGCGGCCGGGCTGCACCCGGTCAAGCTCAACGCGGTCGCGATGCGCGGCGTCAACGACGACGAGCTGGTGAACCTGGTGCGGTTCGCCACCGAGCGCGACTACGAGATGCGGTTCATCGAGCAGATGCCGCTCGACGCGGGCCACTCGTGGCGGCGCACCACCATGGTCACCGGCGCCGAGATCCTCGAGCGGCTCGCCGGGGCGTTCACGCTGACCCCGGTGCCCGGGCGCGGCGCCGCCCCCGCCGAGCGCTGGCTCGTCGACGGCGGTCCCGGCAGGGTCGGGGTCATCGCCTCGGTGTCGCAGCCGTTCTGCGGGGCGTGCGACCGGCTGCGGCTCACGGCCGACGGCCAGCTGCGCTCATGCCTGTTCGCCCGCACCGAGACCGACCTGCGCGCCCTGCTGCGCTCGGGCGCCGACGACGGCGCGCTCGTGGCGGCCTTCCGCACCTGTGTCGCGGGCAAGCAGCCCGGCCACGGCATCGACGACCCCGCGTTCCTGCAGCCCGACCGCCCCATGAGCGCGATCGGCGGCTGACGGCTCAGACGGGTTCGGCGCGGGACCAGTCGTGCGGGCCGCCCATGGCCATCCACCGGGCGTACCAGTCGGTCGCGAGGTCGTCGGCGCGGTGCATCGCGTCGGCCAGCGGTCCGGCACCGATGCCGGCGGCGTACCCGACCAGGAATGCCGTGAGCGGTGACGCGGCGGGCTTGCCCACGCTGCGTGCCGCGTGCTGCACGACCGCCAGCAGCGTCTGTTCGTCGACGACGTCGGCGTCGACCCCGAGGTCACGCGCGAGCGTGTGGAACCAGACGTCGAGCGGTGTCCCCGGCGCCTCGATGAGCCGGCCGACCGGGAGCACCGGTCGGGGTGAGCTGTCGGTCATGCCGCGCCTCCCCTGTCGCACAAGCCGCGTCCTTCCATCGTGCCACGGGACGGGGCAGGGCGCCCGGACAGCGGTCCAAGACGCGGGTCGAGGCGCCCGTCAGCCGTCCAGGAGGCGCACGGCCTCCCAGGTGTCGACGTCGACCGCGGCACCGTCCGCGTCGGCGAGGCGTCGCACGTCGAGGTCACCGAGCACGGCGCGCACCGGGGCCCCACGCACCCCGCGCCCGCGCTCGAGGCGCTCGACGCTCTCGTCGAGGGCCGCCCGGCGGTAGATGCCGACGAGCGGCTGGTCGCGGCCGTCCGCGTCGACCAGCATCGCGCCGTCGGGCCCCTGGGCGCCCGCACCGAGGAGCAGCGGCACGGCGCCGCCGACGAGCGGCAGGTCGCACGCGAGCAGCAGCACCCACGCCGCGGCTCGGTCGGTCCCCGCGTCGAGCGCGACGAGGCCGGCGGCGACGCCCGCGGCAGGTCCGCCGTCGGGCGGGTCCTCGAGCGTGAGCAGCACGCCGCCCGGCACGTCGAGCGTGGGCGGCCCGACGACCGCGACGCGACGCGCACCCGCGACCGCGACCGCGTCGAGCACGTGCTCGAGCATGCGCCGCCCGCGCACGCGGACGTCGGGCTTGGAGACCCCACCGAGGCGGCTGGCCCGGCCGCCCGCGAGCACCACGGCGTCGAACGACGTGAGCCGCCCGGCGTCGGGCGTCTCCGTCGGGACGCCGGACCCGGTCACGGGGCGATCCGCACGACCGTCACCTCGTCGCCCGGCTCGACCGCGGTCACGTCCGCCGGCACGATCCCCAGGGCGTCCGCGAGCGCGAGGCTGGCCACGAGGTGCGATCCCGAGCCGCGCACGGCCGACGGACGCACCTCGACGCCGTCGGGCCCGTCGGTCAGGGCGAGCGGGATGTGCTGCTCGCGACCCACGGGCGAGGACCAGCCTTCGCTCGCGCGGGCACGCAGGCGCGGGCGGTGCAGGGCGGCACCGGTCAGGCCCCGCATCGCGTGCAGCGCCGGGCGCACGAACGCCTCGAACGACACGTACGCGCTCACGGGGTTGCCGGGCAGCGCGATCACGGGCGTGCCGTCGTTGAGCCTGCCGAGGCCCTGCGGCTTGCCGGGCTGCATCGCGACGGGCACGAACTCCATGCCGGGCAGCGGGGCGAGCACCTCCTTGACCACGTCGTACGCGCCCTGGCTCACCCCGCCCGAGGTCACGATCAGGTCGGCCGTCGGGTGCTGCGCCTCGAGCACGGCCCGCAGCGAGTCGGCGTCGTCGGGCACAGCACCGAGGCGGTGGACGCTCGCGCCTGCGGAGTGCGCCGCGGCGGCCAGCAGGTAGGAGTTGGAGTCAGGGATCTGCCCGGGGCGCAGGGCGGTGCCGGGCGTCACGAGCTCGGAGCCGGTGGAGAGCACGACGACGTGCGGGCGCCGGTGCACCACGACCTCGGGGCGCCCGAGCGCGGCGACCGTCGCGACCCGGTAGGGGGTGAGCTCCTGGCCGGCGCTCAGCACCACGGTGCCGGCGGCGACGTCCTCCCCCGCGCGGCGCACGTGCGCACCCGGGCGGGCGGCGGCCCGGATGCTCACCGTGACGGTGCCTGCGTCGGTCTGCTCGACCGGGACGATCGCGTCGGCGCCGGGCGGCACCGGCGCTCCCGTCATGATGCGCGCCGCGGTGCCCGGCTCGACCGCGCGGTCGGGGTCGACCCCGGCGGGCAGGTCGGAGACGACCCGCAGCGTCACGGGGTTCTCAGGAGTTGCCGCGGCCACGTCCTGCGCGCGGACCGCGTAGCCGTCCATCGCGGAGTTGGTGAACCGGGGCAGGGCGTCCGGGCTCGTGACGTCGTGGGCCAGCACCATGCCCGCCGCGTCCTCGAGGGTGACCGTGACCGGCGGCAGCGCGGTGACCAGCGAGAGCACGGCCTGCAGGTGCTCGGCGACCGTCCGGGGGGCCTGGTGCGTCGTCATGGCCCCCACGCTATCCGCAGTCCCGGGAGCACCTCCTAGGACCCCGCGCCGAGGGCACCGGCGGAGCGGGTCAGTGCTGCTGCGAGCCGCGGTCGTGCCGCGGGTTGAGGTTGTGCGGGTCCGCGTCGGTGTCGGCGTCGGGGTCGTCCGTGGGGTCGCCCGCGGCGTTCGCCCCCGATCGCGGGTTCAGGTTGTCCGGGTCGGCGTCGGTGTCGTAGTCCGCGGCGTCGACGTCGGACGGGTCCTCGTGCGGCTCGCCGGGTGTCTGCTCCATCCGTCCACGCTGCCACCGCTCGGGCGTGGCCGCATCCGCGGTCCCGCTGCTCCCCGCGCCAGTCCCCCGCGCGGCTGGTGACCGCACTCCGGACAGCCACCGCGTCCGGTTCGAGAGTCATCCTATGATTCGTCGGTGCCTGACAGCTCTCAGCAGCCCGTGGACGTCGTCCTCGTCGGCGGCGGGATCATGAGCGCGACGCTCGCCGCGCTGATCTCGACGCTCGAGCCGACGTGGACGATCGAGATCTACGAGCGTCGGCCCGGCCTCGCCCAGGAGAGCTCGAACGCCTGGAACAACGCCGGCACCGGCCACGCCGCGCTGTGCGAGCTGAACTACACGCACGAGCGGCCCGACGGCACGATCGACATCGCCAAGGCGGTGACCATCAACGAGCAGTTCGAGCTGTCCCGCGAGCTGTGGAGCCACCTGCTGACGAGCGGCCGGCTGCCCGACGGCACGGAGTTCGTCTCCCCCGCACCCCACATGACGTTCGTGCGCGGCGCCGCCAACGTCGACCACCTGCGCCGACGCGCCGACGCGCTGCGCAGCCACCCGCTGTTCGCGGACATCGAGTTCACGACCGACCCCGAGACGATCCGGGCCTGGGCACCGCTCCTCCTTCTCGAGCGCGACCCCGACGAGCCCGTCGCCGCGACACGGGCCTCCGAGGGCACCGACGTCGACTTCGGCGCGCTGACCCACGCGCTCGTCGCCGACGTCACCCGGCGCGGCGCGACCGTCCACCTCGAGCACGAGGTGCGCCGGCTGCGCCAGCTCCCCGACGGGACGTGGCGGCTGCGCGTCAAGGACCGCCGCTGGAACGCGACGCCACGGCACCGCACCGTCACCGCGCGCTTCGTGTTCATCGGCGCCGGGGGCGGGGCGCTCAACCTGCTGCAGCGCTCGGGCATCCCCGAGGCCAAGGGCTACGGCGGCTTCCCCATCAGCGGGCAGTTCCTGCGCACCACCGACCCCGGCCTCGTGCGTCAGCACCTGGCGAAGGTGTACGGAATGGCTGACGTCGGCTCCCCGCCCATGTCGGTGCCGCACCTCGACACGCGGGTGGTCGACGGGCAGACGGCGCTGCTGTTCGGCCCCTACGCCGGCTGGAGCATGAAGTTCCTCAAGCACGGCTCGCCGTTCGACCTCCTCCGCTCGATCCGGCCCGCGAACGTCGTCCCCATGCTGGCCGTGGGCCTGCACAACATGGACCTGCTGAAGTACCTCGTCAGCGAGCTCACGGCGTCCGAGACGCGTCGCCTGCGCACCCTGCGGGCGTTCGTGCCCACCGCCGACCTGCGCGACTGGGAGCTCATCACCGCGGGCCAGCGCGTCCAGGTCATCAAGAAGCACCCGACCCAGGGTGGGGTGCTCGAGTTCGGCACCGAGCTCGTCACGGCCGCCGACGGGACCATCGCGGGCCTGCTCGGCGCCTCGCCGGGCGCCTCGACCGCCGTCGCCACGATGCTCGACCTGCTCGAGCGCTGCTTCCCCGACCGGGTCGACGTGTGGGGCCCGAAGCTGCATGCCATGATGCCGAGCCTGGGCAGCGACGACTGGGACGACGCGTTCGCGCTGGACCAGCTCGTCGACGGCGACCAGGTCGACGTCGAGCCCTGACCCTCAGCCGTCCCCCCGGACCGGGTCGCCCGACCCGACGGCCCCCGACGGCCGGGTTCGCGCCAGCGTCACGTACCCGACCAGCGCCACCGTCACGGCCAGCCCCCCGGCAACCCCCAGCGCGAGCCCGGCGTGCACCCGGATCAGCAGCGTCCCGACCAGGGCGCCGCCCACCAGCATCACGATGCTGCCCGAGCGCCGCACCCACGGTTGGGGCCGACGTCGCCCGAGGTCCCCGGCCAGGCCCGTGACCTGCTCGTCGACGATGACCGTCGGCACGTCCGCCACGCCCAGCTGGCGAACTGTCGCGGCCTGCAGCCCCATGCACGCGCCGAGCACGGCGGCCGACGCGAGAGCGACCGGCCGCGGTGGCTGGGCCGACGACCGCGCGAGCGCGAGCGCGACGACCCCGACCCCCAGGCCCGTCGCGCCGAGCAGCGCCGTGGTGTGCCCGGTCCACACCCGCTCGCCCCCGCGCAGCGCCCGCCCGGACAGCACAGCCCCCACCCAGAACGTCGACAGGGCGAGGGCGAGCCCGACGGTCCCCAGCCCCGCCGCCCCGGTGAGGGACATGCCGAGCAGGGCCGTGTTCCCCGTCATGTTGCCCGTGAACACCCGGGCGAGCACGAGGTACCCCACGGCGTCGACGATGCCGGTCGCGAAGGTCAGCACCAGGAGCAGTCCCGCCTCGCGTCGCAGCACGTCGCGACCGGCCAGGGTCGCGGGCCCTCGGGCGCGCGTCACGGCGCCACCGCCGTGGTCCGTCCCTGCTCGAGCCGCACCCGCCCCGCGACGGCGACGCCCAGGCTCAGCGCGGCCACGAGCCCGAGTGCGAGGGCGGGGTGCACGCTGATGAGCAGCGCCCCGACGAGCGCGCCCGCGCCGATGAGCACGAAGCTGCCCATCCGTCGGCCCCACCCCGGGGAGCGGTCCACGTGCCGATGGAAGGTGAGGCCCAGGTCCACGATCGCGGTGGTCACCACGTCGGTGGGCACCTCGGGGATACCGGTCGCGCGCGCCGCCGCGGCCTGCAGCCCCATGCAGGCGCCGAGCACGGCCGCGGCCCCGAGCGCCGCGGGACGGCTCGTCGCAGGCGGCACCACGACCAGGCCGACCCCGACCAGGCCGACCGTCGCCCCCGAGGTCGCGACCAGGGCCGACGTGCGCCTCGTCCACCCGTCTGGCGTGGAGCGCAGCGCGACGCCGCACAGCTGGGCTCCGACCCAGAACGCGGCGAACGCGACCACCGGGCCGACCACCTGCAGGTGCGCCCCACCGGCGAGGGCCATGCCGAGCAGCAGCATGTTGCCCGACATGTTGCCCGCGATGACCCGGTCCAGCGCGAGGTAGCTCACCGCGTCGACCACGCCCGTGCCGAACGTCAGCACGAGGAGGAGGACCACCTCATGACGGCGGGTGTCGCGACGCAGCGCCTCGAAGACCATCGGCCCTCCCGATCACTGGCCCCGATCACCGGCCCACGGGTGCGGTGCCTCGCGCGCGGGACCACCGAGGCCTTCCAGGCTAGGTGGGGTGCGGCGGGGCCGCGCTGCGGGTGCGTCCGGCACAGGCCGGGGGTAGACCTGAGCAGATGACGACCCGACCCGACTGGCTGCCCGTCGGCAGCGGCTACGTGGCGCTCGGCGACTCGTATGCGGCCGGGCCGGGCATCCCGGTGACCGTCGACGTCGAGTGCGCGCGTTCGGACGGGAACTACCCGCACCAGGTCGCGGCGATGCTCGAGCTGGCGCTCGGCGACAGGACGTGCCGGGGCGCCTCCCTCGACGACATCCTGAGCATCCCCGAGTCCGCGGGGGTCAAAGGACCACCGCTCCCTCGGCAGGTCGACGCGCTGCTGCCCGACACCGCGCTCGTGACGCTCACGGCAGGTGGCAACGACGTGGGGTTCGTCGCCGCGCTGCGCTCGTGGTCGGCCGTGCACGCCGCCGAGCGCGGGCAGCTGCCGCACGGCCCGGGCAGCATCACGTCACCCCCCGCGCAGCCCGTGGACCGGGCACGCGTCGAGGAGGGTCTGCGCGGCATCGGGCCCCGGCTCGGGGACGTGGTCAACGCCGTGCGGTCGCACGCGCCCGACGCGCGCATCGTGCTGGTGGACTACCTCACCGTGCTGCCACCGCTCGGCACCGCCGTGCCCGAGGTCCCGCTGACCGCCGACGAGCAGGAGTTCCTGTGGCACGTCGCGCACGCGCTCGAGGACTCGACGGCGAAGGTCGCGCACGACCACGGCGCGACGCTCGTGCGAGCGTCGGCCGCGAGCCGCGAGCACCATGCAGGAGCGCCCGAGCCGTGGGTCACCGGCTTCTTCCCCGGGCTGAACCTGCCGCCCTACCACCCCGACGAGGCCGGGCACCTCGCGATGTCGGACCTGGTGCTCGACGCGCTCGGCGTCACGCGCTGACCGACCTGCCCCGACGGCCGACCGGTCAGGCCGTGCCGACGACGCCGGCACGGCCGAGACGCAGGTCAGCCCCCGGCGAGGAGGTCCTCGAACGACGTGGGGTTCGCGAACGGGTCCGCGACCTCGTGCGGGGCCCGGGCGGCCACGAGCCCGGCGAGCTCGCGCCCGGCCCGGTCCACACGCTGGTCGAGGGCACCCGCGTCGTCCGAGACGTCCTGGCGTGCCGTGGCGCCGAAGTCCTCGGTCGCCGCGAACACTCCCGTGGGCACCACGAGCGCGCGCAGGTAGGCGAACAGCGGCCGCAGGGCGTGGTCGAGCGCCAGCGAGTGCCGGGCGGTGCCCGCGGTCGCGCCCAGCAGCACCGGGGTGCCAGCGAGCGCGCCCTGCTCGGTCACGTCGAAGAAGTTCTTGAACAGCCCCGAGTACGAGCCCGAGAAGATCGGCGTCACCGCGATCACCCCGTCGGCGCGGGCCACCGTGTCGAGCGCGGCGCGCAGCTCACCGGCCGCGAAGCCCGTCAGGAGCATGTTGGTCAGGTCGTGCGCGAGCAGCCGCAGCTCGATCACCTCGACGTCCACCTCGATGCGCTGGGCCTCGAGCTCCCGCACCGTCGCCGCGGCGAGCCGGTCGGCGAGCAGGCGGGTCGAGGACGGCTCACGCAGGCCCGACGTGACGACGGCAAGCGTCCGGCGCGTCATCGGGAGGCCTCCGGGGAGGCGCCGGTGACGTCGTCGACCGCGTGGACGAGGGTCGGTGCCGGGCGGTCGCCCGCCGCGGCGACCCGGGCGGCGTGCGTGGGCGCGTCGGGCACATGGGCGGGACGTCCGGCGGCGAACTCCTTGCGCAGCGCGGGCACGACCTCGCCGCCGAGCAGGTCCAGCTGCTCGAGCACGGTCTTGAGGGGCAGGCCCGCGTGGTCCATGAGGAACAGCTGGCGCTGGTAGTCCCCGACGTGCTCGCGCATCGTGGCGTAGCGGTCGATGACCTCCTGCGGGCTGCCGACCGTGAGCGGGGTCTGCGCGGTGAACTCCTCCATCGTCGGGCCGTGGCCGTAGACGGGGGCGTTGTCGAAGTAGGGCCGGAACTCGCGCTTGGCGTCCTGGCTGCTGGCCCGCATGAACACCTGGCCTCCGAGCCCGACGATGGCCTGGTCGGCGCTGCCGTGGCCGTAGTGCTCGAAGCGGCGGCGGTAGAGCTCGACCATCTGCCGGGTGTGCTCGATGGGCCAGAAGATGTTGTTGTGGAAGAAGCCGTCGCCGTAG
This sequence comes from Cellulomonas sp. P22, assembly GCF_044392165.1. NCBI lineage: Bacteria > Bacillati > Actinomycetota > Actinomycetes > Micrococcales > Cellulomonadaceae > Cellulomonas > Cellulomonas sp. P22. Next base: position 32,546 of record NZ_JBISBW010000014.1, read on the forward strand.
TAGGCGGCCTGCTCGGCGATCTCGGGGCTGCGGATCGAGCCGTGCCACACGAACGGCGGCACGCCGTCGAGCGGGCGGGGCGTCGCGGTGAACGACTGCAGGGGCGTGCGGTGCTTGCCCTCCCAGTCGACCACGTCCTCGCGCCACAGCCGGTGCAGCAGCGCGTAGTTCTCGACGGCCAGGTTGATGCCCTGGCGGATGTCCTTGCCGAACCACGGGTACACGGGGCCGGTGTTGCCGCGGCCCATCATGAGGTCCATGCGCCCGTCGGTGAGGTGCTGGAGGTAGGCGTAGTCCTCGGCGATCTTGACCGGGTCGTTCGTCGTGATGAGCGTGGTCGAGGTCGACAGCAGGATGCGCTCGGTCTGCGCGGCGACGTACCCGAGCAGCGTGGTGGGCGACGAGGGCACGAACGGCGGGTTGTGGTGCTCGCCCGTCGCGAAGACGTCGAGGCCGACGTCCTCGGCGTGCTTGGCGATCGTGACCGTCGCCTTGATCCGTTCGTGCTCGGTCGGCGTGCGACCGGTGGTGGGGTCGGTCGTGACGTCGCCGACGGTGAAGATGCCGAACTGCATCTGAGGCATGTGGTGCTCCTGCTCCTGCGACTCCGAGGTTGTCAAACATTCAACCACTTGTGCGCTGGAACCCCAACCCCGCAGCCGATATTCCGCCGTCGGCTGCGTCACGGTCGGCCGCTGACGACCCGGCCGACCGTGTCAGGCCATCCGACCGCAGAGGGGCTAGGTTGCCCACCAGGACGTGCTCGACGCCTCGGGCCCGCTGACCGCGGCCCGCTCGGTCGAGCTCGACCTCGAGTTCCACCTGCTGACACCCTGCTGGAGGACTCCTGATGCCCCGCTCCGCCGCCGGCCTGTTCACCACGGGTCTGCTCCTCCTCACCGCCGCGACCGGTGCGATCGACGCCGTCAGCTACCTCGCCCTGGACCGGGTGTTCACCGGCAACATGACCGGCAACGTGCTGTTCGTGGCCTTCGCGTTCGTCGGGGTGGACGGCATACCGCTGCTCAACAACGCGCTCGCGCTGGTCGGCTTCGCCCTCGGGTCGGTGCTCGGCGGCCGGGTCGTCGGGCGCGGGCACCCCGTGGGGCTGCCGCGACGCAGCGTCTGGTTGCTCGTGTCGGGCACCGCCCTGATCCTCGCCCTGACCGGCTGGTGGGTGCTGGCCGGCGACATCGGCGGCACCGCCGAGGCCACGCTGACCGCGCTCCTCGCCGCGCTGATGGGTGCGCAGGTCGCGGCGGTCAAGCCCGTCGGCAACACCGACATCACCACCGTGGTCGTCACCAACACCCTCGCCAACCTCACGCGCGAGTCGCGGTTGGGCGGCGGCAGCCAGACCCCGCACCAGTGGCGCCACCGCTTCCTGGCGGTCGTCGCGATGGGCGCCGGCGCCGGGCTCGGCGCGACGTGCCTCAAGGTGGGCGACGGCCCGGTCGCGCTGCTCGTCTCGGGCGGCGTCTTCGCCCTCGGCACGCTCACGCTGGTGGCCGGGAACCGCGCGCAGCACCACGGCGCCCCGGTGACCCAGGCCCCGACCCCGCCCCCCGCGCCCGACCTCGCCGGCTGATGACCCGACCGGGCGCGGCCACGGCCCCGGATACGGTGGGGCAGTGACACAGCTCTCCGCACCGACCACGCCCACCGCCCGCGAGCTCGCCGACCAGTGGGTCGAGACGCTCGCCGACCTCGATCCCGGTGTCGGGACCGCGCTGGGCATCCGCCCCGGCGACGACCGCATGCCCGACCTCTCCCCCGAGGCCGACGCGGCCTGGGCCCGAGCCGCGTGCGACGTGCTCGGCAGGCTCGACACGGCGCGGCTCGAGAACGACGACGACCGGCGCTGCGCGACGCTGCTGCGCGAACGCATCGGCGCCCGGCTCGCGGCGCACGACACGGGCGAGCTGCTCGTGAGCCTGCGCCCCATCGGCTCGCCCGTGCACCAGCTCCAGTCGATCTTCCTCATGATGCCGACGGCCACCGACGAGGACTGGGCCGTCGTGGCCCGCCGCATGGCCCGCGTGCCCGAGTCCGCCCGGTCGTACCGCCGCTCGCTCGCCGAGGGGCTGCGCCGCGGCCACGTGAGCGCACCGCGCCAGGCCGCCGCGGTGGTCGACCAGCTCGCCGCGTGGCTGCCGCGCGGCGAGGAGCCGGGCTGGCACGCGGGCTTCGTCGCCGCGGGACCGGCCTCGCTGCGCGCCGAGCTCGACGCGGCGGCCCGGTCCGCCGCGGACGGCGTCGACGAGCTGCGCGCGTGGATCGCGACCGAGTACCTGCCGGCGGTCGAGGGCACCCCGGACGGGGTCGGCCGCGAGCGCTACCTGGTCTCGGCCCGCGCCAGCATCGGTGCGACGCTCGACCCCGAGGACGCGTACGCGTGGGGCTGGGAGGAGCTCGCCCGGATCGAGGAGCAGATGCTCGCCGAGGCCGATCGCGTGCTGCCGGGTGCGACCCCCGCGCAGGCGCTCGCGCACCTCGACGTGCACGGCGAGGCGGTCGAGGGCGTCGAGGAGGTCCGTGCCTGGCTGCAGCGCATGATGGACACCGCGATCGCCGAGCTCGACGGCACAGTGGTCGACGTGGCCGAGCCGGTGCGCCGCGTCGAGGCCATGATCGCCCCGCCCGGCGCCGCCGCCGCGCCCTACTACACGCGCCCGTCGCTCGACTTCGCGCGTCCGGGCCGCACCTGGCTGCCGACGCTGGGGCGCACCCGGTTCCCCACCTGGGACCTCATCAGCACCTGGTACCACGAGGGCGTGCCCGGCCATCACCTGCAGCTCGGCCAGTGGGCCTACCGCGCGGGCGAGCTCTCGCGCTTCCAGGTGAGCGTCGGTTCGGTCTCGGCCACCACCGAGGGCTGGGCCCTGTACGCCGAGCGGCTCATGGACGAGCTCGGTTACCTCAAGGACCCGGGCGCCCGCCTGGGCTACCTCGACGGTCAGCGGATGCGCGCCGTGCGCGTGATCATCGACATCGGCATGCACCTGGGCCTCGAGATCCCCGCGTCCTCGCCGTTCCACCCGGGCGAGGTCTGGACCGCCGAGCTGGGCGAGGAGTTCTTCGCGGCCCGCTCGGGCTCGCCCGCCGAGTTCGTGGCGAGCGAGGTCGTGCGCTACCTGGGCTGGCCCGGGCAGGCCATCAGCTACAAGCTCGGCGAGCGGGCCTGGCTCGCGGGCAGGGCGGCGGCCCGTGCCCGTCGGGAAGCGGTCGGGGAGGTCTTCGACCTGCGTGCCTGGCACACCGCTGCGCTGTCGATCGGTGCGCTCGGGCTCGACGACCTCGAGCGCGAGCTCAGCGTCCTCTGACGGCGGCGCTCTGACCCCGGGGCATCGGCGCGCACCCGTCAGGTGACGCGCGATCCCCGCTGCTCGTCCTTGGCGACGTGCACCTGCGCCCGCAGGTGCACGTCGTCACGGCCCAGCACCCGGTGCAGGTCAGCGCTCGCGACCTCGATCGCGGACCCGACGCCGTCGAGATCGGCGGTCGGGTCGACCGTGACCACGAGCCCCGCGACGAGCTCGCCACGGTCCCGGATGAACGAACCGCTCGCGGACCGCACGCCCGGCGTCCCGGCGAGGACGTCGGCGGCGGCGCGGGTGGCCTCGTTCGCGTCGATGCTCAGCGCACCCGACGGGCTCGACCCCTCGAGCCGGAGCGGTCCCGCCCCGCGACGCGGGACGTGCCCCCACAGCCAGCGCAGGCCCAGCAGCACGAGCAGCAGACCGAGCACGCCCGCCGCCCACGGCCACCACGACTGGTCGACCTGGTCGGCCGCACCGCCCGTCGCGAGCTGGTCGGGAGGGGTCCACCACGAGTCGAGGTAGCCGCCCCACCAGGCGATGGCCAGGAGACCTGCGACCAGGAGCACGATGCCCAGCACGCAGGCCACGGCCCGGTCCCAGCCGAGCACGGAGCGGCTCATGGGGTTGTCCCTTCGTGGGCGTGCGAGGCACGCGCGCGGACGTTGACGCGCGGTGGGCGCTTGAGCGGCGCGAGCCGTGCCGCGACGACGTCCCGCACCCGCAGCGCGGTGTTCCGGTCACCGGTCGTGAGGATCTCGACGTCGACCGTCGAGCGGCTCGCACCCGCGCGGGCCTCGAGCACCCCGTCGACGTCGGCGGCGGCGGCCTTGGCCAGGCGGGCCAGGGCCTTGGGGCGCAGCCCCACCCCCGCGGCCGACTGCAGCTGCAGGGTCTTGCGCCGACGCCGGCGGAACGCGACGACCACGAGCCACAGGCCCACGAGCGCGAGCACGATGCCCGCGATCAGCACGCCCGTGGTCGGCTCGAGCCCGTCGAGCGCGTCGACCGCCGAGCTGTACCAGGTCGTTCCCGACAGGACGCCGGCGGCGACGAGCGCGTCGCGCACGAGGGCGACGCCGAGGGCCACCGTCAGCACCGCGAGCACGACGCCCACCACGCCGATCACCCCGGAGCCCGTGAGCTCGCGGGCCGGCCGCAGCGGGGTCGACCCGGGGGCCAGGTGCTGCGCGCTCATCGGACCCGGGCCCCTTCGCGGGGGGGCACCGACACGACGCGCCGCACCTCGACGGCCACCGAGTCGGCCTGGATGTCGAGCAGCGACCCGAGCTGCTCGCGCACCCGGTCCCGCACGGCCGCCGCGACCTCGGACGCGGAGCGCGGCCACAGCAGTGCGATCTCGAGCGTGAGCCGCGCACGCTGCCCCGCCGTCGTCACTGTGGTGCGTGGGTAGTCCCGCCCGAGCAGGTGGGACACCCGCCCCGAGACGTCGCGTGCGTTCGCCACGCCGTCGACCTCGAGCGCGGAGCGGGCGGCCAGGTGGGTCACGGCACGGTCCTCGACGTGGGTCGTGCCGCGGCTGCCGGGCTCGTCGGCGACGTCAGCCACGACGGCGGCCCTGGATCATCGACCCGATGTCGAGCCGACCCTCGATCTGCATGCCGATGAGCAGACCGATGGCTCCGAGGACGACCGCGAGCAGGAAGCCTCCGAAGCCGCCGAACGTGGCGGCGATCGCCAGCAGGATGCCGACGAACAGACCGATGACGGAGATGGACATGTCAGCTCCAGGTGTCGGAAGAGATCAGGTGTCGGGGACCTCGAGGTCGTCGACGTGGACGTCGACCGGCGCGGGGCGCACCTGCTGGACCGCGGCGCGCACCGCGTCGGCGACGTCGGGGACCGGCCGATCGAGCGTCACGACCACGTGCACCTCGGTGCGTCCGGGATCGAGCCGGACGCCGGCGACGCGTCGGCCGGGGAGGTAGGTGGCGGCCCCGCCGGACAGTCGCGCCACGCCGGGCACGGCCAGCACCGCGGCCTCCACGATGTCCGCGGGCTCGACCGACCCGACGGGCGCGAGGTCGTCCGCCGGGCTGGGGTCCTTCGGGACGTGCGCCCCGGGGGACGGTGCGGGGTCGCTCATTGCACGCGCGACCCTTGCTGGCTGCTGTCCTTGCCGCCCGAGTCGCCGCTGTCGTCCTCGTCGGGGAGGTGGATGTCGACCACGGTGATGTTCACCTCGGAGACCTCCAGGCCCGTCATCCGCTCGACCGACGAGATGACGTTCTGGCGGATCGCCGACGCGACGTCGGCGATGGCCACGCCGTACTCGACGATCACCGAGACGTCCACGGCGGCCTGCTTCTCGCCGACCTCGACGCCCACTCCCTGCGAGTAGTTGGGGTGCGTGCCGGGGATCCGGTCGCGCAGGGCCCCGACGGTGCGTGAGGCACCGCTGCCGAGCCCGTGCACACCCTGGATCTCCTTGGTCGCCAGGCCGGCGATGGTGCTCACCACGGTGTCCGCGATCGTGGTCATGCCCTGCGCGCTGTCGAGCGCGCTGTGGCTCTTGCTGGTGCTGCTCGTGCTGGTGCTGCTCGTTCCGGACTGCTCGCTCACGATGTGCCTCTTCCCTCTGCCCCCGCAGGGTTCCGTGGCGACGACGTTCCCCGCAGACGCGAGGCGCCCGACGTCGGGTGTCACGTATGTGACGACTTCCAGTGGAGCACCGCCCCCCGCTCTCCGCACCTCGCAGGTCGGACTGGTGGGGCAGAGAGGGACATACCGCTCCCCTCCCCCCAGAGGTCACGGGCCGATAACGATCTGCCGCCGCGCCGGGGAAGTACCTAGTACTCACTGTTCCACCCACGTCAGGCGCTGCTAGACAGTGGCTGCTCGGTCCGGCGGGACCTAGGTCCCAGGTCGGACCCGGTCGTCCTCGCTCCCGGCCCTGCCTCCACGACTCACACCACAACGAGGTGGTCATGACCAGACACGTGCTCGCGGGGGCTTTCCTCGCCGTGCTCGCGACCCTCACCGTCCTGCTGTCCGGCGTGCTCGGCCCCGAGGTCCAAGGGGTCGCACTGCTCGGGGCGGCACTCGGCGGTGCGCTCGGGCTCGTGCCCGACCGCACGCCCGGCCAGCGTGCCGCGGCCTTCGCGGTCGGTTTCGCCGCCGCGTGGCTCGGCTACCTGCTGCGCGCCTCTGCACTGCCCGACGCACCCAGCGGCCGGGCCGTCGCGGTGCTCGTCGTGCTGCTCGTGTGCCTCGCCGTCGGCGCCGGCACCCGGGGACGTCTGCCGCTGTGGGCCGCGCTGCTCGGGGCCGCCGCCATGGCCGGCTCGTACGAGGCCGCGTACGCGGCCGACCCGTCCGGCTTCGTCACGACCTCCCCCGTCGCCGCGACCGCCGTGCTCCTCACCGCAGGCGCGGGCTTCTTCGCGACCGCGCTGCTCGGGCCCACCGTCGAGCACGACCGCGCGGTGGAGCACGACGACGCTCCCCCGCCGGACGCCACGCGCGCACGCCCCTCGACCCGCACCTCCGAGCCCGCCGCGTACCGCCCCTTCGAGCCCGCCCCGGAGGCCTGACATGACCGCACCCCACCCGCACCGCGCCACGCTGCGCCGCACCGCCCTGCGCCGTACCTCGCTGCGCCGCACCACCCTGCGCCGGGCCGGCGTCGCGACGCTCGGGCTCCCGCTCGCGCTGCTCGTCGCCGCCGCACCCGCCACCGCGGCCGGTGCCGTGCGCGCCGCGTCAGACGCGGACGTCGTGGTGACCAACACCGAGACCGTCCAGGCCCGGCTCGACGCCAACGGCAGGCTCCAGGTCGCGCGCGTCTACGAACAGCTCGCGTTCACCGGCCACGGCACCACGACCGTGAGCAACCCCGTCTCGACCAAGGGGCTGCGCAACCTCGATGGCTTCGGCGGTTTCACGCTCGAGGACGGCGCGATGCAGACCACCGTCACCGTCGACGGCGAGAAGCGGCTGCGCACAGTGAGCGACTTCACCGGCGAGCTGCCCGTCCGCGTCGCCGTCGAGTATCTCCTCGACGGCGAGAAGGTCAGCCCGGGCGCGGTCGTCGGCAGGTCCGGCACGCTCGAGGTCCGCTACACGGTGACCAACCTGACCACCCGGCAGGACGAGGTCACGTACGACGACGGCACCGGCAAGCAGGTCACCGCGACCGCCGAGACCGTCGTCCCCGTGGTCGGCCAGCTCACCACCACGCTGCCGTCCACCTTCACCGCCGTCACGTCCGACGAGGCCAACATGGCCGGCGACGGCCGCGGCGGCACCAAGATGAGCTACACCATGACGCTGTTCCCGCCCATCGGCTCCCCGACGGCCGAGTTCGGCTACACCGCCCAGATCACGCGCGGCGAGATCCCGCCCGCGAACGTCTCGGTGCTGCCCGTCTCGCCGCTCACCAGCCCGTCCTTCAAGGGCGGGTCGGCCAGCTACGCCGGCGGCGCCGCGAGCGGTGTCGCCCTCACCGCAGGCGCCACCGAGATCGACGCGAACCTGCTCAAGCTGCGCGACGGCGCCGCGACGCTCCTCGACGGGCTGCTCCAGCTCCAGGCGGGCGCCGACAAGCTCTCGGCCGGCCTCAACGACACCGCCGCCCCGGGAGCCGCCAAGCTCGCCGCGGGCGCCGCGACGGCCGACGACGGCGCTGCCGCGCTCGCGACCGGGGCCCGCTCGGCCGATGCCGGCGCGCAGCAGCTCGCGACCGGCGCCGCCGCGCTCGACACCGGCCTGTCCTCGGCCGGTGCCAAGGTGCCCGAGCTCCTGGGCGGCCTCACGGCGGTCAGCGACGGGCTCACGACCATGGACCAGGGGCTCGCGAAGATGTACGACGACATCGGTGGCGTCCCCGCCCAGGCCAAGCCGATCCAGGACGGCATCACGACGCTGAAGAACGGGGTGACGTCCCTGCTCGACGGGCTGACCGCCCTGCAGGCCGTCCAGTCGAGTCTCGCGACGGTCTTCGGAGTCCTCTCCTCGACCACCGCGACCGTGAGCGTGGCGACCGACGCCACGCAGATGGGGGCGCTCCACCAGCTGTTCCAGGGGCTCGCCGCGCAGACCACGGACCCCACCCAGCAGGCCCAGTTCCAAGGCCTAGCAACCCTGTACGACCCGGCGACGTACGCCGCAGCGCCCACGACACCCGTCTCCTTGGCCTCGGCGTTCAAGGGCCTCACCGGCCTGACGAGCTCGATCGTCGCCAAGGTGCAGGGCGCCCGGTGCGGCCTGTCCAACGCCGCCAGCGGCGCCTGCGACCCGAAGGCGCCCGGGCTGAAGGAAGGACTCGACCTCGCCGCGGGCGGCGTCGATGCGCTCACGGCGGGCGTGGTCGCCAAGGTGCGAGCAGGTGTCGGAGTCGCAGGCCAGACCAAGGCCGACGGGACGCTGCGCGGCGGTGTCGGGTCGTTGAGCGCGGGCGTCGGGCAGCTGTCCGCGGGCGGGAAGACGCTCGTCGGCGGACTCGGGCAGCTGTCCGCCGGCGCCACGGCTCTCAAGTCCGGCTCGTCGCAGCTCGCCGGTGGGACGAGCCAGCTCGCTGCCGGGTCCTCGAAGCTGGCAGCCGGCACCGGGCAGCTCTCGGTCGGCGCGAACCAGCTCTCCGCGGGTCTGCGCACCGCGGCGGACGGCTCGCAGACCCTGGCCGAGGGTCTCGGCACGGCGGCGGGCGGCGCACCGGCCCTCGTCGACGGCGCCGAGCAGCTCTCCGAGCAGGGCACCTCGGTGCTGGTCGAGACCGGCGCGGCCACGGCCGCCGACTACGGCGTGAAGTACGCCGTGATCGAGGCGGGTGCGGCGCGGGCGGCCGACGAGTCGATGGCCTACGGCGGCCCCAAGGGTGCGGAGTCCGTCACGGCGTACTCGATCGACATCGCGGGGGCGGACGGTGCAGGGGCGAGCTCGCTCGGGCGCGGCACCGCGGCGATCGCGCTGTTCGGTCTGGGTGGGGCACTGGCCGCGTTCGCGCGGCGCCGGTTCGCCTGACCCCCGGTCGACCGCACACACGGTCGGGACGACGACGGGCGTCGCGCGGGAGGCTCCGGCCCCCGTGCGGCGCCCGTCGCCGTTCTGTCCCGACGAGGCCGTGGCCGTCGGGATCGACCATGCGACCTGCGGCGTCCTGGTGGGAGGATCGACGCCACCCACCCAGCGCGGACAACAGACGCCGCGGCCAGGGCGAACACACGAGGACGGTCTGCCGCTCGCGGCCGCCTGCGGGGATCGAGAGGACGAGGTCATGAACCGTCGAAGGATCGTCGCGCTGGCGGGCGTGGCCGTCGCCTGCCTGGTGGTGGCCACCGGCGGCTGCTCACGCGTGGTGCTGGACCCCGGGCCGAGCACGAGCGAGCAGCGCGAGATCGACGACCCGACGCGGGTGCACCTGAAGACCCCGGGCCGGCTCGTGATCGGCGTCGGTCCCACCGCCTCTCTCACCGTCACGGCGGGAGAGAACGTCATCGACGACCTCACGGCGGTGACGGAAGACGGCGAGCTCACGCTGGGGGTCTCGTCGGCCCTCGGGGACCTCGGGGACGTGCAGTACGACCTCGTGCTGCCGGACGTCGACCAGCTCACGCTCAGCGGGTCGGGGAGCATCGAAGGGCAGATCGCGGCGCAGGCCGGGCTGACGATCCGGGCCGAGGGCAGCGGTTCGGTGCGGCTCGAACCGATCGAGGTCGACAGCCTCGACGTGCGGATCGCGGGCACGGGCGACGTGCGCCTCGAGGGCACGGCGGCCCGTCAGGACGTCTCGGTCGAGGGCACCGGGTCCTACGACGCCCCCGGTCTGGTGACCGAGGACACCACCGTGGAGATCTCCGGCACGGGCAGCGCGGACGTCAACGCGACCGGCACCCTCGACGCGCACGTCTCGGGCACCGGGTCGGTCCGCTACACCGGTGACCCGCAGGTCACGAGCACGGTCGACGGGACGGGCCGCGTCGAGAAGCAGTGAACGCACGGCGGCCGGGCGGGCGTCGCCGCGACGGGCTCGCCGCGCGCGTCTAGGTTGGCTCCCATGGCGCCCACGAAGACGCCGGCGGTCGAGCTCGACGTGCGAGGTCGCACCGTCCGCGTGAGCAGTCCCGACCGTGTCGTCTTCCCCGCGCGCGGGATCACCAAGCTCGACGTGGTCGAGTACTTCCTGTCGGTGGGTGACGGCATCCTCGCGGCGCTCCTCGACCGGCCGACGACGCTCGAGCGCTGGCCCAAAGGGGTGTTCGAGGGTGCGCGGCTCGCGACGCGGACCGACTCGTCGGGCGACGCGTTCTACCAGAAGCGCATCCCACAGGGCGCTCCCCCGTACGTCGAGACGGCGCGGATCGCGTTCCCGAGCGGGCGCACGGCCGACGAGGTGTGCCCCACCGAGCTGGCGGTCGTGGCGTGGGCCGCGAACCTCGGCACGCTGACGTTCCACCCGTGGCCGGTGCGCCGCGACGACGTCGAGGCACCCGACCAGCTGCGCATCGACCTGGACCCGCAGCCGGGCACGGACTTCTCCGACGCTGTGCGGGTCGCCCCCGTGGTGCGCGAGGTGCTGCACGAGTGCGGCATGGAGGGCTGGCCCAAGACCTCGGGCGGACGCGGGCTGCACGTGTTCGTGCCGATCGCGCCGCGGTGGACGTTCACCCAGGCCCGGCGCGCGACGATCGCGCTGGGCCGCGAGGTCGAGCGCCGCCTGCCGGACCTGGTGACCGTGCACTGGTGGAAGGAGGAGCGCGGGCGGCGGATCTTCATCGACTACAACCAGATGGCCCGGGACCGCACCATCGCCTCGGCGTACTCGGTGCGCGCCAACCCCCGGGCCACGGTCTCCGCACCGCTCGCCTGGGACGAGCTCACGGTCGTGGCCCCCGACGACTTCGACGTGACGACCATGCCGGGGCGCTTCGCCGACGTCGGCGACCTGTTCGCACCGCTGAGTGCCGTCGACGGCCCCGGGTACTCGATCCAGCCGTTGCTGGACATGGCCGACCGGGACGAGCGCGACCACGGGCACGAGGACCTGCCCTACCCGCCCGAGTACCCGAAGATGCCGGGCGAGCCCAAGCGCGTGCAGCCGAGCAAGGACCGCGACCGGGCGCACTGACCCGCAGCCGCGCGCGGACCGCCGCGCGAGCCGCGAACGCCGTCAGACCGCGACCGGCACCTCAGCCGCTCGGGGCGCGGCGTGGCCGATCGTCCCCGAGCTGCCGGCGGCGAACCCGCTGCCGGCCATGACCAGCGCCACGAGCGCCATCACGCCCAGCGGGATCGTCCACCCGGCCCCCGAGAGCACCCCCACGAGCACGGGCAGCCCGGCGCCCAGGCTGTATCCGACGGCCTGCACCATCGCCGACAGCGAGCGCGCGACGTCCGCGTCGACCGCGCGACGGGCGATGAGGATGAACGCGACGGAGATCCCACCGCCCTGCACGGCTCCCCCGAGCAGGATCCACACGGCCCACAGTCCGGGAGCCAGCAGGAGCCCGACGAACGTCGCGGCCCAGAGGAGCCCGAACATCACCGCCGGCACGCGGGGCGACCGGGTGCGTGCGACGAGCACGGGCGTGGCCAGCGCGCCCACGATCCCGAGCACCTGGAACGTGGACATCGCGAGCGCGGCAGCGTCGGCGCTCAGGCCGCTCATGTCGCGCAGCATCCCGGGCAGCCACGCGGTGACCGCGTAGTACGAGCCGGACTGCGTCCCGAAGTAGACCGCGAGCGCCCAGGCCCCGCCGGCGCGCCACACGGGCGAGCGCCCTCGCGTGCGCGGCAGCTCCACCTCGCCCCGGCCCTGCGACGAGCGCCACCACAGCGCCGCCCCGCCGGCGGCCATGACCGCCCACACGGCTGTCGCGGCACGCCAACCCAGGACGTGCGCGAGCGGGGTCATGAGCACGGCTGTGATCGCGGCCCCCGTGGTGAGCGAGGCGGTGCTCACCGCCGTCACGGTGTTGAGCCGGCGCGAGAAGTCCCGCTTGACCAGCACGGGGATCAGGACGTTGCCGATCGTGATGCCGGCCCCGATCACGACGGTGCCCACGAGCAGCGGCACCGCACCACCCCACGGCCGCAGCGCGATGCCCGCGGCGATGACCAGCAGCGCGGTGATCACGGCCCGGTCGACGCCCCACCGGCGCGCTATGCCAGGCACAAGGAGCGAGCCGAGCGCGAAGCACAGCACGGGCAGCGTGGTGAGCAGCGCGGCGGTCCCGGCACCCAGCCCGAGGTCGGCCCGGATGTCGTCGAGCACCGGCGAGACCGCGGCGATCGCACCGCGCAGGTTGAGGCTCACGAGCACCAGGGCCAGCAGGTGCACGACACCCGCGGTGGGACGCGGGGGTCGGCCCGCGGCGGGGCCGGCGGTCGTCGTGGTGCGGGGGCGTGCGGCAGCCGCGGGGGCGCCAGAGCGTTCGGTCACCCGGCTTTGTAGCACAACAGTGTTGCGGCTACTTGACCGATCCGCTGGTCAGGCCCGCGACGAACTGGCGCTGGAGCAGCAGGAACCCGATCACGACGGGCACGCTCACGACGAGCGAGGCGGCCATGACCTGGTTCCAGTAGACGTTGATCTGGGTCGAGTACTCGCGCAGCCCGATCGACAGGGTGCGGTTGCTCTGCGACGTGAGCACGGACGCGAACAGCACCTCGCCCCACGCGGTCATGAACGCGTAGATCGCCACCGCGATGACCCCGGGCCGCGCGGCAGGCAGCACGACGCGGAACAGCGCGCCGAGCGGTGAGCACCCGTCGACCCGCGCGGCCTCGTCGAGCTCGCGCGGGATGCCGTCGAAGTACCCGGCGAGCATCCAGATCGCGAACGGCAGCGAGAACGTCAGGTAGGTGATGATCAGGCCGATCCGGCTGCCGATGAGCTGCACGCCGAACGTCTGCGAGATGTTGACGAAGATGACGAACAGCGGCAGCAGGAACAGCACCCCCGGGAACATCTGCGTCGAGAGCACCGTGGTCGTGAACGCCGTCCGCCCGCGGAACCGGTACCGGGAGACGGCGTACGCCGCGAAGATCGCGATCGCGACGCTGGCGAGAGTCGCCGCGGTCGAGACGATCACGCTGTTCATGAAGTAGCGGGCCAGCGGGATGGTGCTCCACATGTCCACGAACGGCTGGAGCGTGAACTCGGTGGGCCACCACGTGAACGTGCCCCGCACGTCGGCCAACGGCTTGACCGACGACCCCACCATGACCCACAGCGGCAGGATCGTGAACGTCGCCAGCACCACCACGACCACGACCCGGAACACCTTGAACGCGGTGGTGTCATGCACGGCGGGACCTCCGGTTCAGGACGAGCAGGTAGATGCCCGCCACGAGCAGCAGGAAGAGCAGCAGCAGCACCGACATGGCTGCGCCGAGGCCGAAGTTCCAGGTGAGGAACGTGGCGTTGTAGATGTGGAACGAGATGAGGTCGCCCGAGGTCGGCTGCGCGGTCCCGAACAGCACGTACGGGGTGTTGAAGTCGTTGAACACCCACAGGAACATCACGAGCACGAGCACCGTGTTCACAGGCCGCAGCATCGGCACCGTGATCGAGCGCCACGTGCGGAACGCGTGCGCGCCGTCGACGGCCGCCGCCTCGTAGACGTCCTGCGGCACCGACTGCAGCCCGGCCATGAGCATGAGGAAGGCGAACGGCCACATGCGCCAGATCGCCACGACCACCACCGAGACGAACGCGTTGGACCCGATCAGCCAGAACGGCTTCTCGGTCAGCAGCCCCAGGTCCTCGACCAGCAGGTGGTTCACCATCCCCGTGTCCCGCTGCAGCATGAAGTTCCACGTCAGCACCCCCGCGTACACGGGGAGCGCGTAGGGCACCAGGAACAGCGTGCGCCAGCCGGACCGCCCCCGGAACGAGCGTTGCAGCACGACCGCCGCCGCCATCCCGAACGCCCAGGAGAACGCGACGACGAGCACGGTGAACCCGCAGGTCACCAGGAACGACTTGAACAGGGCCTCCCCCACGGCCCCGTTCACGTCGACCGCGAGCCGGTAGTTGCGCAGCCCGGTGAACGGGGCTGCCGTCCAGTCGCTGATGAAGAACTTCGTCAGCCCGCGAAAGCTCATCCAGAGGCCGGTGATCATCGGCACGACGTGGATCACGAGCTCGAACAGGACCGCCGGCGCCAGGATGGCGTACGGCAGCCACCACCCCTGGCGTCGACGTCGCCGGACCGGACGCGGCGGGACACCTTTCTCCGCGTCGTCCCGCTCCGAGACCGAGGTGGTGGCCACCGTGCGCCTCCTATGTCAGACGAGTTCCGGACGTCAGCCGGCTGTGGCGGCGACCTGGTCCTGGGCGGTCTGCAGTGCGGCCTTCACGTCGGAGGCGCTCACGCTGCCTCCCGTGGCGACCGTCGCGAACATCTGGTTCATAGCCTTGCCCACCGTGCTCTCGAACTGGTCCTCGGACGGGACCAGCGGCAGCGGGGCGGAGCGGGTGTTGTAGATGTCGATGAAGGTCTGCGCCTGCTCGGCGTTGTCGGTGAACGTCGCCTCCGCGTCGTTCAGCACGGGCAGCGTGGAGAACGGCCGACCGAGCGTGCTCTGCACCTCGGGGCTGGTCATGTACTTCACGAACTGCAGCGCCTCGTCCTTGGCGTCGGTGTTGTCGAAGATCGAGAGGTTGATGCCCGCGACGTGGCTCGCGACGTCGGACTCGGCGCCCTCCGGTGCGGGGTAGGCGACGACCCCGTACTGGTCGTCCGTCATGCCGTTGGCGCTCAGCGTCGCACCGGCGTTGTTCTGCGTGAGGATCATGGCGGCCTTGCCGTTCGCGAAGTCCGCGACCGCCAGTGCGCCGTTGTCGTACTGCGCGTTCGAGGGGTTCACGACCTTGTCCGACTGCATCAGGTCGACGTAGCGCAAGATCCCGTCCACGACCCCGTCCGAGGTGAACGTCGCGGCGCCGTCGCTGTCGAACAGCTCCTCGCCGTTCTGGGTGGCGTTGATGAACGCGAAGTGGCTGTTCTCGGTGTAGCTGCCCGCGGCGAGCACCATGCCCGAGACCCCGGTGCTCGGGTCCGTCAGCGTCTGTGCTGCGGTCACCATCTCCTCCCACGTCGTGGGCGGCTGCAGACCGGCCTGCTCGAACATCGCCTTGTTGTAGTAGAGCCCGTACGCCAGCCCGTAGAGCGGCACCGACGTCGGGTCCTGCCCCTCGACGCCACCGGTCGCGAGCGCCGTCTCCACGAACTTGTCGGCACCGCCGATCGCGTCCATCTCCTCCGAGCCGAACGGCATGAACGCGTTGGTGGCCTGCAGCGAGGCCGCCCAGGTGTTCCCGATGTTGACGACGTCGGGCCCCTGGCCCGAGGTCACCGCCGTCTGGATGCGGGTCTGCAGGTCGTTCCACCCGATGACCTCGAGGTCGACCGGGATGCCGGTCTGCTCGGTGAACGCGGCCAGGACGGGCGTCAGGACCTCTTTGTCGTTGTCCAGGCTCGTGCCCTGGTTGCTGGCCCAGTAGGTGAGCGTGGCCCCGCTCGACGACCCGCCGTCCGACGCGGAGCCGGATGCGTCGTCGGCGGAGTCGTCGGAGCTCGAGCATGCCGTCATGCCGAGCAGCAACGCTGCGGCGGCGACGGAGGCGGTGAGTGTGCGTGTCTTCACGAGATGGTCCCCCCTGACCGAGACGGGGGCCGGCGTCCGGAACGGGCCGGCCCACCTGTGCGCCGAGCTCTCACACCCGACCCTTTTGATCGTATGCGTCCCGGTACGTCCCGGCTCGTCGAGAAGGTCACCGCGTGGCACCGGCGCCGGGCGGCGCGGCAGAATGCGGGGCACCCGCCCGCCGCCCGAAGGACCCGCCATGACCCCGCTCGGCACCCCCTGCACGCCCTCCGCGACCCGCGTGATGCTCCTGGGCTCGGGTGAGCTCGGCAAGGAGGTGCTGATCGCGCTGCAGCGGCTGGGCGTCGAGACCATCGCCGTGGACCGGTACCCCGGGGCGCCGGGACACCAGGTCGCGCACCGCGCGCACACGATCGACATGACCGACCCGCAGGCGCTGCGCGCCCTCGTCGAAGCCGAGCGGCCGGACGTGGTGGTGCCCGAGATCGAGGCCATCGCGACGTCGGTGCTGGTGGACCTCGAGGCCGAGGGTGCGGTGCGCGTGGTCCCGACGGCGCGCGCGACCCGGCTGACGATGGACCGCGAGGGCATCCGGCGCCTCGCGGCCGAGACGCTGGGGCTGCCGACCAGCCCGTACCGGTTCTGCGACTCGCTGGACGAGCTGCGCGCGGCGGTCGACGGCATCGGCTACCCGTGCGTCGTCAAGCCGGTGATGAGCAGCTCAGGCAAGGGCCAGAGCCGGCTCGACGGCCCGGCCGACCTGACCCCGGCCTGGGAGCACGCGCAGGAGGGTGGTCGCGTCCAGGGCGGTCGCGTGATCGTCGAGGGCTTCGTCGACTTCGACTACGAGATCACGCTGCTCACGGTCCGCGCGGTCGAGACCGACGGGACCGTGGGGACGCACTTCTGCGAGCCGGTGGGTCACCGGCAGGTCGCGGGCGACTACGTCGAGAGCTGGCAGCCGCAGCCCATGTCCCCCGTCGCGCTCCGCCGCTCGCAGGAGATCGCGCGGGCCGTGACGGACGACCTGGGCGGGCTGGGCGTGTTCGGCGTCGAGCTGTTCGTGCGCGGCGACCAGGTCTGGTTCAGCGAGGTCAGCCCGCGCCCGCACGACACGGGCATGGTCACGATGACCACGCAGCGGCAGAGCGAGTTCGAGCTGCACGCGCGGGCCATCCTGGGGCTGCCCGTGGACACCACGCTGCTGAGCCCGGGGGCGAGCGCCGTGGTGCACGGCGGGGTCGACGCGGCCGCGGTCGTGTTCGAAGGCGTCGACGAGGCCCTGCGGGTGCCGCACAGCGACCTGCGGCTGTTCGGCAAGGCCGACAGCCGGGTGCACCGCCGGATGGGCGTCGCACTCGTCCACGACGAGGACGTGGACACCGCCCGCGCGCAGGCGGCGCTCGCCGCGAGCCTGGTGCGTCCGCGCCCCGCCTGACCGCTGATCCGCTGGTCTGTGGCCGCGCCGCTGGGAGGACGTCGGCGCCGAGGGATTGACTTCGAGCGCGCTCGAACTTCTAGCCTGCTCGGTGTGACAGACGAGTTCGAGACACCGGGCCTGACGGTCGCGCAGATGGCGGCTGCGACCGGGCTGTCGGCGCACACGCTTCGGTACTACGAGCGTGCGGGCCTGATCCGATCGGTCGCCCGCAGCGCGGGGAACCAGCGCCGCTACTCGGCGTCGGACATCGAGTGGCTGCGGTTCCTGTTGCGTCTCCGCGAGACCGGGATGCCGATCGCGCAGATGCGGAAGTACGCCGAGCTGCGGGCCGAGGGCACGCCGACGACCGAGGCGCGCCTCGCGCTCCTGGAAGCGCACCGCACCGGACTGCACGAGCAGATCGCGCTGCTCCTCAGCCATGAGAAGACGCTCGACGCCAAGATCGCGACCTACCGCCACGACCTCGCCGACCTCGCCGACCTCCGCGCGAGCGACGACCCGACCCAAGGAGCACACACCCATGAGTGAATCGACGACGCGCGAGGAACGCTACGAGCGCGGCCGGAAGGTGCTCGACGCGATCGACGGCACGGCCGGCACGAACGTCATCGACTCGCTCAAGGACATCTCCCCGGAGCTCGGACATCAGGTCGTCGCCTGGGGGTTCGGCGACATCTACGCCCGTCCCGCGCTCGCTCCGCGGGATCGGCAGCTGGTGACGCTCGGGATGCTGACAGCGCTCGGCGGCTGCGAGCCGCAGCTCGACGTCCACATCAACGCTGCCCTGAACGTCGGGCTGACCCCGGAGCAGATCATCGAGGCGTTCCTGCACTCCGCGGTCTACTGCGGTTTCCCCCGAGCCCTGAACGCGACGTTCGCCGCGAAGAAGGTCTTCGCGGAGCGGGGACTGCTGCCGCTCGAGTGACCACCGCTCGCCGTGCGTGCTCAGCCGAAGCTGACGCCCTGCGCGAGCGGCAGCTCGTCCGAGTAGTTGACGGTGTTGGTCGCGCGGCGCATGTAGGCGCGCCACGCGTCCGACCCCGACTGCCGTCCCCCGCCCGTGCTCTTCTCGCCGCCGAAGGCGCCACCGATCTCGGCGCCCGACGTGCCGATGTTGACGTTGACGATCCCGCAGTCGGAGCCGTCGGCCGCCATGAACCGCTCGGCCTCACGCTGGTCCCGCGTGAAGATCGCCGACGACAGGCCCTGCGGCACGTCGTTGTGCAGCGCGACGGCCTCGTCGAGGTCGCGGTAGGTCAGCACGTACAGGATCGGGGCGAAGGTCTCGCGGCGGACGACCGCCGTCTGCGCGGGCATCCGCACGAGCGCGGGCGTGACGTACGCGGCCCCGGGCGCCCCCTCGACGGGGTGCGGCTCACCGCCCACCAGCACGGTGCCGCCGTCCGCCACCGCCTCGGCGAGCGCGGCCAGCATGGCGTCGCGCGCGGCTGTGCTCACGAGCGGCCCGACGAGGGTGCCGGGCTCGCGCGGGTCGCCCACGGGCAGGTGGGAGTACGCGGTCACGAGCCGGGCCAGGACCTCCTCGACGACGTCCTCGTGCACGATGAGCCGGCGCATCGACGTGCAGCGCTGCCCTGCGGTGCCCACCGCGGCGAACACCACGCCGCGCACCGCGAGGTCGAGGTCGGCCGACGGTGCGACGACCGCCGCGTTGTTGCCGCCCAGCTCGAGCAGCGTGCGCCCGAAGCGGGCCGCGACGACGGGGCCTACCTCGGCCCCCATCCGCTCGGACCCGGTCGCGGCGACGAGGACCACCCGCGGGTCGCGCACCAGCAGGTCACCCACCTCGCGACCGCCCAGCACCACGCTGCTCACCCCGGCTGGCGCCCCGACCTCGGCCGCGGCCCGGTCCAGCAGCGCCGCGGCGCCGAGCGCGCTGAGCGGGGCCAGCTCGGAGGGCTTCCACACCACGGTGTCCCCGCACACGAGCGCGATCGCCGTGTTCCACGACCACACGGCCACGGGGAAGTTGAACGCGCTGATGGCCGCGACGACACCCAGCGGGTGCCAGGTCTCCATCAGCCGGTGACCCGGCCGTTCGGAGGGCATCGTGCGCCCCTCGAGCTGGCGCGAGAGGCCGACCGCGAGGTCGCACACGTCGATCATCTCCTGCACCTCGCCGCGCGCCTCAGCGGTGATCTTGCCGACCTCGAGGGTGACGAGCGTGGCGAGGTCGTCCTGGTGCGTGGCGAGCAGCTCGGCCCAACGCTTCACGAGCCGGCCGCGCACGGGGGCGGGCACGGTCCGCCAGGCGACGAACGCCTCGCGGGCCGCGGCCAGGGCGGTCTCGACGTCGGCGGGCGACGCGACGGGCAGCTCGAGCAGGTCCTCCCCCGTGAGCGGCGACCGCGCCCAGCTCGTCGCCGCGCCGGGGGTGACCGCAGGCACGCGCGCCCCGAGGCGGGCGAGGGCCGCGAGGGCCGCGGAGCGCAGGTCGGCCGGGTCGGGGTCCTGCGAGGGGGACGTGCGGGAGTCGGGGGTCGTTCCGGTCGAGGTCGTCATCGTCTCGCTCCGATCGGGCTCAGGGTCGCGGGGTCGAGGTCGAGGTCCGCGCAGACCTGCGCGGCCGAGGCCTCGCTCTGGGCGGCGTACAGGTCGAACGGGTCGTGCAGCGTGCGCCCGACGACGCCGGCCATCCAGTCGGCGTCGAGCGCGACGCCCTCCTGGGTCACGTCCTTGGACCCGTCGGCGGTCAGGTTGGACTGGAAGATGCCCGCGGCGGACATCGGCAGGAAGTCCTCGTACACGATGGGGTCGGCGACGACGCGTCCGGCCACCGCGCGGTACGTGAAGTACCCGAGCCGGCGCTCGGCGAGCTCGTGCTCGGTCGCGGGGAAGTCGCGGCGCCAGATCTCGCGGGCCACGTGCTGCCCCTGGGCGGCGCCGAGGCCGGCGGTCGCGGTGCGGACCTCGGCGATCGCCGCGTCGTAGATCGCCCGCCCGGCGCGGGTCAGGGCGATGCCGCGGGCCTCGACCTCGCCGAACCGCACCCGCAGGGTGTCGGTGGTGACGGCGCCGTCGGGCCCTCGGAACGCCCGCGGCTCGGCGAGCGCCCGGAAGGACGTCTGGCGCAGCAGCACGTCCGGCCCCTCCCAGCGCGGCGGTCCCTGGATGTCGTCGATCATCGTGATGCCGCGGTCCTGCATGCGGGCGTACAGGTCGTCGATGTCGAGCACCCGCGGGGTGAGGTGGTTGACGTGCGTGCTGCGCACCCCGCCGATGTCCGCCGCGACGGCCGACACCCGCTCGAGCTCGTCGTACCAGGCGCGGTCGACGGGCTCGCGCGAGAGCTCGAACGCGGCGGTGGCGAGCGCGAGGAACCGGTCGGCGTCGGCGCGGACCAGGCCGCCGTCGGCCTCGGCGCGGGCCGCCAGCTCGAGCAGCTCGGGGGCGAAGACCTCGCGGTCGGCCAGGAACGCGTCGAGCCGCCGCGCGAGGTCCGGGGAGAAGAAGCGGCGGTCGGCCGGCGTGAGCACCGAGGTGAACACCCGGAACGGGTTGCGCGCGAGCTCGTCGGCGGCGATCGGGCGGAACGCTGTCGAGACGACGGGCACGGCGCTCGTGGCGGCCTCGCGCAGGTCGTAGAAGCCCACGGGGTGCATGCCCATCGCGCCGAAGATGCTCGCGACCTGGGCCATCTCGCGCGGGGTGCCGAGCCGGATCGCGCCGTGCCGCTCGGCCGTGACCCGGTCGATGCTGCCGAGCCGCTCGGCGTCGGCGCCGCGCGCGGCGAGGACGTCACGGTTCACCTCGTGCGCGACGTCGAGCAGGGTCGTGTACGCGGGCACCTCGGTGCCGTACATGTCCGAGAGGCTGCGGGCGAACGCGGCGCGCAGCTCCCAGGGTTCGACGAGCCTCATGGGCGCTCCTCGCGGGTCGGGTGCGGGTCGGGGCGGGTGGGGTGCGGGTGGGGTCGGGTGCGGGTCGGGGCCGGGGCGGGTGCGCCGGGTCAGATGATGTTCGCCTCGGTCAGGAGCGCCGCCTGGGCGAACCGCTCGGCCCGGAACGCCGCGACGTCCAGGAACGGGGTGCGCTCCAGGACCAGGTCGCGGACCACCTCCCCCACCGCGGGGGCCTGCAGGAAGCCGTGCCCCGAGAAGCCCGTGGCGTACAGGAAGCGGCTCACGCCCCGGGCCTCGCCGATCAGCGCGTTGTGGTCGGGGGTCATCTCGTACAGCCCGGCCCACCCGTGGTCGAGCGGGACGCCCTGCAGTGCGGGGGCGCAGGTCGCGGCCGCGTCGCGCAGCGCGGCGAGCAGCGGCTCGTCGTCGTAGGCCACGCCGAACCCCACGTCCTGGTCGGGTTCGGCGATACCCACGGCGAGCCCGTCGCCCGCGTTGTGGAAGTAGAACGTGGTGCCGTAGTCGATCGTGAACGGGATGCGTGGCGGCGCGGGCTCGAGCGCGGGGCTGAACGCGATCTGCCGACGCAGCGGCTCCACGGGCAGGTCCACGCCGACGAGCGCACCCACCCCCCGGGACCACGCCCCGGCGCAGCAGACCACGGTGCCCGTCCGGACGACGCCGCGGGTGGTCTGCACGTCGGTGATGCGCGTTCCCGAGGTGCCGATGCGGGTCACGTCGCACCCGGTGCGCACCTGCGCGCCGAGCCGCTCGGCCGCCGTGACGTAGCCCTCGACCACCGCCGCGGGGCGCGCGAAGCCGTCCTCGGGCGAGTACGCCGCTGCCACGTAGCGCGTGGGGTCGACGTACGGGCACAGCCGCTGCACCTCGTCGGGCCCGATGATCCGGCTGGGCACGCCGAGCACGTTCTGCATCGCGACGCTCGCCGTGAAGAGCTCGACCTCGGCGTCGGTGCGCAGCAGGAACAGGTAGCCGACCTGCTCGAGCCCGATGTCGGCGCCCGGCCGCACCCCGAAGTCCTGGTAGGCCCGCAGGCTGTGCGCGCCGAGCGCGACGTTGAGCGGGTCGGAGAACTGCGCGCGGACACCGCCGAGGGGCTTGCCCGAGGAGCCCGAGGCGAGCTCGTCGCGCTCGACGAGCAGCACGTCGACACCTGCCTCGGCCAGGTGGAACGCGACGGCGGCCCCCATCACTCCCCCGCCGACCACGACGACCTCGGCTGCGCGGGGGACGGGGCCGCGGTGGTGCTCGGACAGGCTCATGCCACCTCCACCGGGGGGACGGTCACGGATCCCCTCAGTCTCGGGACCCGGATCTTTCACGTCTATCGACAGATACTCGTGCGAACCGTTTAGATCTGGTGCATGGACCTTCCCTGGACGGGCCTTCGGGCGCTGCAGGCGCTGGCCGAGCGCGGCACCATGTCGGCCGCGGCGCAGGCGCTCGGCTACAGCACCGGGGCGATCTCCCAGCAGCTCTCGACGCTCGAGGCCACCGTCGGGGTGCCGTTGCTGCGCCGGGTGGGCCGCACCGTGCGCCTGACCGACGCGGGGCAGGTGCTCGCCGAGCGCGCGACCCTGCTCCTCGCCGCGCAGGACGAGGCACGCGACGCGGTGCGCACCACCACGCGTGAGGCCGTCGGCACGGTGCGGCTCGCCATCTTCGCGACCGTCGCGGCCTCGCTGCTGGCTCCCGTCGTCGCGGCGCTGGCCGCCCGCCACCCGCTCGTGCAGCTGCGCAGCCGTGAGCTCGCGGTCGACGACGTGGCGGTCGCCGTGCGCCGCGGCGACGTCGACCTCGGGCTCGGGCTCGACTACCCGGATGCCCCCATCCCGCGTGAGGACGGCGCGACCCACCGCACCCTGCTGCGCGAGGACCTGGCCCTGATGTCGGCTCCCGGGTGGGACCTGCCGCCCACCCTGACCCTCGGGGACGCGGCCGACCTCGACTGGGTGCTCCCGCCCGCGTCGACCCACTTCGGCGTCGCGGTGCGCACCGCGTGCCGTACCGCCGGCTTCGAGCCGCGCGCTGTGCACGAGGTCAACGACACCGCCACGTCCCTGGCCCTCGCCGCGCACGGCCTGGGGGCCACGCTGGCGACGCCCTTGATGCTGCGCTTCGCCGCCCCCGGGACGCTGCGCACCAGCACGCTCACCGTCCCGGTGCACCGCCAGGTCGTGCTCGTGGGGACGCGCGCGGGCGTCGAGAGGCCCGCGGTGCAGGCCGTGGTCGAGGTGATCGAGGACGTCGTGGGGCACGCGCACGACAACCTTTCAGGAACGCTGCATGGTCGACCGCACGAATCGTGACTTGTGCGGCGCCGTGCCCCGACGCTGAGATTCCACCTCACGGCAGTGCGTACCCCGACCCGATGTGACGTCGACCAGCGAGAGGTCGTGAGGACCGTGGCCACCCTGCTCGTCCTGTCCGCCGCCGACATCCGGGCGGCGCTGCCGCTCGCCGCGTCGGTCGCCGCCCAGAAGTCCGCGTTCGCCTCCCTCGCCACGGGTGGCCACGCACTCGGCGGCAGCGTCTACCACCCGGGCCCCGCACCGGACCAGCTCGTGTTCGCGCTGACGGGCGCCGTGCCCGGGCGAACGGGGGTCGTGGTCAAGTTCGGCATGCAGGTGCCCGGGAACACAGCGCGCGGCCTGCCGACCGTCCAGGGCCTCGTGACGATCCTCGACCCGGACGACGGCACGCCGCTGGCCGTGCTCGACGGCGCGACGATCACCACGATGCGCACCGCGCACGGCCTCGCCGCGGCGGCGGACGTGCTCGCGGTGCCCGACGCCCGCGTGGTCGGCGTGCTGGGCTCCGGGGTGCAGGCACGCGAGGTCGCCCTGGCGCTGGCCTCGCTGCGCGCCCTCGCGGACGTCCGCGTCTGGAGCCCCACCCGCGCCCATGCCCAGGCGATGGCCGACGACCTGGTCGCCGCCGGGCTCCCCGCGCGGGCGGTGGGCGAAGCGCAGGACGCGGTGCGCGGGGCCGACGTCGTGGCGACCTGCACGCTCAGCCGCACGCCGATCGTGCACGCCGCCTGGATCGCCCCGGGGGCGACGGTGCTGACCCTCGGCTCGTACGCGCCCGACCGGCGCGAGCTCGCGCTCGACGTGACCGCGCGGGCCGACCTCCTGGTGCTCGACGACGCCGCGAAGGCCCTGACCCACGGCGGCTGCGTGGTCGAGGCCGACGAGGCCGGGGTGCTCGACCCGGCACGCACCACCACGCTCGGCGACGTGCTGGTCGGCACGCACCCCGGCCGCACCGACGACGCGCAGGTCCTCGTGTTCCACAGCATGGGGGTCGGGGTGCAGGACGCCGAGGCGGCGTGGGCCGCCTGGACGGCCGCCGTCGAGCAGGGCCTGGGCCGACGCGTCCCGCTGTGAGCGCCGACCACCGCACAGGGACGCCGGGCCCACCGCCGGGTACGCTCGCACTGCCTGCCTCACCGGAGTGGTCGTCTCGTGGTGAGCCGTTCGCTCAGGCCGCGGTGTCCCGCATCCCCCCTTCGACCATCGGACCTGCTATCTCCTCTTCCCCCGCCCCGCGCGACGTCTACCTCGCACCCCCCGAGACCGATCTCGAGCCCGCGCTGCCCGCCACCGCGGCCTCCCGGGCACGCCTGCGCGACCGCGCCGACGTGCTGCTGGTCAAGGGCCGCTACTGCCTGGTCAACGAGAGCCTGACCCCGCAGGACGCGATGGTCGAGGACCTGCTGTTCGTGCGGGCCGCGCTCGACGATGCGGGCGTGGGCTACCTCCTGGTGCGGGGCAACGACGAGCGCCCGGTGATCGCAGTAGACCGGGCCGAGCGCAAGGCGCTGCGCGCCGCACTCGCGCGTGCCTGTGCGGACGAGCCGTTCTACGTCAAGTCGCTCGACGCGAAGGCCCCGACCCTGCTGGTCGCCGACGGCGCGCTGTCCACCACGACCAAGGCGCGCGCGTTCCGGCTCTACCGGCCCCGCGTGTGCCCGGTCGGCGGGCTGCGGTACGGCGCGGCGACCGGCGTGCAGATCGAGCTGTGGGCGTTCAGCGAGGACGAGATCGTGCTGCCGGTCGAGAACTCGCTCACCCGCCGCGTGATCCACCGCGACGAGGCGGTGCGCGGCACGGTCGAGCGGTACGGGCGCAGCTGGCCCACGATCGAGAACATGTTCGCCGAGCACGCGGCGGACATCGCGTTCGACATCGACCTGGTGTTCTCCTGGGTCGACGGCACCGACAGCGCCTGGCAGAAGGCCCGGGCCGCGCGCATGCAGAGCTACGTGGTGGGCGAGGGCGACGACTCCGAGGCCCGGTTCCGGCAGATCGACGAGCTGCGGTACGCGCTGCGCTCGGTGCACATGTTCGCCCCGTGGGTGCGGCGGATCTTCGTGGCGAGCGACTCCCCGAAGCCGGCCTGGCTCGCCGACCACCCGTCGGTGACGTTCGTGCGCAGCGAGGAGTTCTTCACCGACCCGTCGGTGCTGCCCACGCACAACTCGCAGGCCGTCGAGTCCCAGCTGCACCACATCCCCGGGCTCGCCGAGCACTTCCTGTACTCGAACGACGACATGTTCTTCGGCCGTGCCGTCAGCCCGGCGATGTTCTTCTCCCCGGGCGGCATCACCAAGTTCATCGAGGCCAGCACCCGCATCGGGCTCGGGGAGAACAACGAGGTCCGCAGCGGCTTCGAGAACGCCGCCCGCGTCAACCGGCGGCTGCTGAACGAGCGGTTCGGCCGCGTCACGACCCGCCACCTCGAGCACGCCGCGACCCCGCTGCGCCGCAGCGTGATGGCCGAGCTCGAGGCCGAGTTCCCGGACGAGTTCGCCGCCACCGCGGCCAGCCCCTTCCGGGCGAGCTCGAACATCTCGGTGACGAACTCGCTCTACCACTACTACGCGCTGCTCTCGGGGCGTGCCGTCGCGCAGGAGAACGCGCGCGTGAAGTACGTCGACACCACCTCACGGGCCGGCCTCGCGGACATGACGTCGCTGCTGGCCTCGCGGGCGATGGACTTCTTCTGCCTCAACGACGGCAGCTTCCCCGAGATCGACGCGGACCTGCGCACGCGCGCCGTGACCGAGTTCCTCGAGCAGTACTACCCGATCCCCGCACCGTGGGAGAAGCCGACGGAGAGCGGACCGGGCGTCAGCCTCGCCTGACGGCCGCCCCTGCGCGGGGGCGGTCACCCGCTCCCGCCAGGGGCCGCTCGGTGAGCGACTCGGGGATCACCACACCGGCGGCGGCCAGACGCAGGGTCGCCTCCGCGGGCGTCACGGGCTCCCCCACCGTCAGGCCCGCGCCGAGCGGGACGACCGAGTGCACGATCGTGTCGTCGTACACGTGGACCAGGTTGAAGCCCTGCGCGCCGTCGCGCCCCCGCAGACCGCCCGCCGCGACGTTGAGGTCCTGCGTGTAGCAGGTGGCCGAGGCGACCGAGACGGGGATGCCCGCGAACATCGCGGTCGTCGAGTAGTGCAGGTGCCCCGCGAGCACCGTGCGCACGTCGGTGCCGCGCAGCACGTCGGCCAGGCGGTGCTGGTCGCGCAGCTCGACGAGCACGGCGAGGTCCAGCACGCTCGGCACCGGCGGATGGTGCAGCGCGAGGACGGTGCCGTGCGGGGCAGGCTCGGCCAGCACCCCAGCGAGCCAGCGCAGCTGCGCCTCGCTCACCTCGCCGTGGTGATGGCCCGGCACGCTGGTGTCGAGGGTGACGATGCGCAGCCCGTCCACGTCGTCCACCCGGTCGACAGGTTCGTCCGAGGCCGGCTCCCCCAGCAGCTCGCGGCGGAGACTAGCACGGTCGTCGTGGTTGCCCATGGCCCACACGACGAGGGCACCCAGCCGCTCGGCGACGGGTTCCATGACGGCCCGCAGCAGCGCGTACGCGTCGGGCTCGCCCTTGTCCGCCAGGTCACCCGTGACGACGATCGCGTCCGGGCGCGCCCCCGACGCCTCGGCCTCGGCCAGCACCTGCCGCAGCCGCGCGGTCGCGTCGACGGCGCCGTACAGCGGGCCGTCACCGACCAGGTGGGTGTCGCTCAGGTGCCAGAGCACATGGTGCGGACGAGGGTGCTCGGCTACGCGGTGGTTCATCGTTCCCCGTCCTGGGTTCGCCGTCCTGCGTCGATCTCACCACCCCCAACCCAACACCCGGCGACCTCCAGGCGTCGGTGAGGCGTCGAACCGGGAGCGTCCGGACACAGCGGTGCCCGCGCGACCGCGGGGAACGGCTCTCAGGCCTCGCCGGAGTCGGACGCCTCGGGGGCCGGCGGCTCGGGGGCCGCCTTCTTCTCGGCACCCTTGCTGCCCCGGTCGCCGTAGCGCTGCCGGAACTTCTCCACGCGCCCGGCGGTGTCGACCACACGCGACTGCCCTGTATAGAACGGGTGCGTCGCACTCGAGATCTCGATGTCGACCACCGGGTAGGTGTTGCCGTCCTCCCAGACGACGGTCTTCGACGGGGTGGCCGTGGACCGCGTGAGGAAGGCGAACTCGCCTGACACGTCGCGGAAGACGACCGGGTGGTAGTCGGGGTGGATGTCCTTCTTCATGCCTCCAGCATGTGCCGGGACGCTGAGAGGCGCAGCCGGTGCGCGCGTCACCTCTCCCGCCCCGGCCGAGGACGTGCTTCCCCTCCGCGACGGCCTGGCGCCTCCAGCCGCTGGTGGGGCGCGGGCCGGCGTCGTCGTGTCAGAGCAGAGCGGGTTCCGCCACGCGCTCGGCGCCGTGGTGCGGGCCGACCGCCGCGGTGCCGGGAGCCGCGGAGGACCGTGCCCGCCTGCGCAGCAGTCGCATGGCGTTGAGGATGACGACCAGCACCGACACCTCGTGCACGAGCATCCCCACGGACATGGTCACCCCGCCGAGCAGCACGCCGAGCAGGAGCAGCGCCACCGTGACAAGCGCGACGGCGATGTTCTGCCGCATGGTCGCGACGGTGCGGCGCGCCAGCCGGATGGCCTGGGGCAGCTTCCGCAGGTCGTCGGCCATCAGCGCGATGTCGGCCGTCTCGAGGGCGACGGCCGATCCAGCCGCGCCCATCGCCACCCCGAGGTCCGCGACGGCCAGCGCGGGGGCGTCGTTGACGCCGTCGCCCACCATGGCCACGACGTACCCCTCGCGCTGCAGCTCCCGGACGGCGTCGTGCTTGTCCTGCGGCAGCAGCCCGGCCCGCACCTCGTCGACGCCGGTCGCCTCGCCCACGGCGAGGGCGACCGGGAGGGCGTCCCCCGTGAGCATGACGACGGTGCGCACGCCCGCACGGTGCAGCTCGGCGACCATCTCCGCGGCGTCGGGCCGCACCTCGTCGGCGACGGCGAGCACGCCGAGGACGACGCCATCGACCGCCACGATCATCGGTGTGCGCCCCGCAGCAGCGAGCTCGTCAGCGACCCGATCGCTCCCCAGGGCATCGGCGATGCCGAACTGGGACAGCAGGGCGACGTTGCCGACGAGGACGCGATGCCCCCCGCTCGTCGCGGTGATGCCCTTCCCAGGAATGGACTCAGCGACCTCCGGGAGCTGACCGACGGGCAGCC
Organism: Cellulomonas sp. P22; assembly: GCF_044392165.1. Lineage (NCBI taxonomy): Bacteria > Bacillati > Actinomycetota > Actinomycetes > Micrococcales > Cellulomonadaceae > Cellulomonas > Cellulomonas sp. P22. The sequence goes on from NZ_JBISBW010000014.1 coordinate 61,289, forward strand.
CTTCGGCGCGGGCGGCGTCCAGCACCGGGCGTGCCAAGGGGTGCTCGGAGCCGGCCTCGGCCAGCGCAGCCCAGCGTAGGACGGCGGCGCGGTCCGCCCCCGTGGCGAGCACGACGACGTCGGTCAGGAGCGGGCGACCACGCGTCAGCGTGCCGGTCTTGTCGACGGCGACCGCCGTGATCTTCGCCGCCCGCTCCAGGTGCTCCCCGCCCTTGATCAAGATGCCGTCCTTGGCCGCGCGGCCGATGCCGGCCACGATCGAGACCGGGATGGAGATGACCATCGCCCCCGGGCAACCGATCACCAACAGGGTCAGCGCGAGGACGACATCGCCGGTGACCGCCCCCGCGGCGACCGCGAGGACGACGATGCCGGGCGTGTACCAACGGGAGAACCGGTCCATGAACCGCTGGGTGCGGGCCTTGGCGTCCTGCGCCTCCTCGACGCGGTGGATGATCCGGGCCAGCGTCGTGTCGGCCCCGACCCCGGTCGCCCGCACCTGCAGCACACCACCACGGGAGACGGTGCCGGCGAAGACCTGGTCCCCGACGGCCTTCTCCACCGGGATCGACTCCCCCGTGATGGAGGCCTGGTCGACAGCCCCGGCCCCGGCGACGACCTCGCCGTCGACCGGGACCTTCGCGCCGTTCTTGACCACGACCGTCTCCCCCATGGCGACGTCGGCGGCTGCCACCTCGATCTGGCCGCCCTCCCGCAGCACGACGGCGACGTCCGGGGCGACGGCGACCAGCTCGGCCAACGCCGACCGGGTCCGGTTCAGGGTCGCCTGCTCCAAGGCGTGGCCGACCGCGAACAGGAACGTCACCGCGGCGGCCTCCCAGTACTGGCCGATCACCACCGCCCCGACGGACGCGACGGTGACGAGCAGGTCGATGCCGACCACTCGCGCCGCCAGTGCGCGGACGGCGTGGACCGCGATCGGTGAGCCGGCAGCGACGGCTGCCGCGACCATGACGGCGTTGCTCGCGAACCCCGCCCCGAACACCGTGGCGATCGCGGCGGATCCCGCGATGAGCAGTCCGCTCACTGCGGGAACTCCCCAGCGACCGCGCAACTTCTGGGCGACGGTCATCAGAACGCTGCGGCAGTGGAGGCGTAGCCGGCCTTGGCGACCGCGGCGATCAGCGCCTCGACCCCGACGACCTGCGGGTCGTGGTCGATCTCGATGCGACTCGAGGCGAACTGCACAGTGACGGCGCTGACGCCGGCCAGCCGTCCGACCTGCTTCTCGATCTTCGCCACGCACGACGGGCACGAGAAGCCCTCGGCCCGCAGGATCGTGCGGGTCACAGCAGTGGAGGGGGTGGTGGAGCTCATGATCGGACCTCTTCTGGTGGAGCCTCGGCCGCCCCGTCCGAGGCGACTGACGCCGACGTTAGGAGGCGCACCGCCACGCGAACATGACGCGGATCAGTTACCCGCAGCACCGCACGGAATCGACGCCCGCGTCACCAGCGACGGGGCCTTGGGCAGGAGAGATACGCTCACGCCGAGCCCAGGAGACGATGTGAGCACCCCGCACACGCACCACCAGCACGACGGTTCGAGGCCACCATCGGATCGACGGCGGATCCCGCTACGGACGCCCTGCGCCGAACCCCACCAGTGCCCGGCACCGGTCCGGATGCGCGTGCTGAGCCACGTCCCGCTGTTCTCCGGCCTCTCGGTCCCGCAGCTCGAGGCCATCGACGCCCGGATGGTCTCGTTCGCCTGGGCGGCCGGGAGCCGTGTGTTCACCGCCGGCGCCCCCGCAGACCACCTCTACGTCCTGGCCTCCGGCCGGGTGAAGGTCTCCCGGCCGACCGGCGGCGGGCGCGAGATCGTCGTCGACCTCCTCACCCCGGGCGATCTCTTCGGGACCCTGACCACCCTCGGGGATCCGACCTACCCGGAGTCGGCGGAGGCCCTCACGACCACCTGCGCCCTGCGGATCGACCCCGCCGCGTTCCGGGCCGTGCTCACCGAGCACCCGCCGGTCGCCCTGCGCGTCCTCGACGACGTCGCGGCTCGCCTCGCCCAGGCCCGCTCCGACCTGGGCCACCACTCCACGGACACCGTGGCCCAGCGCGTCGCCGCGACCCTGCTCCGACTGGCCGACAAGCTCGGCCAGGAACGCGCCGACGACGGCGGCACCCTGCTCCAGATCCCGCTCTCCCGCACAGACCTCGCCGGGATGACCGGCTCGACGCCCGAGTCCGTGTCCCGGGTGATGAGCCAGCTGCGCAAGGACCAGGTCATCGACTCGGGACGCCGCTGGACCGCTGTCCTCGACCGGCAGCGCCTGGCCGACGTCGCTGCGGGCCCCTCGGACTGAACGCAGCGCGGAACACGCGCCTACCGCGCCCTGGTGGGCTCCGTGGCTGGCTCCACGCCGGTCACCGTCGTCAGCAGGAAGACCGAGTCCTCCTCCGCCAGCACCGCGTGCCGGAGGTGCGTGAGCAGCGCAATCTCGCCTGCGACCAACGCATCGACCTCGACGCCGGTGACTTTCACGCGACCCACGAGGACCTGCAGGCTGGCCGCGCTGGGCGAGTTGTGCTCGGCGAGCTCGGTGCCGGCCGCGAGTGCGATGACGGTCTGTCGCAGCGGGCCGTCGTGCAGCAGGAGCTCGGCGCTGCGGCCGTGGTCAGACGCGCGGGCGGCGTCGAGGTGCGACTGGGCGAGAAGGCTCAGGTTGGCCACGTTTCCTCCAGGGATCGCGCCGAGCGTACGGGGCTCGGCGCGAGGCCGACGTGGAGCTCGGCGTGTCGGGCGCGGCGCGCGCTCACACCTCGAACACGTACCCCATGCCCGGCTGGGTCAGCAGGTGGCGCGGGTTGGACGGGTCGACCTCGAGCTTGCGGCGGAGCTGCGCGGTGTAGACGCGCAGGTACCCGGTTTCGGACGTGTAGGCCGGGCCCCAGACCTCGCGCAGCAGCTGCTCGCGGGACACGAGGCGGCCGCGGTTGCGCACGAGCACCTCGACGATCGCCCACTCGGTGGGGCTGAGCCGCACCTCGGTGCCTGCACGCAGCACGCGCCGTCGGGCCAGGTCGATCTCGAGGTCGCCCGCGACGACGACAGCCTCGGTGGCGTCGCCGGGTGCGGCGCGGCGCACCGCGGCCCGCAGCCGGGCGAGCAGCTCGTTCATGGCGAACGGCTTGGTGACGTAGTCGTCGGCGCCGGCGTCGAGGGCATCGACCTTGTCCTCGCCGTGCTGCCGGGCCGAGAGCACCACGATCGGCACCCGGCTCCAGCCGCGGATGCCCGCGATGACGTCGAGCCCGGGGATGTCGGGCAGCCCGAGGTCGAGCAGCACCACGTCGGGATGCCAGGACGCCGCGAGGTCGAGGGCCTGTGCGCCGTCGGCGCCGGTCGCGACCTCCCAGCCGTGCGCACGCAGGTTGATGGCGAGCGCGCGCACCAGGCCCGGCTCGTCGTCCACCACGAGCACCCTCGACCCGCTCATGAGCCCTCCTCGGCACGCGGCACCGTCAGCACCATGGTCAGGCCACCGCCCGGGGTGTCCTCGGCCGTGAGCTCGGCGCCCACCGCCTCGGCCAGGCCCTGCGCGACGGCCAGCCCCAGACCCAGCCCGCCCGGCGAGCTGTCTCCCAGCCGCTGGAACGGTTCGAACATCTGGTCCTTGAGCTCGTCCGAGAGCCCGGCCCCGGTGTCGATCACCCGCAGCTCGACCGTGCGGCGCGTCGCCGAGCCGGCCAGCCGCACCCGGGTGCCGGGCGGCGCGTGCCGGGCCGCGTTGCCCACGACGTTCGCGACGACCCGTTCGAGCAGGCCCGGGTCGGTGCTCACGAGCGGCAGGTCCTCGGGCACGTCGAGCTCGACGTGCCCCGGGTCGAGACCTTCGAGCGCGAGCGGCACCACCTCGTCGAGGCTCGTGGGGCGCAGCGCGGGTCGCACGCTGCCCGTCTGCAGCCGCGACAGGTCGAGCAGGTTGTCGATGAGCCGTTCGAGCCGGGCCGTCGAGGTGCCCAGGGCCCCCACCAGCGCGGCCGTGTCCTCCGCGTCGAGCCGCACGTCGGGCGACGTGAGGCCGTCGACGGCGGTGCGGATCGTCGCGAGGGGGGTGCGCAGGTCGTGCGACACCGCACCCAGCAGGGCCGAGCGGGCGGCGTCGGCCTGCTGCAGCGCGTGCACCCGGTCGGCCTCCTGGCGCAGGCGCCGGTGCTCGAGCACGGCGCCTGCCTGCGAGGCGAACGCGTCGAGCACGCGCCGGTCGCTCGCGGGCAGCACCCGGCCCCGTAGCGCGAGCACGCGCGTGTCGTCGATCGCGACCACGGTCTGCGCGTCGTCGGGCGCCAGGGCCGGGGCCGGACCGTCGGTCGCGAGCGCCCGCCACTCCTTGCGGCCCCGCTCACCGCCGGGCACCCGCTCGAGCAGGGCCACGGACTCGAGCAGGAAGGTCTCCCGCAGCCGCTCGACGAGCGCCTGGGCCGAGTCCTGCCCCGAGAGCACCGACCGGGACACCGCCGCGAGCGCCGACGCCTCCGCGCGGGCCCGGAACGCCTGCCCGGTGCGCCGTGCCGCGAGGTCGACGACCGAGGCGACGGCCGCCGCGACGAGCACGAAGACGACGAGCGCGAGCGCGTTCTCGGGCGACGAGACCGTGAACCGGCCGGTGGGCGGGGTGAAGTAGAAGTTGAGCGCGAAGAACCCGATCAGGGCGCTCGACACCGCGGGCCACAGACCGCCGACGAGCGCGACCGCGACCGTCAGGGCGAGGAACAGCACGAGCTCGGTCGACAGGTCGACGCCACCACCGACCGTGTGGAGCAGCAGGGTCAGGGCGACGGGTCCGAGCGCGGCGAGCACCCAGCCGCCGATCGTGCGCCGCCGCGACAGCAGCGCGCTGCGGTGCTCGGGGCCCCGCCCGGCACGGGCCTTCTCGTGGGTCATGAGGTGCACGTCGATGTTCTCGGCGAGGCGGGCGATCTCGACGCCGTTGCTCTCCGAGAGCGCCTCACGCCAGCGGCTGCGGCGCGAGACCCCGACCACGATCATCGTGGCGTTGACGCCGCGCGCGAAGTCGACCACGGCCGTGGCCACGTCCTCGCCGACCACGGTGTGGAACGCGCCGCCGAGCTGTTCGACGAGCTCGCGCTGGGCCGCGATCGCGCCGGGTGCTGCACCGGGCAGGCCGTCGGTGGGCAGCACGTGCACAGCGAGCAGCTCGGAGCCCGCCGAGCGTTGCGTGATGCGGGCTCCGCGGCGGATGAGCGTCTCCCCCTCGGGCCCCCCCGTGACCGCCACGACGACCCGTTCACGCGCCGGCCACGGCTCCTCGATGCTGTGGTCGCGGCGGTAGGTGGTGAGCGCGTCGTCGACCCGGTCGGCGAGCCAGAGCAGCGCGACCTCGCGCAGCGCGGTGAGGTTGCCGACCCGGAAGTAGGACGACAGCGATGCGTCGATCTGCTCGGCCCGGTACACGTTGCCGTGCGCGAGCCGGCGGCGCAGCGCCTGCGGCGAGAGGTCCACGAGCTGCACCTGGTCGGCGTCGCGCACCACGTGATCGGGCACGGTCTCGCGCTGCCGGACCCCGGTGATGGCCTCGACCACGTCGTTGAGCGACTCGAGGTGCTGCACGTTCACGGTGGTGACCACGTCGATCCCCGCGTCGAGCAGGTCGTGCACGTCCTGCCAGCGCTTGGCGTGCTCGACGCCGGGCACGTTGGTGTGCGCGAGCTCGTCGACGAGCACGACCTGCGGCGCGCGCTTCAGCACGGCGTCCACGTCGAGCTCGCCGAACTCCTGGTCGCGGTAGGTGACGGTCTGCCGCGGCACGACCTCGAGCCCGTCGAGCAGCGCGGCCGTGGCCGCCCGCCCATGCGTCTCGACGAGCCCGACCACCACGTCCGTGCCGCGCGACGCACGCCGGTGCGCCTCGTCGAGCATCGCGTACGTCTTGCCGACGCCCGGGGCCGCACCGAGGTAGACAGTCAGACGTCCACCACGGCCGGGGTTGCCCGCGTGCGCGGCAGGACCGGCCGACGACGCGAGGTCGCCTGCCGGTCCTGCCGCGCCGGGCGCGAAAGTGCTCACGACCCCATTGTGGTCAGCGCGACGTTCAGCTCGAGCACGTCGACCCGCGGCTCGCCGAGAACACCCAGGTCACGGCCCTGCGTGGTGCGGTCCACGAGCGCGGCGACCTCCGCGGCGGACAGCCCGCGGGCCTGCGCGACGCGCTCGACCTGCTGGCGGGCGTAGGCCGGCGAGATGTCGGGGTCGAGCCCCGAGCCCGAGGCGGTGAGCGCGTCCGGCGGCACCGACGCGGGGTCGACGCCGTCCTGCGCGGCCACCTCGGCACGGCGCTCGCTCACCGTGGCGAGCAGGCCCGGGTCGGTGGGCCCGAGGTTCGAGCCGCCCGAGGCGAGGGTGTCGTACCCGCCGGCCGACGGGCGCGGGTGGAACCACTCGTCCCCCTCGAACGTCTGGCCGATCAGCAGCGAGCCGATCGCCTGGTCGGGTTCGTTCACGTGGGTCCCCTCGGCGTCCACGAGCGACCCGTTGGCCTGCCAGGGGAACGCGAGCTGGGCGACCCCCGTCACGGCGAGCGGGTAGGCGAAGCCGAGCACGAGCGTGAGCAGGAGCAGGACGCGCAGCCCGGCCCAGGTCTGCCGGGTCAGGGCCACGAGCGTGGCCCCGGCCGAGCGGGGGGTGTGGGGGCGGGGGTGCGGTGCGACGGGGGTCGCGGTGCGGGGCGTGGTCATGTCAGCTGATCCCGGGGATGAGGGAGACGATCAGGTCGATGAGCTTGATGCCGACGAACGGGGCGATCAGGCCGCCGACGCCGTAGACGAGCAGGTTGCGGCGCAGCATCACGGCCGCGCTCGCCGGCCGGTACCGCACGCCGCGCAGCGCGAGCGGGATGAGCGCGACGATCACGAGCGCGTTGAAGATGACGGCCGAGAGGATCGCCGACTCGGGGCTCGACAGGTGCATCACGTTGAGCACCTCGAGCTGCGGGAAGACCACCAAGAACATCGCGGGCAGGATCGCGAAGTACTTCGCGACGTCGTTGGCGATCGAGAACGTGGTCAGCGCGCCCCGGGTGATGAGCAGCTGCTTGCCGATCTGCACGATCTCGATGAGCTTGGTCGGGTTGGAGTCGAGGTCGACCATGTTCCCGGCTTCCTTCGCCGCGCTCGTGCCGGTGTTCATCGCGACCCCGACATCGGCCTGCGCGAGCGCGGGGGCGTCGTTCGTGCCGTCCCCCGCCATCGCCACCAGGCGGCCACCGGCCTGCTCGCGGCGGATGAGCGCGAGCTTGTCCTCGGGGGTGGCCTCGGCGAGCACGTCGTCGACGCCGGCCTCGAGCGCGATCGCGCGGGCCGTCACGGCGTTGTCGCCCGTGACCATCACGGTGCGGATGCCCATCGCGCGCAGCTCGTCGAACCGCTCGCGCAGGCCGTGCTTGACCACGTCCTTGAGGTGGATGACCCCGAGCACGCGGGCCGGTCCGTCACCGATCTGCTCGGCCACCACGAGCGGCGTGCCGCCCGAGGAGCTGATCGCGTCGACGAGCTGCGCGGTCTGCGCGCCCGTGCCGCCGCCGGTCGAGCGCACCCAGCCGCTCACGGCTCCGGCGGCGCCCTTGCGGATGCGACGCACTCCGTCCGGACCCGGCAGGTCGAGCCCGCTCATCCGGGTGCGGGCCGTGAACGGCACGAGCTCGGCGCCCACGAGCTCGCCGTCCTCCCGTGCCCGCATGCCCAGCTGGTCCTTGACGAGCACCAGGACGCTGCGGCCCTCGGGCGTCTCGTCGGCCATCGAGGACAGCTGCGCGGCGTCGGCCAGCTCGGCCAGGTCGACGCCGTCGACGGGCACCAGCTCGGAGGCCTGGCGGTTGCCGAGCGTGATGGTGCCCGTCTTGTCGAGCAGCAGCACGTCCACGTCACCCGCGGCCTCGACCGCGCGGCCCGACATCGCGAGCACGTTGCGCTGCACGAGCCGGTCCATGCCGGCGATGCCGATGGCCGAGAGCAGCGCGCCGATCGTGGTCGGGATCAGGCAGACGAGCAGCGCCACCAGCACGATGAGCGACTGCCGGGCCCCCGAGTACACGGCGAACGGCTGGAGCGTGGCCACGGCCAGCACGAAGATGATGGTCAGGGACGTGAGCAGCACGTTGAGGGCGACCTCGTTGGGGGTGCGCTGACGCTCGCTGCCCTCGACGAGCGCGATCATCCGGTCCACGAACGTGTGCCCGGCGGGCGCGGTGATCCGCACGACGATGCGGTCGGAGAGCACCACGGTGCCACCCGTGACGGCCGACCGGTCACCGCCCGACTCGCGGATCACCGGGGCCGACTCGCCCGTGATCGCCGACTCGTCGACGCTCGCGATGCCCTCGACCACGTCGCCGTCGCCCGGGATGGTCTCCCCCGCGACGACCACGACCACGTCCCCGACGGCCAGCGTCGAGGACGCCACCGGGGCGGTGGGCAGGTCGGACAGCACCCGGCCACCCACCGCGTCCTGCGGCGAGATCACCCGTCGGGCCGTGGTCTGCGCCTGGGTCGCCCGCAGGCTCGCCGCCTGCGCCTTGCCGCGGCTCTCCGCGACGGCCTCGGCCAGGGTCGCGAACACGACCGTGAACCACAGCCACAACGTCACCGAGACCGCGAACAGGGTCGGGTCGAGCACAGTGAGCACGGTCGACGCGACCGCCCCGATCTCGACGACGAACAGCACCGGCGAGTGGTACAGCTCGCGGGGGTCGAGCTTGCGCAGCGCCGAGGGCAGCGCCTCGAGCAGCTGGCGACCGCTCAGCGCGCGCCGGGTGCCTGCCGGGCGAGGCGCGCCGAGGGGCTTCATGGGTTCAGGGTCGACCGACGGGCCCACGGGGTCCACCAGGGTCGGGTGCATGACTGTGTCCTTCATGAGAGGGACTCGGCGATCGGGCCGAGGGCGAGGACGGGGATGAAGGTCAGGCCGACGACGACGAGCGTCACCGCGACCAGGAGACCGACGAACAGCGGCCGGTGCGTCGGGAGCGTGCCCGAGCCGGCGGGAACGGTCTGCTGGCCCGCGAACCGGCCGGCGAGGGCCAGCACGAGAGCGATCGGCACGAAGCGACCGAGGAGCATCGCCAGGCCGAGCAGCGTGTTGTAGAAGGGCGTCGAGACGGTCAGGCCCGCGAACGCGCTGCCGTTGTTGTTCCCGGCCGACGTGAACGCGTACAGCACCTCGGAGAGCCCGTGCGAACCCGCCTCCTGCATCCCGGCCTGCCCCGCGGTCGTCGCGATGGCCACCGCCGTGCCGAGCAGCACGATCGCAGGGACGGCGAGCACGTAGAGCGCGACGAGGGTGATCTCCTGGCGGCCGATCTTCTTGCCCAGGTACTCGGGAGTGCGCCCGACCATGAGCCCCGCGACGAAGACAGCGACGATCGCGAGCACGAGCATCCCGTAGAGCCCGGAGCCGACGCCGCCCGGGGCGACCTCGCCGAGCATCATGTTGAAGATCGTGACGCCGCCGCCCGGCGCGGTCAGCGAGTCGTGCATCGCGTTGACGGCGCCGGTGGACGTCCCGGTCGTGGCCGCGGCGAACAGCGCGCTGCCCGCGGCACCGAAGCGGGTCTCCTTGCCCTCCGACGCGGCACCCACGAGCTGCGGCACGGCGCCCGGCGCGGCCATCTCGGCCCACGTCAGCAGCCCCACGGCGGCGACCCACAGCGTGGCCATCGCCCCGAGGATCGCGTGGCCCTGGCGCTTGTCGCCGACCATGATCCCGAAGGTGCGCGGCAGCGCGGAAGGGATCAGCAGGATCAGGAAGATCTGGAACAGGTTGCTGATCGGGGTCGGGTTCTCGAACGGGTGGGCGGAGTTCGCGTTGAAGAACCCGCCGCCGTTGGTGCCCAGGAGCTTGATGGACTCCTGCGAGGCCACCGGCCCCCCGAGCACGCTCTGCGTGCCGCCCGCGAGCGTGGTGACCTCGGTCGGGCCCGCCAGGTTCTGGATCACGCCCGTCACGACGAGCAGCACCGCCCCGATCACGGCGATCGGCAGCAGGATGCGCACGGTCGAGCGCATCAGGTCGGACCAGAAGTTGCCGACGCGACCATCGGCGCCCGAGCGAGCGAACCCGCGGATCAGGGCGACGACCACGGCGATGCCCACCGCGGCCGAGACGAAGTTCTGCACCACGAGGCCCGCCATCTGCAGCAGGTGCCCCGCGGCCTGCTCACCCGAGTACCACTGCCAGTTCGTGTTCGTCACGAACGAGACGGCGGTGTTCCAGGCCCCGGCGGGGTCCATGGGCGACATCCCGAGCGACAGCGGCAGGTGGTTCTGCAGCCGCGCGAGGCCGAACAGGAGCAGCACCGACGCGAGCGAGAAGCCGAGCAGCGAGAGCAGGTACGTGCTCCATCGCTGGTCGGCGTCGGGGTCGACCCGCGCGAGGCGGTACCCGGCCCGCTCGACCCGCAGGTGCCGGGGGGAGGTGAAGACGCGCGCCATGTACGCACCGAGCGGCACGTGCACGGCGGCGAGCAGCGCCACCAGCAGCGCGATCTGGCCGAGGGCGGCCCACGTCGCGCTCATCGGGTCGTGTCCGGGCGGACCAGGGCGACGAACAGGTAGACGAGCAGGGCGGCCGTGACCACGAGGGCGACCCAGTCGGCCCCGGTCACGGGTGGTCCAGCGTGCGTGCGACAAGCGCGACGGCGGCGAAGAACGCCACCGTGAGCGCGAGGAAGGCCAGATCGGCCATGACGGAGCACCTTCGGGAGTCGGGCGGTCCGCGTGACGCGACGGACCGGTGCGCACCTGCGCACAGGACCGTCCTATGCCCGGGTGAGGCCCCCGCAGCCCGACGTTGACGACTCCTTAGCGGTCTCCCCCACCGCCTTGACGCAACCCTGACGGGAAGCTGCTCAGTCGTCCCGGGTGGATGCCGGCGAACCGGCCACCGGCTCGCTGCTCGCCCCGGACAGCCGACGCGCCTCGCTCGCGGCCGACGTCCGCACCCGGCCGAGCATCCGGCGGAACTGCTCGGAGTCCTGCTCGTCGAGGCCGAGGGCCGCTGTCACGACCTGGGCGAAACCCGCGGCCTCGTGCTGGAGCGCGCGGCCCGCGTCGGTCAGCGTCACGTCGACCGAACGCTCGTCCTCGGGCCGGCGGCGACGCTCGACCAGGCCCCGGGCCTCGAGCCGCTTGAGCAGCGGCGACACCGTGCCGTAGTCGAGCTGGAGCGCCTCGATGACCTCGCGGACCGTCGCGCTCTCGCGCTGCCACAGCACCACCAGCACGAGGTACTGGGGATAGGTGAGCCCGAGCGGGTCGAGCAGGTGCCGGTACACCCCGGTGATGGCCCGGGATGCGGCGTAGAGGTCGAAGCAGAGGAACCGCGCGAGGGCGTCGGCGTCCGGGGTGGGAGGGCTGTCGACCGTCTCGTTCATGCCTCCGAGTCTACGCCTTGCAGGCCGATGCCACGATGACATCGTGCACGATGTCATCGCCCGGGGTTGACGTTCCCACTTACATCGTGCACGATGTAGTTGTTCGCAAGGAAAACGTCGGTGCATCCGCCCCGGCCCCTCTCGAAGGAGAACGTCCATGGCACACCTCACCGTCGGCACCGAGAACTCCACCGCCATCGAGCTCTACTACGAGGACCACGGGACCGGGCAGCCGGTCGTCCTGATCCACGGCTACCCGCTCGACGGCGCCTCGTGGGAGAAGCAGACCACCGCGCTCCTGGACGCCGGCCACCGCGTCATCACGTACGACCGTCGCGGGTTCGGCCGCTCGAGCAAGGTCCGGACCGGCTACGACTACGACACGTTCGCGGCCGACCTGAACACCCTCCTGGAGGCGCTCGACCTGCACGACGCGGTCCTCGTCGGCTTCTCGATGGGATCGGGCGAGGTCGCCCGCTACCTCGGCACCTACGGCTCGGAGCGCATCGCCAAGGCCGCGTTCCTGGCCTCGCTCCAGCCGTACCTGCTGCAGGCCGACGACAACCCCACCGGCGTCCCGCAGGAGGTCTTCGACGGCATCAGCGCCGCCGCGACGGCCGACCGGTACGCCTGGTTCGAGAACTTCTTCGCCGACTTCTTCAACACCGACGAGACGCTCGGCAACCGGCTCAGCGAGGCCGCGCTGCGCGCCGCCTGGACCACGGCCATCGGCTCCGAGCCCTCCGCCGCGTACGCGGTGGTCCCGACGTGGCTCACCGACTTCCGCGCCGACGTCGACGCCATCGACGTGCCCGCGCTCATCCTGCACGGCACCGCCGACCGGATCCTGCCGATCGACGCCACCGCGCGACCGTTCCACGCCCGGGTGCCGCAGGCCGAGTACGTCGAGATCGAGGGCGCACCGCACGGCCTGCTGCTCACGCACGCCGACGAGGTCAACGAGGCGCTCCTGAGCTTCCTCAAGGCCTGACGACAGCCGCACAGCGTGGGGTCGGGACACGGTCCCGGCCCCACGCTGCGCGTGCCGTCAGCTGATGCCGCAGCTCGACGAGCCCGACGCGCCGACCCCGCCCGCGGCGTCGAGCAGCGCGTGCTCGGTCGGCGCCCCGCGCGGCACCCGGATCTCGATCGCCGCCTCCCCGCACCGGATCGTGACGACCCGCACGTCGGCCTCCCGGGCGTCGTCGCCCGCAGCGATCGACTCGATCTGCCCGAGGGGCACCACTGTCGTCGCGAGCGAGTGCTCGGGATGGCTCGTGCGAGCCACGGCGTGACGGCGGTGCACCACGAGCAGCTCGCGCTCGGTGGCGCACACGGCCGCGGCGTGCAGCACCATCGGGCGGACCAGTCGCACCAGGCGGGCCGGTGCGCTCAGCGGCGCGACCGGCACGCGCCCGTGGGTCGCCAGCAGACGGGTGCCGTACTCGGACTCGAGCAACGTCAGCACGGCGCCGACCAGCGCGATGTCGGCCTCGCCGAGGTCACGCAGCCCGGGGGTCGCCAGGCCGTCGGGGACGTCGGCCCATCTGACGGCGTCGGGACGGGCAGCGAGGTGCCGCGCGCGCACGAGCTGGACGAGATCCTCGACGGTCTCGCGCGAGGACCCGTTGTAGGCGACGCGCAGCGGCACCGGGCTGGTCGCGTCGTGGAGCGTGAGCCACCCCTCGAGCAGGTCGGTGCCGTGCTCGATCGCGCACACGTCACGGTGGGCCACGACACGGCGGGTCGTGCCGCCCGGGGTCCTGCTGAGCACCGTCAGGTCGTCCGGGGTGACCACGAGGAGGTGGTCGTACAGGTCCATGCCGGGGACCACGTCGCGACGGTCGATCACGCGCGGGACCTTGAGCACCCGGAGCGCGCTGGTGAGGTCGACCGGGTGGCCACGGAAGAGGGCGGGCACCTCGTCAGGCGTGGTCACCTCACTGATCCACGGGCCAAAAGCGTCGATCTCGGCAGTGCGCACGATGGGTCCTCCGATGACGTCCCGGGCGGGCGACGGTGCCCGCGGCCAAGCCTGCGGGTCAGCGACTCCGTCGCGGGAGGACGTTGGTCCGGCGAAGGCGGTCGTGACACCGGATCCGCACCCTACCCAAAGCGTCCTCACAGGGGCTCCACAGAGGCCCGTCGCTCAATGGAGCATCGCCGAAAGAGACCCTCGGAGGGCCCCACATGTCGCAGTACGTCCTGTACGCGGTCGACCTGATCGCCATCAGCATCCTCGCCTTCGGGCTGTACTTCCCGCGCCACCGCCGCCGTGACCTCGTGGTCGCCTACCTGGGCGTCAACGTGGGTGTCCTGGCGGTCGCCGGGGCGCTGGCCCAGAGCGCGGTGGGTGCGGGGCTCGGGCTCGGCCTGTTCGGCGTGCTGTCGATCATCCGGCTCCGATCGACAGAGCTGAGCCAGCACGAGGTCGCGTACTACTTCTCGGCGCTCGCGCTCGGTCTCATCGGAGGGCTCTCGGGCGCCTCGATCCCGCTGGGGGTCGCGCTCACGGCGCTCATCGTGCTCGTGATCGCCGTGGCCGACAGCCCCCGGGTGCTGCGCCGCTACCGCCACCAGCTCGTGGTGCTCGACGCGGCGTTCACCGACGAGGCCGCGCTGGTCGCGCACCTCGAGCAGCTGCTGGGCGCCCGCGTGCACGGCGTGAGCGTGCAGCGCGTCGACCTCGTCAACGACACCACGACCGTCGACGTGCGGTTCGAGCTGCCCGCCGGGCAGGCCACCACACCGGCCCTCGTCGGCACCCCCGGCTGGGGCGAGGTGGCCCGATGACCACCGTCGCGAGCGCCACCCTCGACCTGCTGCGCCCGGTGGGCCTCGCCGAGCTCGACACCCTCGCGTCGCTGCAGACCCGGGTCGACCGTAAGTACGTGGTGCCGCTCGACGCGCTCGAGCGGCTGCTGCCGGGCCTCGAGCCGGGTGCCCGCGTGCTCGAGATCGGCGGCGAGCGGGACTTCGCGTACGAGTCGGTGTACTTCGACACCCCGGAGCTCACGAGTTACCTCGGCGCGGCGCGGCGCCGGCGGCGCCGGTTCAAGGTCCGCACCCGCACGTACGTCGACTCGGCGCAGTGCTGGGTCGAGGTCAAGACGCGCGGCCCGCGGGGCACGACGGTCAAGAACCGGCACCCGCACGAGCCGCGTGACCGCGACCGGCTCACGGCCGACTCCCGCCAGTTCACCGAGGACGTGCTCGACGACGCCGAGGTGGCGTACCCGAGCGAGTCCGACCTCGCCCCCACGCTCGTCAGCCGCTACCGCCGCACCACGATCCACCTGCCGTGCACGAACAGCCGCACCACGATCGACACCGACCTGGTGTGGACCGACGTCGCGACGGGCGACGAGCTCCCGCTGAGCGGGTTCGCGGTGATCGAGACCAAGACGGGCTCGACCCCGTCCTCGACCGACCGCCTGCTGTGGAGCCACGGGTTCCGCCCGGTGCGGATCTCGAAGTACGGCACCGGGATGGCAGCCCTGCACCCCGAGCTGCCGTCGACGCCCTGGCGCCGGGTCCTCGACCGGTACGTCGCCCCCGCCGCCTGATCCCCGACCCCCTGGAGCACATGATGCGACGCTCGACCCTGACCTACCTGGCACCCGCTGCGGTCCTCGCCGCCGTCCTCGCGGGCTGCTCGTCCGCCGACGACTCGGGCACGTCCACGACCGGCGAGGGCACGTCCAGCGCCGTCGCCGCGGCCGACGCCGACATCACCGTCGAGGAGGCCCTCGCCGCCAACACCCAGCCCCACGCGACCGAGGCCGGGTGGGACGAGTCCGACGAGGTCGCGATCACCCTCACGGGATCCGGCGCGAGCCTCGACGGCGACGGGGTGGAGGTCGACGGGTCGACGGTGACGATCACCGCCCCCGGCACCTACCGCGTGACGGGCACGCTCGGCGACGGCCAGGTCGTGGTCGACAGCGCGGCCGACGGCGTGGTGCGCGTCGTGCTCGACGGCGCGGACATCTCGTCGTCGACCACCTCGCCCCTGCAGATCATGGACGCCGACGAGGCCGTGGTGGTGCTCGCCGACGGGTCCACGAACCACCTGTCCGACGCGGCGACGTACGTCTACCCGGACGCCGAGACCGACGAGCCCAACGCGGCCCTGTACAGCACGGCCGACCTGACGATCACGGGCACCGGTTCGCTCGACGTCGAGGGCAACGCGAACGACGGCATCACCGGCAAGGACGGCCTGGTCATCGACTCCGGGACGATCACAGTCACGGCCGTCGACGACGGCATCCGCGGCAAGGACTACCTCGTCGTGACGGGCGGGACGATCGACGTCGACGCGGGCGGCGACGCCCTGAAGTCCGACAACGCCGACGACGCGGCGCTCGGCTACGTCTACCTCGCCGACGGCGACGTCGACGTGACCTCGGGCGACGACGGCGTGGCCGCCGCGACCGACGTGCTCGTCGCCGACGGCACCCTCACAGTCGTCGCGGGTGGCGGCAGCACCGCGACCCTCGCCGCCGACGCGTCCCCCAAGGGGCTCGTGGGTGACGTGAGCGTGGTGATCGGCGGCGGCCAGGTGATGGTCGACTCCCCCGACGACACTGTGCACTCGAACGGGGTCGTCTCGGTGCACGGCGGTGACCTGACGCTCGCCGCGGGCGACGACGGCATCCACGCCGACAACGCCCTGCAGATCAGCGACGGCACGGTCGAGGTGACCCGCTCGTACGAAGGGCTCGAGGCCGCTGCGATCACGCTCGCCGGCGGTGACGTCTCCGTCGTGGCGAGCGACGACGGCATCAACGCCGCCGAGTCGACCGACGACGCGGCCGAGGACCAGGGGGGCGACGGCCCGGCGCCGGGTGGCGACCCGGGCCAGGGTGGCGGCGAGGTCGGCACCGCCACCCTGACCATCACGGGCGGCACGATCGTGGTCGACGCGGACGGCGACGGCCTCGACGTGAACGGCTCGCTCACGATGAGCGGCGGCACGGTGGTGGTCAGCGGCCCCACCAACAACGGCAACGCGTCCCTCGACTACGACGGGACGTTCGACATCTCGGGCGGCGAGCTCGTCGCCGTCGGGGCCTCGGGCATGGCGCAGACGCCCTCCGCGTCGTCCTCGCAGTCCTTCGTCGGGCTCACGTTCAACCAGACGCAGCCCGCCGGGACTGTCGTGCACGTGCTGGACGCCGACGGCGACGCGATCGCGACGTTCGAGTCGACCAAGGCGTTCTCCTCGGTCGTCTACTCCTCGGCCGACGTCGTCGCGGGCGACACCTACCGGGCGGCCGTCGGCGGCTCGGTCACCGAGCCGGGCACGGGCCCGCTCGCGGCGTCGGGCGACCCGAGCGGCGCCACCGTCGCGGCCACCGGGACCGCCGGCGAGGTCACGCCGGGCATGGGCGGTGGCGGCCCGATGGGCGGCGGCGGACGTCCCGGTCGCTGAGCCACCGCCGTCCTGGGGCGGGCGACGCCGCCCTCACCTGTCGGCGGAGGACGGGACGGGCGCGTCGCCGGAGGGCGTCCCCGGGGTGTCGTCGGCGGGCGGATCGACCACACGGTCGGTCAGCACGACCGGCGTCGCCCCGGAGACGTCCACGACCAGCTCGTGCTCGTCGGTCCAGACGCCGCTGGGTGAGCCGTCGGACCCGGCGGTGCCGTAGGCGAAGACCGTGCTGATCTCAGCACGGACGGTCAGGGCCCGGTCCCCGCGTGGGGTCACGACGATGACGTCGGCCGTGGACGTCGCCGACACGACAGGGGCTCCCACGTCGGCCATCGCGTCCCGGACCCGGCTGTTGAGGGAGTGCCACTCGGTCCACCCGGCCCCCGATCCCGCACCCTCTTGCGACGCATCGGGTGGACCCGTCCACACCTCGTCGCTCACCAGGAGGTACGAGCGCAGCGCGTCATCTACTGCGGCGATCTGAGCCGTGGAGGCGACGACGACATCCCCTTCGGCGGCAACTGGAGCACCTGCACACACGAGCGCGAACGGGACGAGGAGGGCGGTCTTGATGACGCGGGCGCGCCTCGCCACCATGGGACTCACGCCTGCCTCACGTCGTCGAGCTGCGGCAGGCGTGGGCGCCTGCGCTGGATCCGCACGACGCTGCTCCGGGGCAGCGCTCGGCGGGCCTGGCCTGGGCGTCGGCCGACCTCTAGGTTCGAGGGTCATGCGCCGAGGTCGAGCGTCCCGTCGGCGACGCCCCGGGTGACCACGCGCCGGATGGACAGGACGGCGACGGCCATCCAGAGCGCGCCCACGAGCACCTCCAGGGCGACGTCGACGAGCACGGTGCCGACGGGTGCGCCCGCCACGACACCCCGCACGCCACGCAGGCCGTGCGTCAGAGGGAGCACCTCGGAGATCGCTCGGACGACGGGCGGCCAGAAGGTCGAGGGCACGTTCACGCCGCAGAACGCCATGATCGGCAGGTACCCCAGGTTGAGGATGACCCAGGTCATGCCGACGTGCCGCAGGGCGACGCTCGCCAGGACGCACCCGAAGGAGTAGCTGGCCACGCAGACGACGGCGATGATCGGGAGCGCCGCCGCGGCACGCGGCCACGGGAGCGGGACGCCTGCCAGGGGCGGGAGCAGGACGAAGGCGAGCGTCGACGAGACCATGCCGCTGGCCAGCCACTGCACGCCACGTCCGAGGTACACCGGCACGTGACTGGTCGGTGCGATCGCGAGGAGGGGCAGCGTCCCCGACATGCGTTCCTGCACCATCATCGTCACGATGATCATGCCTTCGAGCGTGCCCAGGGCCACGGCGTTGCCGACCAGCGAGTACTGGAGGGCCGACTCCCGGCCAGCGAAGCCGGCGGCCAGGGCGAAGAAGACCACCTGGAGCAGCAGACGGGTCAGCCAGCCGAACGTGTAGGTCTTCCACGTGTGGATGGCACGCATGTCCGCCCACGCGAAGGCGATGGTCTCGCGCACCAGCTCGCGGGCCGCGCCTCGGGACGCGATGGGCGGCGCGCTCATCCGAAGGCCGCCGTCGCCGTGCGGCGCAGGCGGTCCTGGACCGCGCGCATGAGGAGGGTCGCCGCACCGAGAGCCGCGCCGCCGAGCCCGAGGATGGCGAGCAGCCGCCACCCCACGTCGCCAGCGACGCCGTCCACGGCGTCGCGCAGCAGGTCAGCGCTCCAGGACAGGAAGATCACGTCGCTCACCGGTCCGAGCCATCCGGGGAGCGCAGAGACCGGGACGACGACCCCGCCCAGGATGTAGACCGGGTAGCTCATCGAGTTCTGGAACACGTGCACCGTGCGCGAGACCATGAACAGCGCCGCGAGCATCGTCGCGGTGCACGCGGTCGCGACCGTCGTGGCGACCAGCGCGGCCACCGCGACGCCGGGCTGCGCGATGTGGATCCGGAGCCCGAAGCCCCACGTGGCGACGAGCCAGGACTCCAGGAAGGCCAGGCTCCCCGCGAGCGCGACCGCGACGATGCGGCCCGCGACGACCAGCTCGAGCGACCCCGGGGCGCCCACGAGCAGCTCGAGGCGGCCGTACCAGCGGTCTTCGGCGAGGATCGAGGACGCGACGTCGAGCGAGATGGCCCAGAGGCCGATCAGCCCGGGGCCGATCACGGCGTTGGTCACCTGATCCGGGTTGTCGTAGTGCACGGCGAGGGACAGGAAGATGACCGTGAACAGCGGGGCGGTGACCAGGACCAGGAACTGGGCCGGGCTGCGCCGGCTGATCGCGAGCTGGAGCCGCAGACCAGCCCCGACCTGGCGCAGGGCGCTCACAGGACCATCCCACGCGGGCCGACGACACGCAGGTAGACCGACTCGAGGGACGGTGTCGCCTGGCGCGCGGAGAGCACGTCGCGGTCGATGAGCCACCGCATGGTGCTCGCCGTGGCGTCCTCGTGCGGGAACGCCTGCCATCCGTCGGCCGCGTCGGGGGCCGGCTCCACCGAGGCGACGAACGGCTGCTCCCGCAGCGCTGCCACGACCGCCGGGTCCGCGCAGGTGAACTCCACGCACTCTGTCGTCCCGAGCGCACGCGCGACGTCCTGCCGGTCGCCGTCGAGGATCACCTCGCCCTTGTCGATCAGCGTGACCCGCGAGCAGAGGGCCTCGGCCTCGGCCATGTCGTGCGTGGTGATCAGGACGGACCTGCCCTCGCCCTGCAGGGCGCGCACCAGATCACGGAACTCGTGTGCGGCGACCGGGTCCATGCCCGTCGTCGGCTCGTCAAGGAAGAGCACCTTCGGCTCGTGGATCAGTCCCCGCGCGAGGTGCAGCCGCTGCTTCATGCCCCGTGAGAACGTCTCGACCGGCTGGTCCGCGCGCGCGGTCAAGCCCACCATGTCCAGCAGCCGTTCGGTCCGTTCGCGGGTGGTCCGGTTGCCGAGCCCGTAGAGGGCGCCCCAGAAGTGCATGTTCCGTCGTGCGGTGACGCGGGTGTACAGGCCGCGCTCACCGCCGAGGACGACGCCCACGTGCCGCCGCACCTCGCGCACGTCCTCGACGACGTCCATGCCCAGCACGCGGGCGGTGCCGCTGGTGGGCAGCAGGACCGTCGACAGGATCTTGACGAGGGTGGTCTTCCCGGCGCCGTTGGGTCCGAGGAGCCCGTGGACGGACCCCTGCTCGACGGACAGGTCGACGCCGCCCAGCGCCCGGACCGTCGAGCGGTCACGCCGCCCCTCAAATGTCCGTGCGATCCCGCGAACGTCGACAGCCAGCATGTTTCGGTCGCTCCCCGGTGCAGTCTGGACGCACGTCCGCGCACCGGCCGACGAGCGCTGGCTTTCCTGCCGACAAACTAGCGGGAACAGGGCGCTGCGGCTGGCCGTTTGGCCACGACGGACCGTGCCAGACCGGGCCGATCTCCGCTGCCGATCAGGCGGGACCCGTGCCTGTCGTGCCGGTCTCGTCGTCGGCGAACCGGGCCAGCGCCTCCCACGGTGGCTCCTCGTCGAACTGGAACAGGAGCTCCCACACCGTGACCGGGAACTCGGGCTCCCAGAGGGGGACGGGACGCATGAGCAGCTCTCGCGGGAGGACCAGGAACCCTTCCGCCGCGAGTGTCCCGGCGATCTCCGGGTCGTCGACCGCTCGCCCGCCGTAGTCGTTCACGTAGGCGTAGGACCCGACGATCGACAGCCGTACCGCTAGGCGCCGAGGGTGTCCCGGGAGGTTGACGACGCTGGCCACGTCGCTGTTGTGGTCCGTGAAGTCGTAGGCACCCCAGTCCGCGTTGAATCGCTCTCGCACGCGCCGGTAGGGGTCTCTCTCGATGATCTCGAACGCCTTGCCGTACGAGGGCTGAGGCCCGCGACCGAAGAACTGAACGATCATCTCGACCATGGCGGCCGGCAGGTCGGTCATGGCGCGAGCGACCCCCACGGCGTCCCGTTGACCTGTTTTCTCGTGTTGCACGACACCCTCCGCACCCCTCCGGCAAGTCCGACTTCTACCCAGCCTCTCGTGTCGATGCTGAGCCGCGGGCGGAAACCGACGTCCTCGTAGCGGTCAACGGCTCCTCACGATGAGCGGCGGCACCGTCCTGGTGAGCGGCGTCACGACGAAGGTCTGGCTGGGTCAAGGGCTGGCGACTCAGGTCAGGAGGTCGAGGATCGCACCCGCTCGCGCCCTGATCTCATGGGCCAAAGGGGCGACGTCGATCCCGTCGGCGTCGCAGCCCTCCACGATGTCGCGAACACGGGAGGCGACGGTCTCGATCACGTCGGTCACGATCATGTCCGGCACTCCCCAGGTGCTCGCCTCACGGAGCAGGTGCCCGCCGGTGAGGTACCGCAGGCGCGCCTGCTCGTCGAGGTGGTGCCCGAAGCCCTGGAAGACCGAGTTGAGCAGGTACACCGGCGCGACGTCGTACAGAGGCGCCATGGAGAACGTCGCGGTCTCGTCGATCATCATCGAGTAGTTCTTGGAGTGCGCGTCCCCGTTGCCGACGATGAGGTTGAACGTCACCTGTGCGAGCTCGTCAGCGACGAACCCGGCGGGGGTCAGGGACTCCGCTCCGGCCTCTCGCGCGATCCGCCGTAGCCGCCTGTCGTCTGGGGAGGACTCGTACTTGTCCCGCGCGGAGACACCGAGCGCCTGGGTGAGGTCCTCCTGGTGGAGGCGCGCGCCGTCGGCACGGTCGTACCGCTCGACGACGAGGGCGAGGCGCCCGTCGAAGTCCGCGAGCTCGGCGTTCGCAGCTGGCAGGCCCGCGCCGCGAGCCAGGCGCAGCGCCCACTCTTCCCAGCGGACGAGGTCGCGCACGGCGACGTCGGTGACTGGTTCCGGCTTGATGATGTGGGTAGACATCGCACCATCTCCCGGCCACGCCCACCCGTGAGCGGTCTTGGTGAGCAGCACCTTCGCCTGAACACCACCGAGCGACGCTGACACGACCTGCCCCTCGGGCGGTTCCAGCGTCGGGAGCTGGGCCACGACCCGGTCCACCTCGGCGGAGGACAGGTCGAAGAGCGTTCCGTCGCCAGGTGGTTCCGCCTCGGTGGTGAGCTGGATGGCGCCCGCGCACTCGTGGCCGATCTGGCTCAGCAGCGCGAACGCGTCCCCCGGTCGGATGGCGTGCTGCCGCTCCAGGGCCCCGCGCACCGCGCCTTCAGGCAAGAGGTTGTCGAGGAACCGTTCGAGGTGGTCTCCCTGGACGCGCCTGTCCGTCAGGGGCAGCGACAGCGACAGCGGCTTGGCGCCGATGCCGTAGGTGTCCAGCGCGCTGTCGTCGTACCGCATGCGCAGGCGCCCGTTGCGGAGCTGTTCGAGCTCCGCGAGGTGCCGACCTCGCAGCCACACGTGCAGGACGCGGGTCATGAGGTCACCGTGATGCGAGCCCCGCGGGGGACGACGACGAGCTCGTACCCGCACGCCGCGAGGGCGTCCAGGAGGGTATCGGTCGAAGTGGCGGCGGCCCCTCGTTCGAGTCGGGAGATGGTGGGGCGGGACGAGTCGATCATGCTGGCGAGCTCGTCCTGGGTGTAGCGGCGGGCGGTCCGCGCGCCCTGAACTGCGCGTCCGAGGCTGGTGGTATCCCGCGCTCGGTAGAACCGCTGCGTCACAGATGATTCATCTACGCGGTTGTCCATTGATGAATCATATCTGAGCCACCGGCACAGCGGAGGGCGAATGAGTCGCCCATGATTCATCGCCGGCCTTGTTCTTCATCCAAGACCAGCCCACCCTAAGTACGGGGCAGCCAGACGCGCATGGTCGAGGCGCCGCGCTCGGCCCAGCGGTGGTACGGCACCAGGGTGATCTCGACGTCCTCGTTCCGTGCCGGGTGCCCGGGGGCCGTGGCGTAGGGCAGCGACCCGGTGGCGGGCGCCGGGTCGACGAGCCGTCCGCTCACGACCGCGCCGTCGCCGTGGGCCCGCGGCGCGACCGAGGGGTCGATCCGCAGGGTGTCGAGGTCGACGCCCGGCAGGTCGGTCGACTCGACGCACAGCACGAGGGGTCCGCGCTCGACGGCCACGCAGCCGCGCACCGCGTCGATCCGCTCGTCGGGCCAGGTCAGCCGCGCGGCCATGGGCAGCTCGAGCCGCAGCTCCTCGCCGACCACCAGGCGGCGTGCGACCTCGGCGAAGCCCGGCTCGATGGGCCGTTCGTGACCGCCCTCTTCGAGGACGGCGCCGTCGGCCCAGTCGGGCACGCGCAGCCGCAGCCGCACCGCCCGCTCAGGGGCCGCGGTCACCCGAACGGTCACGGTGCCCGCGTCGGGGTAGGTCGTGGTGACGTCGAGCCCGAGCACCTCTCCCCCGCACGGACCTGCCCCAGGCAGCTCGACGTGCACGGTGCCCGACGCGTACTGCAGCAGCGTGAGCCCGTCGGGCTCGGCGACCGCCGCGTACGACTGCCAGGTCGCGAGCGTGCGGGCCACGTTCGTGGGGCAGCACGAGACGTCGAACCAGGGGGCGCGCTGGCCACCCTCGGCGCGCGGGTTGACCTCGCCGTCCACCGCGTCGTGCGCGGCGGTGCGCTGGTGGAGTGGGTTGGCGTAGAAGAAGGCCTGGCCGTCGGCGCGCGGTGACGTGGCCACCACGTTGTAGAACGTGCGCTCCATGAGGTCGGCGTACCGCACGTCGCCGGTGGCCAGGAACAGCCGCCACGAGACCATGTTCGACGCGATCCCGGCGCAGGTCTCGCAGTAGGCGCGGTCGGGCGGCAGCACCCAGTCCTCGCCGAAGCCCTCGTCCTGGTGGTGCGAGCCCATGCCGCCCGTGAGGTAGGTGCGGCGCGCGACGGTGGTGGTCCACTGCCGTTCGACCGCCGCGAGCAGCTCGGCGTCGTCGGTGTCGACGGCCACGTCGACCGCGGCGGCCGCCAGGTACAGCGCCCGCACGGCGTGACCACGCCACACGGTGGCCTCGCGCACGGGCACGTCGTCCTGGAAGTACGCCGGCCCGAACGCCACGGGACCCAGCAGCCCCCGACCGCGCCGCTCGACGAACAGCGCGGCCTGCGCGAGGTAGCGCGGCTCGTCGAGCGCCCGGCCGAGCTCGGTGAGCCCGACCTCGATCTCGGGGTGCCCGCAGATCGCCTCGCGCCCCCCGGGCCCGAACTCGCGGCACACGTGGTCGGCGGCGCGGCGCGCGACCTCGACGAACGCGTCGACCCCGACGGTGCGCACCCGGGCGACCGCGGCCTGCAGCAGGTGCCCGGTGTTGTAGAGCTCGTGGCCCATCTCCAGGTCGGAGTAGCGCGCGGCCTGCGCCCCGTGCCCGAAGCACGTGTTGAGGTACCCGTCCGGGTCCTGCGCGGCGGCCACCCGCGCGCCGAGCCGGACGAACGCGTCCTCCTCCACGGTCGAGCCCGTGCGGCCGTGCTCCCACGCGAGGGCCTCGAGCAGCTTGTAGACCTCCGAGTCCGCGAACGCCCAGCCGGGACGGTCGGGGCCGATCGTCCCGTCCGCGACGCGGTCGAAGCTCGCGACCCAGCCGAGCTGCTCCATCCACTGCTCGCAGTGGGCGAGCGTCGCAGCCGCGTTCGTCTGCTGCCGGGTCGACCAGAAGCCGTCCGTCAGGGCGATCTCGGCGAGCCCGAGCGGACGCCGGGTGCCGTGGGCGGGCACCACGGGACGACCCCCGGTCGGGTCGGTGCCGACGGTCCCGGGGCGGGCGTCGGTGGAGCTGGGGAGCACGGCGGTCAACTTCCTGGTCTGGGGGTCACGGGAGCGCGGGGCGCGGGGTCGAGGCGGCGCGGACGGGCAGGCTCAGGCGTGCAGCGGCACGTCCGACCCCTCGCGGGTGAACACGGGGATGCGCTCGATGGGCGCGTCGGCCTCGATCGTCTGGCCGCCCTCGTGCACCTCGCCGGTCGCGGCGTCGACCCAGCGGGCGCCGCGCGGCAGGTACACCGGACGGCTGCGCTGGCCGGGGCGCGAGACGGGCGCGACGAGGATGTCGGGGCCGAACAGGAACTCGTCCTCGACCTCCCACGCGCCCGGGTCGTCCGGGTGGTCGACGAACAGCGGACGCATGGGCGGCAGCCCGTCCGTCGCGGCCAGGTGCATCTGCTCGTGGATGTACGGGCGCAGGCGCTCCCGCAGGTGCAGCAGGTCCGCGATGATCTCGTAGGCCTCGTCGCCGAACGACCACACCTCGTTGGGCCCGCCCGTCTGGGCGTACGACGTGGGCGTGCGGGGCTCACGGTCGCCGTGCAGCCGGAACAGCGGGCAGAACACGCCGAACTGGAACCAGCGGATCATCAGCTCGCGGTACGCCGGGTCGCGCGAGTCGCCGCCATGGAAGCCGCCGATGTCGGTGGTCCACCACGGGATGCCCGAGATCGCGATGTTGAGCCCCGCCCGGATCTGCTGCTCGAGCGAGAGCCACGTCGCGGGGATGTCCCCCGACCACACGGCCGCCCCGTGCTTCTGCGCGCCCGCCCACGCCGAGCGGCACAGCAGCACCGTGGGCTCCTGGCCCGCGGTTGCCATGCCCTCGGCGAAGAGCTGCGCGTTGTCGCGCGGGTAGATGTTGGCGACCTCGGCGCCCGGGCCCGCGTACAGCGCGAGGTTGCCGGGGTGGGCCGGGTTGAGCTCGGGCTCGGACGCGTCGAGCCAGAACACCTTGATGCCGTACGACAGGTAGTTGCGCTCGATCAGGTCCCACACGTACTCGCGGGTGCGCGGGTTCGTGGGGTCGTAGAACGCGAGCGGCATGGGCGTGGACATGCCCTTGTCCTGGATCGTCTGGTGGAACTCGACGCCCTGGTCGGATCCGACGAGCAGGCCCTGGTCGCGGTAGTCCGCGAAGTTCTCCGACAGCGGGGAGATCGTGGGCCAGATCGACACCATGAGCTCGATGCCCAGCTCGTGCAGCTCGTCGATCATGGCCTGCGGGTCGGGCCACTCGGCCTCGTCGAAGCGGAAGTCGCCCATGGCCGACCAGTGGAAGTAGTCGGTCACGATGACCGACATCGGCAGCCCGCGGCGCTTGTGCTCGCGCGCGACGCCCAGCAGCTCGTCCTGGTCGAGGTAGCGCAGCTTGCACTGCCAGAACCCCGACGCCCACTGCGGCAGCTCGGGCACGTGGCCCGTCGCGTCGGCGTACCGGGCCATGACCGCGGCCGGGGTCGGCGCGGCCGTGAACCAGTAGTCGATCCCGCGGGCCTGGCCCACGCTCCACCGGGTCGCGTTCTGCGCGAACTCGACGCGGCCCACCGCGGGCATGTTCCACAGCAGGCCGTAGCCGCGGCTGGACAGCACGAACGGGATGTTGACCTCGGCGTTGCGCTGCACCAGGTCGAGCGACAGGCCCTTGATGTCGAGCCGGCCGTGCGTGCGCTGGCCCAGGCCGTACAGCTTCTCGTCGTCGTACGCCGCGAACTGCTGGTGGATCTCGTAGGCGCCCGAGCGGTTGCCCTGGTACGAGCGCGCCCCCGGCATCCAGAAGTGCTCGCGGCTCTCCGCGAGCAGCTCCTCGCCGGTGCTGGTGCGTCGGAACGTCAGCAGCGGCTCGGGGTACGCGGCGCCCAGGTCGAAGTCGACCTCGACCGTGAGGTCGCCGTGCCGGAACGTCGCGTGCGCGTCCCCCACCTCGATCGACGGGGCCGGTGCGGCGGGGGCCTCGTCGAGCGCGCCGTGGCTCTCGGTCGGGATGCGGTGCTGGGCCGCGCGGACGCGGACGCTGTCGACGCCCCATGCCTCGAGGCGCAGCACCTCGTGACGGTGGCGGACCTCGAGGGACGTGGCAGACGGGTGGAAGGTCACCATGGCTGTGATGCTCCG
Source organism: Cellulomonas sp. P22 (assembly GCF_044392165.1). Lineage (NCBI taxonomy): Bacteria > Bacillati > Actinomycetota > Actinomycetes > Micrococcales > Cellulomonadaceae > Cellulomonas > Cellulomonas sp. P22. The sequence goes on from NZ_JBISBW010000014.1 coordinate 87,921, forward strand.
GTTGTGCGGGGAGGGACGAGATGGGGAAGGACGGGTGGTCAGTCCTTGACGGCGCCCGCGGTGACGCCGGCGGCGACGTACTTCTGGGCGACGACGAGCAGCACGGCGGCGGGGATCGAGGCGACCACGGCGGTCGCCATGATCGAGTTCCACTGCGTCGTGTTGTTGCCGATGTACTTGTAGATCCCGAGCGTGATGGGGATCAGGTCGCCGTTGCGGTTCAGGGTCGAGGCGAAGATGAAGTCCGACCACGACCACAGGAAAGCGAACAGCGACGCCGTGATCATCGAGTTGCGGCTCACGGGCAGCACCACCGACCGGAACGTGCGCCACGTGCCCGCGCCGTCGACCGTCGCGGCCTGCATCAGCTCGCGTGGGATGCCCTGCATGAACGTCGTCAGCAGCAGCACCGCGAACGGCACCGCGACGGTCGAGTCCGCGACGATGAGCCCCCACACCGTGTTGAGCAGGCCGAGCTTGATGTAGATGGCGTAGAAGCCCATGGCCATGATCACGCCCGGGATCATCTGCGCCACGAGCAGCACGAAGTTCAGCGTCTTGCCGCCGCGCAGGTTGAGCTGGGCGAGCGAGTAGGCGGCCGGGGCTGCGACGACGAGCGTCAGGACGACGGTCCCGATCCCGATCAGCATGCTCGTTCCCAGGTGGGGCAGCTGCTGGTCGATGACGTCGCTGTAGCCCTCGAGCGTGGGGTTCCACGGGAACCAGTGCGGCGGGTCGGCCCGCATGTCGCTCGTCTTCGTCAGCGAGACGTTGAGCATCCAGTAGACCGGGAACAGCATCAGGGCGGTGAAGAAGACGCCGAGCGCGGTCTTCCACCAGGGGCGGTGGCCGTTCATGACTGCTCCTGTCGGCGCTGGAGGTGCAGGTAGACGAACCCGAAGGCGAGCGCGATGAGGATCAGCAGGTTGCCGACGGCCGCCGCAGGCGAGAAGTCGGGCTGGCCCGTGCCGAACGCCTCCCGGTAGGACCACACAGCGAGCGTGGTCGACGAGCTGCCGGGGCCGCCGGTCGTCATGATCCAGATGATGTCGACGACCTTGAGCGTGTAGATCAGCCCGAGCAGCAGCGTGATGACCGAGACGGGACGCAGCAGCGGGAACGTGATCTTGCGGAACTGCTGCCAGCCGGTCGCACCGTCGAGGCTCGCAGCCTCGTACAGGTCGCCCGGGATGTTCTGCAGGCCCGAGTAGAGGATCACCAGGTTGAACGGGATGCCGAGCCAGATGTTGGCGACGATCACCGAGACCAGCGCCCATTCGGGAGACGTCAGCCAGTTGACCTGACCGACCCCGAACGCCCCCAGCACCGAGTTCACGATGCCGCTGTCGCTGTTGAGCATCCACGACCAGGTGGACGCCGAGACGATGAGCGGCAGCAGCCACGGGATCAGGAACATCCCGCGCAGGATCCCGGAGAGCCGGAAGTTCTGCCGGAAGAAGACGGCCAGTGCGAGGCCGAGCACGTACTGGAAAGCGATCGACACCACCACGAAGATCGCGGTGTTGCGCACCGCGGGCCAGAAGGTGCGCGAAGCCAGCACGTCGGCGTAGTTGTCGAGCCCCACGAACTCGGCATTCCCTTGGACGAACGCGCGTGGCGTGTAGTCGTGCAGGCTCAGCTCGATGTTCCGCCAGAGCGGGAACGCGTAGAACGCCAGCAGGTAGACCACGAGCGGAGCGGCGAAGCCGACCGCCGCCCATCGGGTCGATCGCGACCGGTTGCTCGCCCGCCCGGACGGGGCGGCGACGGCTCGCGCCGCCACCCCGTCCGGCGTCGCTGCGCCGGCCCCGACCTGTGCGGTCTGGGTCATCTTCATCAGCTCATGTCCTCGCGCTCGGTGCAGCAGTTACCAGGTCAGCCGATCGCGGCTTCGGCGGCCTCCTGGGCCTGGGTCAGCGCGGCCTGCGGCGTCTCGACGCCCGAGAGCGCCTCCTGCACCGCGGTCCACAGCTGCTCCGAGACCTTCGGGTAGTCCGTGCCGAGGTCGTCGCTCGTGCGACCCTTCGCGGCGTTGACGGCAGCGACCCACGGCTCCAGGTCGGGGTTGGCCGCGAGGATCGCCTCCTGGCCCTCGGCCGTCGGCGGGATGTAGTACGCGAACGTCGTGCCGGTCTCGACGAACCCGTCCGTCGTCGTCATGCACTCGACGATCTTGCGGGTCGTCTCGTAGCGCGCCTCGTCCTTCTGCACGGGCATGGTGATGAACTCGCCGCCGGTCGGGGCCGCAGCCGCGCCGCCGTCCTTGGCGGGGATCGGGATGACACCCGTGGCGAAGCCGGCCTCGGCTGCGCTGTTGATCTGCCACGTGCCGTTCACGACGAACCCGAAGTCACCTGTGAGGAACTCCTCCCAGGTCGTGTTCTGCGAGTTGCTGATGACCGAGTTCGGCGCGTAGCCGTCGGTGAGCCAGCCGGTCCACAGCTCGAGCGCGGCAACGGCCGCGGGCGAGTCGAGCTCGCGCAGGTCGGCGCCCGCGCCCCAGAACCACGGCAGGAACTGGAACGAGCCCTCCTCGGTGCCGATGCCCGCGAACGTGATGCCCTTCTTGCCCGACGCGGTGACCTTCGCAAGGGCGTCGGTGAGCGACGCCCAGTCGGTGATCGACGCCGCGTCGACGCCAGCGGCGTCCAGCACGTCCTGGTTGTAGTAGATGGCCAGGGTGTTGGCCCCGACGGGGATGCCGAACGTGTCGCCGTCGATCTGGCCCGCGGCGATGAGGTTCGCGTCGATCGCGGAGGTGTCGAAGCCGAACTCCTCCATCGTGTTGAGCATGCCGGTGTCGGCGAGCGTCGAGACGGCCGGGTTGTCGAGCAGGATCACGTCGGGCGACGTGCCCTCCTGAGCCGAGAGCAGCGCCTGGTTGGTCAGCGCCGTCGTGTCGTACGCGGTGCGCTCGACCGTGACACCGGCCTCGGTGCCGCACGCCTCGACGCGCTTGCCCCAGTCGGAGGCTGCGTCGTGCTGGGGGTACGGGTCCCACCAGGTGTAGGTGCCGCCGGCGTCGTCGGACGCCGCGTCGGACGAGCACGCCGTCAGGCTCATCGCCGCGAGCGTGACCGCCCCCAGCACGCCCCAGCTGCGGATGGTTGTCTTGCGCATCACGTCATTCCTCCTTGAACACGGTGATCTCGGGGCGGCGTTGCCCCAGGGAGCGGACTTGCTAGCGCTGGTCGGCGCGGGACGGCGCGGGCGAACCCGTGCTGCCCCGTTCGACCAGCTCGGGTGACACGAACCGCACGACGTGCGGCTCGGTCGGGTCCTGCTGCTCGATGCGCCGGACGAGCTGACGCACCGCCATCCGGCCGAGCCGGTCGGGGGCGCTCTCGATCGACGAGAACGGCAGGGAGAAGGTGCGGGCGAACTCGTCCGAGTACTGCCCGACCACGGACAGGTCGCGCGGGGCCTGGAGCCCGCGGGCGTGCAGCACCGACGGCAGGGCGGCCGCGGCAGCCTCGTTGTGGACCAGCAGGCCCGTGGCCTGCGGGTGGCGGTCGAGCAGGTCGTCGAGGAAGCGCCCGACCGCTGGCTGCTGCGACTCACCGAACTCGGCGTGCAGCGTGATGCCCCGCGAGCGCGCCTGGGCCAGTGCGGCGTCGCGCAGACGCCACACGTACGCACCGCCGCGCTCGACCACGTGCTCTGGCTGAGACACGAGCACGAGCTCGCGGTGGCCCAGGTCGGCGAGGTGGTCGACCATCGTGCGGCCGGCCTCCTCGAAGTCGAGGTCGAAGACGTCCATGCCGGTGCAGTCACCGGGGAGCCCGACGAGCGCGCCGGGGACGGTCGCGGCACGCATCACGGGCAGCCGCACGTCGTCGTGGGCGACGTTCATGAGGATCACGCCGTCGACCATGCGCGAGTCGGTGATCCGCCGCAGGGCCTGGGCGCCGTCGCCGTCGGTGACCATGAGGATGTCGTAGCCGAGCTCACGTGCGACGTTCGAGACGCCGAGCATGTACTGGAGCATCGCGGGGGCGAACTCGTCCTCGAGGAACTGCACGAGCAGCCCGAGCACCATCGTCTGGGAGGTGGCCAGGGCCCGGGCGCCGGCGTTCGGCGTGTAGCCGAGCTCGCGCACCGCGTCGTCGACACGACGCCGCACCTCGAGCGAGATCGCTCGCTTGCCCGACAGCGCGTAGGACGCCGTGCTGCGCGAGACCCCCGCGGCCTTCGCCACGTCGCCGATCGTCGCCATCTGTGCCTCCGGATCATCGATGAACCAGTTCGCTGTCGAACCGGTTCGCACACTATGCGCGTCGATTCGCGTCCCGCAAGCCGTAAACACGCACCGACTGTCGAACCGGTTCGCCGCGCTTGAGCTTCATCACCGCGCTCATGCGGCGGCGACACGGACAGACCTGGACAGACAGGAGGAGTCGCCCCGATCACGGGGCGACTCCTCCTGCGTGGTGCCGATCAGCCTTCCGGGTGAGAGCCGCTCACGAGCGGGTCACCAGCACCGGGCTGTGCGCACCCCGGACCACACCCCGGCTGACGGAGCCGAGCAGCAGCCCCGCGAGACCACCGAGCCCCCGCGCGCCGACCACCGTCAGGTCGGCGTCGGACGACGCCCGCACCAGGACGTGCGACGCGGGGCCCTCCGCGACGTCCCACGACACCTCGAGGTCCGGGTAGTCCTGGGCGAAGCCCTCACGGGCTGTCTCCTGCACCCGTTCGGCCGCGGCCATCGCGACCTCGTCGGGAGTCACGTCCGGGTAGGCCTCGACCCAGTACGACATGGACGAGGTGACGGGCGTCGAGGTCCACGTCGTGACGACCCGCAGGTCGGCTCCGCGCAGCACCGCTTGCTCGGCGGCCGTGACCAGCGCACCGTCGCCGCCCGCCGATCCGTCGGTGCCGACCACGACGAGCCCCCGCGGGTCGCGACCCACGGCCTCCTGGGGCACGACAGCGACCGGGCACGTGGCGTGCTGGACGGCCGCGACGGCGACCGAACCGAGCACCATCTCCTGGAACCAGCCCGTGCCGTGCCTGCCGAGCACGAGCATCCGCGCCTCGGTGGAACGGTCCACGAGCGCCTGCGCGGGCGAGCCGTGCCCCACGACGGCGGTCACCACCACGCCCGGCGCGGCCTCGGCCGCCAGGAACGCGCCCTCGTCGGCCACGGCCTGCACCCCCGCGAGCACCTGCTCGCGGAGCCACGTGCGGCTCGCCGCGCTCTCCGGCTGGTGCGCGAAGCCCCAGACGTGCACCACGACGAGCTCGCTCCGCGAGCGGAGCGCCTCCTGGGCAGCCCACCGCACCGCGGCGACGGACTGCTCGGACGTGTCGTACCCGACGACGACAGGGGCACTCATCGTGAAACTCCTCACCTGGCACCGTGGCCCGGGCCTGCTTCCAGGCTGCACCCGCTACGGCCCGCGCGCAGGGCCTGTCAGCCCAGCGGGCTCCACGTCCTGCCGAACCACCGCGCGACCCGCGTCGCACCGAACGTGCTCTTCTCCGCCGCCAGGTCCACCGACGGCCCCACGAGCGCACCCGACGGCCGCTCCCCCGGGCGGAACAAGACGTCGACCTTGCCGACCTCGCCGCCACCGACCTCGAGGTAGCAGACCCCGTGGCCGTCGTACTCGGCGCGCGGTCGGGCCCCCCGCAACGACGAGACGATCCGGTCGGCGGCGACCGCGCCCTGCCCCTCGGCGAACACCCCCGCCTTGGGCGTCCCGACGCTCGTCACGTCACCGACCGCGTACACGCCGGGAAAGCGCGTCTCGAGCGTGAACGGGTCGACGGGGACCCACCCGTCCACCGTCATGCCGGACGCGGCGACCACCTCGGGCACCCGGTGCACCGGCACTCCGAGGAACAGGTCGTAGGGCAGCGTCGAACCGTCGCTCAGGTGCGCGACCCGAGCCGCGGGGTCGAGGGACTGCACGAACGCCTCGGGGTGCCAGACGATCTTCCGTTCACCGAACGCCGCCAGGAGCGCCGTGGACGCGGCGGGCGAAGGCGGGATCGGCATCCCGAACGGCATGACGAGCGTGATCTCGGAAGTCTCGCGCACACCGCGCCGGGTGAGCAGCTCGTCGAGCAGCAGCGCCGTCTCGCTCGGGGCCGGCGGGCACTTGAACGGCGTGGACGTCACGCCCACCACCACGCGCCCGCCGTCGAAGTCCGCGAGCGCGTCCCGCAGCGCGAACGCACCCGCCACGGTGTAGAACTCGTGGCCACCCTCGACCAGGCCCGGCGTCGCCTCGGGGTGCACGTCGGCACCGAGAGCCACGACCAGGACGTCGGCGTCGAACGTGCCCGCGTCGGTCTCGACCCGCCGCGCGACCGGGTCGATCGCCAGCACCGAGGCGGTGACGAGGCGCACCCCGGGCTTCACGATGTCGGTGTACCTGTGCCGGACGTGCTCGGCCGGCACCCGGCCGAACATGACGTCGAGCTTGGAGAACCCGAAGACGAACGACTCGGCCCGGTCGACGAGCACGACCTCGACCGCATCGCCCAACGACTCGGAGAGCCGTGCGGAAACCTCGAGCCCGCCGAAACCTGCACCCAGCACCACGACACGCGTCATCGCCAGAGCCCTCCGTCGGTGGAACGTGCAGGCCTCACAGCTTCCGGCGTCACCGGCGGCCCTGAGCGTCTCCGACGATACTCAGCGCCCGGTCATGCGCATCATGGCCTCGTTGTACCGTGCGCCGGCCACGCCGATCCGGTCGGCCGCGGCGGTGAGCAGCTCGACGTCGTCGCCGAGGTCGAGCCGGGCAGCGCCGATGTTCTCCTCGAGCCGGCCGAGGCGCCGCGTGCCCGGGATCGGCACGATCCACGGCTCCTGCGCGAGCAGCCACGCGAGGGCGACCTGCGCAGGAGTGGCCCCGTGACGTGCGGCGACGGTGCCGAGCAGGTCCACGAGCGCCTGGTTCGCCTGCCGGTTCTCCTCGGTGAACCGCGGGATCCTGGTGCGGATGTCGCCGTCCGTGAACGCCGTCGAGGCGTCGACGGTGCCGGTGAGGAACCCCTTGCCGAGCGGGCTGAACGGCACCAGGCCGATGCCGAGCTCCTGGAGCACCGGCAGGACCTCGGCCTCGGGGTCGCGGGTCCACAACGAGTACTCGCTCTGCAGCGCGGCCACGGGCTGCACGGCGTGCGCGCGGCGGATCGTCGCGGCACCAGCCTCGGAGAGGCCGAAGTGGCGGACCTTGCCCTCCGCGACGAGCTCCTTGACGGTCCCCGCGACGTCCTCGATGGGGACGTCCGGGTCGACGCGGTGCTGGTAGAACAGGTCGATCACGTCGGTGCGGAGCCGGCGCAGCGACGCCTCCGCGACGGCCCTGATGTGCTCGGGACGGCTGTCGAGCCCGGAGGCTCGGGCGTCGTCGCCGATCGCGAAGCCGAACTTGGTGGCGATGACGACCTGGTCGCGCAGCGGTGCGAGGGCCTCGCCGACGAGCTCCTCGTTGACGAACGGGCCGTACACCTCCGCGGTGTCGAAGAACGTGACGCCGAGGTCGACGGCCCCCCGCAGCACGGCGATCATCTCGTCGCGCGGGCCGGGGTTGGGGCCGTAGCTCTGGCTCATGCCCATGCAGCCCAGGCCGATCGCCGAGACCTCCAGGCCCTGTCCGAGCGTGCGTGCCTGCATGGCTGCTCCTCCTGTCGTCGTGGTGCTCAGGCGCTCGTGCCGCGCGGGCCGCTGCCCGGTGGGGTCTGCTCGGCCACCTCGAGCTCGCGCGTGGCGGCCCACGACGCGAGGAGCTGCAGGGCGTCGGCCGTCGACGTGCCCGCCTCGGCCGTGTAGACGAGCAGGGTCAGACCGGGGGCCTGCGCGACCGGCAGCACGTCGTACATCAGGTCGAGCCGCCCGACGACGGGGTGCTGGATCTTCTTCGCCCCGCCCCGGTGCAGGTGCACGTCGTGGGCCGCCCAGCGCGTGCGGAACTCCTCGCTGCGGGTCGACAGCTCGCCGACGAGCGAGGTCAGCGCCGTGTCGTACGGGTCCCGCCCGGCCTCGGCCCGCAGGATGCCCACCGTGTCGTCGGCGGCGCCTTCCCAGTCGACCCAGAAGTCGCGCGCGCGGGGGTCCGGGAACGCGAACCGGGCGTGGTTCGCCGGGCCCGTCGGATCGGCGTAGAGCGGCGCGTACAGCGCCCGCCCGAGGACGTTCGCCCCGAGGATGTCGAGCCTGTCGTTGCGCACCACGGCCGGTGCCCCGGTCATCGCGTCCAGGATCGTCTGGATGCTCGCGGGTACCGTCGGGGTCGACGCGCGGCGGCGGGGGCGCGGCGTCCGGCGCTGGGCGGCGCGGGCCAGGTCGTGCAGGTGGATCCGTTCTGCCTCGTCGAGCTGCAGGGCGTTCGCGAGCGACTCGAGCACGCCCTCCGAGACGCCCGCGAGGTTCCCGCGCTCGAGACGCACGTAGTAGTCGCCGCTGACGCCCGCCAGCATCGCGACCTCCTCGCGCCGCAGCCCGGGCACCCGCCGGTTCGAGCCGTACACCGGCAGGCCGGCCTGCTGCGGGGTGATCCTCGCCCGGCGCGAGGCGAGGAAGTCGCGGATCTCCGCTCGCTGGTCCATGCCGTCGACCCTACGGGCACCCCGCGGGACGAGGGAGGCCCTGCCGGTACCTGTGACACCAGGGACTCGCTCACGCCGTCGCCATGGGGTTTCCTGAGGGGAGCGCGGCGATCGACGGCCGCGCTGATCCCCGCACCCAGACTTCCGGAGGCTCTCCGATGCGAGCAACGTTCCTGTACGGCGCCGGCGACGTGCGCGTCGAGGACGCACCCGACCCGACCATCCAGCACCCGACCGACGCTGTCGTCCGCGTCGTGCGGGCCTGCGTCTGCGGATCCGACCTGCACCCCTACCGCTCGATGCAGGCCACCGTGGTCGGGGCGCCCATGGGCCACGAGTTCCTCGGCGTCGTCGAGGACGTCGGTGCGGACGTCGTGACCGTGCGCCCGGGCGACCTCGTGATCTCCCCGTTCGCGTTCCAGGACAACACGTGCGTGTACTGCCGCGAGGGGGTCCAGACCTCGTGCGTCCACGGCGGCTTCTTCGCGTCCGGCGACGTCGGCGGGGCGCAGGCCGAGGCGATCCGGGTGCCGCAGGCCGACGGGACGCTGGTGAAGCCCGGCGTCGCGCTGGCCGACACCGACGACGCGATGCTCGCGTCGCTGCTGACCCTCTCGGACGTGTTCCTCACCGGGCACCACGCCGCCCACATGGGTCGGGTCGGGCCCGGCAGGACCGTCACCGTGATCGGCGACGGTGCCGTGGGACTGTCCGCCGTGCTGGCCTCGAAGCGTCTGGGCGCCGACCGGATCGTGCTGATGGGCCGGCACCGCAGCCGCACCGATCTGGGCGTGGAGTTCGGCGCGACCGACGTGGTGGCGGAGCGCGGGGAGGAGGGCGTGGCGAAGGTCCTCGAGCTCACCGGCGGCGAGGGCTCCCACGTCGTCATCGAGGCCGTCGGGCTGCTGCCCGCGTACGAGCAGGCCTACGGCCTGGTCCGGCCCGGTGGCACGATCTCGCGCGTCGGCGTCCCGCAGTACGAGGAGGCACCCGTCGGGTTCAGGTCGCTGTTCGGCAACAACGTGACCCTGAACGGCGGCCCGGCTCCCGTGCGCGCGTACATCGAGGACGCGCTGCCGGACGTGCTGTCGGGCCGGATCGACCCGGGCCGGGTGTTCGACCGCACCCTGGCGCTCGACGACGTGAGCGACGCCTACCGGGCCATGGACACCCGCGAGGCGCTCAAGGTCATGCTCGTCCCCTGAACCGCTCACCGTGCGCCGCACACCTGGCGGCGTCACGCTCGCACAACCCCACCGAGGAGGCGCACCACCGATGGAGATCGTCCCGCAGCAGCCCACCCAGAAGGGCCCGGACGCGTGGTTCACGGGCGACGTGTGGTTCGACGTCCTCGCCGCCCCACCCCTGCCCGCACGTCTGCGCGTCAACGCCGTGCACTTCGCGCCCGGCGCACGCACCGCGTGGCACCGGCACGCGAACGGCCAGAGCCTGCACGTGACCGAGGGTGTGGCCCGCGTCGGCACCCGTGACGGCCTGGTCGTCGAGGTCCAGCCCGGTCAGACGCTGTGGACACCACCGGGCGAGTGGCACTGGCACGGCGCCGTGCCCGACCGGTTGATGACGCACCTGGCGATGTGGGAGGCGGGCGCCGCCGCCGGCACGCCCGAGACGGAGTGGGCCGAGCAGGTCACCGACGAGCAGTACCGCGTCTGAGCCGCCGCGCCACGACCCGCTGCGCGTGCGCCACGACGGGGACGATCCGGGCGGCGTGCGCCCCGCGCCAGTAGACCTGACGGCACTCCACGCACCGCGCGAAGTCTCGGTAGGTGCGCGCGGTCCCTGCGCGCACGTCGTCGGCGGCGTCCTCGGCGGTCGTCGCGGCGAGCGACCCGCCGCAGGCGGTGCACCGGGTCCACGGGGCGAGGGGCGGCGCGAACCGGTCCAGCACGTCGTCGAGCTCGTCGTCGGTCGACGTGCCGCGCACCAGGGCCCCGTGCGGCAGGCTCCGGCGGCGCAGCAGGCCACGGTCCTGGGTGAGCAGCACCCGACCCTCCCCCGCGGCCATCCGCACCAGCTCGGCGTCGTCCGCCTCGGGCCGGTAGGCCGCGTCGAGGCCGAGCAGCCGCAACCTGCGCACCAGCCCACCCAGGTGCACGTCGAGCAGGAAGCGCGGCGGTGACTCCCCGGTGGCCTGCGGACGCGCGACGGGCGCCACGCGCAGCACGCCGTCGACCACCCGCCCGCTCGCCGCGACCACGGCGCCGTCCACCACGAGCTCACCCACCTCGGTGAGCGGGACACCCGCGGACTGGACCACGTGCCCCCAGGTGTCGGTGTCCTGCGCGCGCATCGTGAACGGCCCGCCCCGGCGCCGCGGCGCGAGCAGGAACCACAGGTCCGGGTCGACGTCCAGGGTCACGACGCGCACCCGTCCAGCATGCGCGCGCCGCGGCGCGCCGGCCGGGACGAGCAGCGTCCCTCGTCGGGACCGGTGCTCGAGTCACTCAGGCGCGGCGACGAATCCGGTCATCCGGATCAGCTTCGCGGGTACTCCAGCGACGATCGCGTTGGCTGGCACGTCTGTGGTCACGACAGCGCCGGCTCCGACGATCGCACCATCACCGATGGTCACGCCCGGGACGACAGTGACCGCGGCACCGAGCCACACGTTGCGGCCGATCACGATCCGAGCCGGCGTCATGTCTGCCCGCCGGTCCGGGTTCACAGCATGGTTCAACGTGGTCAGGGTGGTGCCGTGCCCCACGAGCGTCCCCTCCCCGATGGTGATGCCACCGGTGTCCTGGAAGCGGCAGCCCATGTTGACGAAGACGCCCTTCCCGAAGGTCAGGTTCTTGCCGAACTCGCAGTAGAACGGTGGAAAGACGGTCACTGACTCGTCAACGGTCGTCCCGGTCAACGTCGACAAGAGGAGGCGCACCTCATCCGGAGTGCGGTACTCGCCGTTGAGCTCGGCCATGATCCGCAGAGCTTCTTGGCTCGCCTGATGCATGAAGGCATGCATCTCCGACCCGCCGACGATCAGCGCTCCGCGGTTCACGTGGTCCAGGAAGTCCTTCAGCTCCATCGACTGATCCTGTCACTCGGCCCCGCAGTGACGCCCCTGACGATGTCGGACCCGGTGAGAGCGTTCCGGCGGACGCAACCTGCCCACATCGACGAAAGAGGCCCTCTCGCTCTATCGAGCGAAAGAGCCTCTGAACTGCTACTTCACTGGTAGCGGGGGGATCACCGGGGCGGTGGAACAGCCTGGTGGCCTACGTGCGTTTCCGCTGGTCGACGTCACGTGCCTGTGCATCTGCACACCCCTCGTCATGGTCACGAGAACATCGCAGCAGGCAGTCGTGTGCCGTCCCGCAGGACGACAGCCGAGAAGCCCGAGCTGGCGGCCACCGATGCGATCGCGCCGACGTCGGTGATCCTGACCGGCGTGAAGCGCTGCGTCGTCGTGCCACATGTGGGCTGCTCAGAGACAGAGATGTGGCATCGTGACGGCGTGACCCTTCGGTACCGCCTGGTCATCGGCGCAACGGCCCTGATCCTGCTCAGTGCCGGATGCCAGGCGGGCGAGCCGCAGCAACAGGTCGGCTATCTGTCGGGGTGCAACTACGCCTCGACCGAGGGGGACCCGGGGCTCGGCGCGGGTTTCTCCTACGACGAGACGCACCACCCCTTCGACACCGCCGTGCCCGTGAAGCTGTGCTGGAACCAGGGCCGCGGTTACGTCCTCCTCACCGGGACGTCACCCGAGATCGTCGTCGATCCGGAGAAGTTGGTCGGGGAGGGACCGGTCTTCGAGTTCACCGTGACCGTCTCGCCCGGAGCCACGGGCGGACTCACCGCGCAGCTCATGAACGAGAGGGATCAGGACTCCGGGTCGTTCGATGGGCCGTCCATCGTGGTGGACGAGACCGGCTGGTCGTTCCAGCCGTGGGGCGACGACGCCTGACCGTGCCGCCCGCCGGAGGCACCAACCCGTTCTTCGTCTCCGTCCGGGGCGCCGACGAACTCCCCGACCCGCTCCCAGTCCGCCGCCGAGAGCCCTGTCTCTTCCGCGAGCTCCCGCTCGGCCGCCGCCCGTGAGCTCTCGCCCTCTTCGACCATCCCGCCGGGGACGGAGAGCATCTCCCCGTGCAGCGGGGCCGTGTGACGGATCAGCGCGACGCGGTGCTCGTCGTCCACCGCCACCACGACGACGCCGTCACGCAGGACGACGTGCTCGACCGGGCTCGTGCGGTACGACAGACGCGTCACGCACCGAGCCTCGCAGATCGAGCCGTCCGGAGGGCCCGAGTTCGCGGCCACTCCCCGACGACGTCGGTCAGGGCACGCGGGCGCAGCGAAACCGCCCCGCGGGGCGCTACACGGGGCACGGATTGTGAGCCCCATCGGCTTGCGCCGTGCTCACGCTGAGCCGGCCGGGCGCCGGGGGCGTCATGCCCGTGCGACGGCGTCTCTCATCGATTCGGCGGCGGTGACGGCGCTGCCCCGTGCGGACTCAGTAGCGCTTGCCGGAGTCGTTGGCCTGGGCTTGGGCCAGGGTCCGCTCGCGGTTGCCCGGCACGGCGTGGCCGCCGACGGCCTCGACGACGAGGGCCCAGCCGTCGGGTGCGTAGAAGTCCTCGTCGGCCATCCGGATCCCGTAGTGCGCGGCGACCTGATGGAGGCGTGCCTGGCTGAACTTGTCCGCGACGCGGCGCGCCGAGTAGTCGATCGGGTCCGGCAGCGGCCAGTCGGGGGTCGGTGGCTGCAGCTCCCAGCGTCGCCCGGACTCGCCGACCTGCACGCCGACCGACCCGCCGCGGTAGCCGAAGCGTGACCCGGGATCCGGCTCGGTGATCACCGCCCTGCGCACGCCGAAGTCTCCGGCGTTGGTGGTTCTGTCGTAGGTCTGGGGGCAGTCCAGCAGCGCCACCGCACGGACGCCGTGCGGTTGGGCGGCGAACCCTGTCGCGTAGGGACCGGCCTCCGTACCCCCCCAGTTGTTGTCCAGGAACGCGGTCCAGGGTTCCGGGTGCCGGGTGGGCAGGAACAGACACCGGGTCTTCACGGTCAACACCAACGGCAGCAGGGCGGACAGCAGCTCGGGAAGTGTCCCCTCGACTCGCCGGATCTGCAGGGACGCGCCCGTGAGCTGGGCGGTCGCGGCCCCGCGCCAGTCGACCATCAGCTGGGCGCACCGCGGCGCGTCCGCGTTCAGGAACGTGAACCCCCGCGTGACGGGGAGCCACGCGCCGTCCAGCAGGTAGCGGTCCGCACGCGCAGGCTGCTTCATCGTCGCCATGATGGCACCAGCAGGCACCGAGGACGACGAGAATCACGATCGCTGCACAGCGGTTGTCCCCCACGACAGCGAAGGACTTCATGACGAAAGCCCCCAGGGAGTCCCTGAGGGCTTTCGGCCGGACCTGACGTCACAGGTCTGATGCGTAGCGGGGACAGGATTTGAACCTGCGACCTCTGGGTTATGAGCCCAGCGAGCTACCGAGCTGCTCCACCCCGCGTCGGTAGGACCAACTCTACGGCACGCTGGGACCGGTCCCCGCCACACCCCCGCGTCAGACGCGGACGGCGCCCTGCCACACGGTCTCGAACGGCGCACGGCCCGAGACGCGTGCCTCGATGCCGGCGGTGACGAGCTCCTTGGCGATCGCCACGGCCGCGCCCACGTCGGTGCCCTTCGCGAGCTCGGCGGTGATGGCGGCGGCGAGCGTGCAGCCCGCGCCGGAGACCCGCTCCTGGCCGATCTTGGGCGTGGACAGCACGGTGACCTCGTCGCCGTCGAGCAGCACGTCCACGGCGTCGTCGCCGGGCAGGTCGACCCCGCCCTTCGCGACGACGTAGCGCGGGCCGAGCTGCTGGATGCGGCGGGCGGCCTCGGTGAGCTCGGCGACCGTCTCGATGCGGTCCATGCCAGAGAGGGTGCGTGCCTCGAACAGGTTCGGGGTGACGACGGTCGCGAGCGGCAGCACCTGCTCGCGCAGCGCGTTGTCGGTGTCGAGCGCGGCGCCGGCCTCCTGACCCTTGCAGATCAGCACCGGGTCGAGCACGACGTGCCGCCACGGCTGACGGCGCAGGCCCTCGGCGACGACCTCGATGGTCGCGGGCGTGCCCAGCATGCCGATCTTGACCACGTCGAGCGCGTAGGCGGCGGTCGCGGCCTCCATCTGCGCGGCGATGACCTCGGCGGGGACAGGGAAGAACCGGTGACCCCACCCGTTCTCGGGGTCGAACGAGACGATGCACGTCACCGTCCCCAGGCCGAAGACCCCCAGCTGCTGGAAGGTCTTCAGGTCCACCTGGAGGCCGGCGCCGCCGGTCGCCTCCGATCCGGCGATGACGTACGCAAGGTCGACCACGTCGGTGCTCCTCTCGATGTCCACGTGCAGTGCACAGAGCCTTGCACGCCGACATGGGCACGCCGCGCACTGCTCCGCCCAGCGGACGCGGGTTCAGGTCGACCTCACCTTCCACGCCCGACGCCCAGGGGTCAGGTCGCCGGCGGCGCGCTCCCGGCCTGCACCGCGGCAGCCTCGATCCGTGCCCGGTAGGCCGCCCACTCCCCAGCGCTGCGCGACGTGATGTTCGGGTCGCCCGGCCGCCCGCCTGCGACGCCGTCCAGGTGCTCGCGGAGGATGTCGGCGTGCCCGGCGTGCCGTGCGGTGTCCACGCACAGGTGGACCAGGATCTGGTGGAGCGTGACCGCGCGGCGCTCGGGAGACCACCACGGGACCAGTCCCGGGGCGTCGAGCGCCAGCGCCTCGACCGTCGCGTCGGCGTGCGCGGCCGAGTAGTGGTGCAGGTCGATGATCTGCTGGCGGGTCTGGTCGGCGGTGACCCACATGTCGGCGTCGGGCTCTGCGTCCTCCCAGGGCAACGAACGCTCCGACGGCCGCCCGAAGACCTCCCCCAGGTAACCGAGCTGGACGGTCGCGACGTGCTTGACGAGCCCCAGCAGGTTCGTCCCCGTGCCGGTGAGCGGCCGACGCACGTCGTAGTCGCTCAGGCCGTCGAGCTTGCCGAGCAGATCGGCCCGCTGGCCGCGCAGGTACCGGTGCAACGTCTCCTTGTCATCCATGCCGCCACCCTCTCGCCCGGCACCCACACGCGCCAGGGGCGTGAACCCGCTTCCGTAGGGTGGTCGCATGACCGACACCACCGACGCCAGGTCGATGCGCGAGCGGATGCTCGCGGGCGACCTCTACATCGCCGACGACCCCGAGCTGGGCGAGCAGAGCGCCGCCGCGCTCGACCTCATGGACGCCTACAACGCGACGACCGCGCGCCAGGGACCGCTGCGCCGCCGGCTCCTCGAGGAGCTCCTGGGCAGCATCGGCGAGGGCACCGAGATCCGCCCACCCTTCTACGTCGACTACGGCACGCAGATCACGATCGGTGCCCGATGCTTCGCCAACTTCGGTCTGACGGCGCTCGACGTCGCGCCGATCACGATCGGCGACGACGTGCAGATGGGTCCGAACGTCCAGCTGCTCACCCCGACCCACCCCGTCGAGCCGGGGCCGCGGCGCGACAAGTGGGAGGCCGCGAAGCCCATCGTCATCGGCGACAACGTGTGGCTCGGCGGCGGCGTGATCGTGCTGCCCGGCGTCACGATCGGCGCCGACACCGTGGTGGGCGCCGGCTCGGTCGTCACGAAGGACCTGCCCGCGGGCGTGGTCGCGGTCGGCAACCCGGCCCGGGTGGTCCGCACCCTCTGAGCACTGCCGACCGCCGCACCGCCGGGCCGTGCACGGGGCTCGCCGATCGCCGCTGGTGTCAGGGCGCGGCGAGCTCCGCATCGGGCACCACCTGCGTCACCGGGCGCCCGGTCCGCGGCATGGCGAGCGCCGCCACCGTCGTCGCGAGCGCGACGGCGGCCACCGCGACGAACACTGCGGTCGCCGCCACGCCGAACGCCTGCGGGTCGGCCTGCGCGTCGGCTCCGTGCATGCGCGCGTTGACGAGCGCACCCAGCGCCGCGACGCCGACGGCGCTGCCCATCGAACGGGCGAACATGTTGGCGCCGGTCACCACCCCGCGCTCCCCCCACCCGACGCTCGACTGCGCGGCGATCAGGCTCGGCGCGGCGACGAGGCCCAGGCCCAGCCCCATCACGAAGCAGGAGAGCCCGACGGCGAGGACGGACGGGGTCGTCGACGTCACCGCGAGCGCGGCCGAGCTGAGCACGACGATCGCGGCGCCGATCAGCACCGTGGTGCGGAACCCCCAGCGCAGGTACAGGCGTCCCGCCTGGGAGGCCGAGATGGGCCAGCCGATGGTCAGGGTCGCGAGCGTCAGCCCCGAGACCAGGGGCGACGAGCCGAGGAGCGCCTCGAGGAACGTCGGCACGTACGTGGTCACGCCCATGAGGATCGCGCCGACGCCCACCGCGATCAGCGCCGTGGTGCCCAAGAGCCGGCGGGAGAACACCCACGGTGCCAGCACGGGTTCGGCGGCGCGACGCTCGACCACCACGAACACGGCGAGCACGGCGAGCCCGATCCCGAAAGCCCCGATGCTCTGCGGCGCGTCCCACGCCCAGGCGTTCCCGCCCTCGAGCAGCGCCAGGATGAGCAGGCTGGTCGAGACGGTCAGGAGCGCACCGCCCGCCCAGTCGATGCGGTGCTCACGACTGGGCACCGTCTCGTGGAAGTGCTTCACCAGCAGCCAGCCCGCCGCGATGCTCAGCGGGATGTTGACGAAGAAGATCCAGTTCCAGGTGAGGAACTCGGAGAAGAGGCCACCGAGGGTCGGCCCGACGACGGACGAGACAGCCCACACGCTCGCGATGTAGCCCTGGACCTTCGCCCGCTCGGCGAGGGTGTAGAGGTCACCGACGATCGTGATGGCCATCGGCTGCACGGCCCCGGCGCCGAGGCCCTGGACTGCCCGGAACACGATGAGCGCGGGCATCGACCAGGCCAGCCCGCAGAGCACCGACCCCAGCAGGAAGAGGCCGACCCCGATCAGGATGATCGGCTTGCGGCCCACGGTGTCCGAGAGCTTCGAGTAGATCGGGACGCTCACCGCCTGGGTGAGCAGGTAGATCGAGAACAGCCACGGGAAGCTCGAGAACCCCCCGAGGTCGGCGACGATCGTCGGAACCGCTGTCGCGAGGATCGTGGAGTCGATCGCGATGAGGCCAGTGGTGACCATGACCGCGATGAGGACCGGTCCGCGCGCTGACCGGAACCCGATCCCCGTCTCGGTCTCGGTCGCGGGGTGTCGTGTGGTGGTCAGGGCAGTGCCTCTCTCGCATCGGGACGTCCGCAGGTGCCAACCTCGCAGGTGCCACCGACATTCCTGGGCGCGGTCCGGACGCGCGCACGGGATCAGAACCGGTGCGCTGGACTGCCGAGACCGACCCGGCGCTGGTCATCCGCCACTTCGGCACCGACGAGGTGCTGCTCCTCACCGGACGCGCGGCGCCTGCTCCCGCGCGACGGCTCCCTCGTACCAGAGCACGATCGCAGGCCCGTGGTTGCTGACCCGTCGCCGGAGCGCCGAGCGCCGCAGGGTGGTCGGCCGCAGCCGGACCCAGCTCGCCTTCGCCAGCCCGGTCACGCCGTCCGGGACCCGTGCGTGGTCACGGCGCGCGCTGCGGTCCTGCGAGGTGAACGCCGCGACCGAGCACGTGCGGCCTGTCACGGCGAGCACGAGCACGGGCCGGTCCTTGCTCCCCGGCCGGTCCTCGAACGGCACCTCGGCGAACCACACCTCGCCGGGGACCGGCCGTGGGCCACGCCGCAGCCGACCGGCGAGCGCTGCCAGGACCGCGACGACGGCCACGACCGCCACCGCGGCACCCCAGGGCGTGCCGACCAGCGTCTCGATCATGCCGACCACGTCGTCCATCGATCTCCGTCCGCCCACCAGGGCGCCCGCCTGCGCGGCGGGGCCTGGTGGAGGGACGACACGCGGGCCGCGCTACGCCCGGGGGTCGATCCGGACGACCATCTTGCCGGTGCTGGCCCCGCGCATGAGGTCGAGGAACGCGTCGACGGCGTGGTCGATGCCGTCCACGACCGTCTCGTCGTGGTCGATCTGGCCGGCGGCGAACCACTCGCCCATGTCGCGCGCGAAGTCGGCGTAGTGCTGCATGTGGTCGCCGAGCGTGAACCCGCGCAGCGTCAGGCCCTGCGTGATGACCTTCGCCATGTTGTCGGGGCCGGGGGCGCGGTCGGTCGAGTTGTACCCGGCGATCGCGCCGCACAGCGCGATGCGCCCGCCGCGGTTCATCACGTCGAGGGCGGCCTCGAGGTGGTCGCCGCCCACGTTGTCGAAGTAGACGTCGACGCCGTCGGGCGCGAGGGCCGGCAGCTGCTCACGCACGGGGGCGTCCTTGTAGCAGAGGGCCGCGTCGTACCCGAAGCGCTCGGTGACCAGGGCGACCTTCTCGGCGGAGCCGGCCGATCCGATGACCCGCCCGGCGCCCTTGAGCCGGGCGATCTGCCCGGCGGCCGTGCCGACGGCGCCTGCGGCGCCCGAGATGAGCACCGTGTCGCCGGGCTGCATGCGGGCGATCTCGAGCAGGCCCACGTAGGCGGTGAAGCCCGTCATGCCGAGGATGCCGAGGTGCGCCGAGAACGGCACGCCCGGGAGCTCCGGCACGACGCGGAACGCGGCGGCCGGCCCCTGGGCGACGTCACGCCAGCCGAACTGGTGCACCACCACGTCACCGACCGCGACGCGCTCGTCGGTCGAGGCGACGACGCGGCCGACGGCGCCGCCGACCATGGTCTCGCCGAGGGGGTACGGCGGGGTGTAGCTCTTCACGTCGTTCATGCGTCCGCGCATGTACGGGTCCACGGAGATGAACTCGTTCTGGACGCGCACCTCGCCCGGGCCGAGCGGCGGGAGGTCGACGACGACGGTGCGGAAGTCGTCGTGGGTGGGCCAGCCGTGCGGGCGGGCGACGAGCTGGACCTGGGTGCTGCGCGTGGGCGTGGTGGGTGTGGTCATGAGGGGATCTCCGAATCAGGGGTGGTGCGGGGCAGGCGGGCCGGGGCCTAGACGACGAGCGCGACCACGGTCGCCACGACGGCGAGCGCCGGTGGGACGAGCTGGACGAGGGCGGCGCGCGCCTTGTCGGGCGAGGACGCCAGCAGGACGAGGCCGGCCAGGACCATGGACCCCGCGCCGGTCAGGACGAGCGTCAGGCCGACGGTCGTGGTGCCGGCGGCGGTCACGACGATGCCGACGATCACGGCCACCGCCAGGAACAGGTTGTAGAAGCCCTGGTTGAAGGCCAGCTCCTGCGTGGCGGCGGCCTCCTGGGGCGACGTCCCGAAGGTCCGCCGCGTGCGCGGGGACGTCCAGGTGAGCGACTCCATCGTGAAGATGTAGACGTGGATGAGGGCGGCGACCGCCGCCAGCACGAGCCCTGTCGCCGTCATGGCACTGCCCCTCGCTCAGGCCCAGGCTTTCTGGACCAACCGTTCCACTATAAGGTGGAAGCCTCGGTACACAAGTTCGGTACACACGATGGGCGGACGCGACATGGGACGGCACCCGGGCTTCGACACCACGCAGGTGGTCCAGGCCGCCCGCGACGTCTTCTGGGACAAGGGCTACGACAGCACCTCGGTGCCCGATCTCGAGCTGGCGACAGGCCTCGCGCGCTCGAGCCTCTACCACGCGTTCGAGAACAAGCGCGGGGTGTTCGACGCGGCGGTGCGCGACTACCTCGACACCGTCGTCCGCCCACGCCTGCGGGTCCTCACCGCCGAGCCCCGCGATCCCGACGCCGTGCTCGTCTACCTGCAGAGGCTCGTCAGGGCGCTCACGCAGCGCCCCGAGGACGCCGGCCGGCGCGGTTGCCTGCTGATCGACAGCACCGCAGGCCTCGCGTCGCGCGACGACGCACAACGAGCCGTGGTCGACGCCTACCGCGCCGAGCTCGTCGACGCGTTCCGGCACGCGCTCCGCACGCGCTACCCCGCACTCGACGACGCCGGGGCCCTGCGCCGCGCACGGGTCCTCACGTCCCTGAGCATCAGCGCGCTCGTCGTGGCGCGCACCAGCACGTCCGACGCCGTCACCACGCTCGAAGCCGCGCTCGGCCAGGTCGCCGAGTGGGACGGCCCCGCGCCGGACGCCGACTAGTGTGGACGCGTGACGACGTGCGAGCCTGAGGACGACGCCGCCACACGCCCTCGACGCCGAGGGCGCCCCCGCGACCCGGAGCTCGCCGACCGCGCGCTGCGCGCCGCCCTCGAGGTGTACGGCGAGAAGGGCTGGTCAGGCCTCACGATCGACGAGGTGGCCGGCCGCGCCCGGGTGGGCAAGTCGTCGGTGTACCTGCGGTGGCCCGACAAGGAGAAGCTCCTCGCCTCGGCGCTGCGTCGCATCCAGGGCGGCGACGAGGGGCAGTCCCCCGACGCACCGACCGCGCCGACGACCGCCCCGGACGAGCAGGCCCCTGCCGAGCCGGTCCCTCCCCAGTCGCTGCGCGACTACCTCATCACCCACGCCAACGACCGCGCCGAGCTCTACCTCGGCCCGTACGGGTTGGCCATGCTCCGCCTGTACGTCGAGTCGCGGGCGTACCCCGAGGTGTTCTCCGACATCCGACGGGAGGCGATCACCGACTTCGTGCTCTCGCAGCGTCGGCGCGTCGAGGCAGCGGTGCACACCGGGGAGCTCCCCCCGGGGGCGTCGGCCATCCATCTCCTGGACGCGGTCGAGGGCTCGATGCTCATGCACGTGCTGGTCACGCCCCCGCACCTGGTGGACCGGGTGCGCCAGACCGTGCCCCGGTACATCGAGGAGATGGTCGACCGCCAGCTCGCGGCCGTGGGCTACACCCCCCGGGCGCCTGAGGCGCCCGGGGGGCCGCTGCTCAGCCCTCCCGGAAGCTGACGCCGAACCCGCCCCGCGGGTAGTGCCACGTCAGGGATCCGGGTGCGGCGACCGCCAGGCACGTGCCGCACTCCAGGCACGCGGCGTAGTCGGCGACGACCTCGCCGTCCTGCTCGCGGTAGACCCCGGCGGGGCACACCGCGACGAGCGCCTTGCCGGTGCCGGTCGCGCGGCAGATCTCCTGGTCGATGACGATGTGCGACTCCTCCTCGTCGAGGACGAACCGGTTGCGGGCCAGCCGCTCGGGGACCGTGGTGCTCACAGTGCTCTCACTCCCGCCCATCCATCACTGACCAGCTGGCGGATGCCCACCGGGGACTTCTTCAGCGCGGCCCGGGCCGTCGAGACCAGGTGCCGTCGAGGGGTGCCGTCCAGGGCGAAGACGTCGTGGAAGATGCTCGCTGCGAGCTCTCCGTACGCCCCGTACATGCCCGTCCGCTCCAGGAACTTCGGCGCGCGGGCGTACGTCTTCATGTCCTGCATGACGAAACTCTCCTCGAGCCGCCGCCGGTACCCGGCGAGCCCTTCGCGGGACACGTCGCCCGCCGCCACGGCCTCGGCGACGGCGTCCGCCGCCGCGATGCCCGATCCGATCGCCAGGTCCATGCCGCGCACGGTCAGGCCGCTGTTGATCGTCAGACCGGCCGCCTCACCCACGACGACCAGGCCGTCGGTGGCGACCTCGCCGACCATCGCGTAGCCGCCCTCGGCGACCAGGTGCGAGCCGTACTCGACGATCTTCGCGTCCCGCAGGTACGGCGCGAGCCCGGGGTGCTCGACGTAGCGCTCGAACACCTCCGCGGCCGTGCGCCCCGAGCGCAGCAGGTCGTCGAGCCGCAGCACGACGCCCACCGACAGCGACTCGGTGTTGGTGTACAGGAAGCCGCCCCCACCGATGCCCTCGGTGCAGTCACCGACGATCGCGTGGGCCGCGCCCTGGTCCCCGCTGACCCCGAACCGGTCCTCGATCACCGTGCGGGGCAGGGCCATGACGGCCTTGACCCCCACGGCCATGTGGTTCGTGGGCTCCTGGTGGCGCAGACCGATGCTGCGCGCCAGGAACGAGTTCACGCCGTCGGCCGCGACGACGACGCGCGCCCGGAGCTGGTCGTCGCCCGCCTGGACGCCGACCACCCGCGTCCTGCCGTCCGGGCCGGGCTCGGTCAGGAGACCGTCGACCCGTACGCCGGCCATCAGGTACGCCCCGGCCTCCTCGGCCTGCGCGGCCAGCCACGGGTCGAACTTCGCCCGCAGCACGGTGACGGCGTTGACCGGCTCGGCCAGCGCGCGGCCGGAGTAGTCGATGCCGACGGCCGAGTCCGGCGTCAGGAACGTCGTGACGTGCCGGGTGATGCGGCGCTCGACCGGTGCCTGGTCGGCGAACCCGGGGAAGAGGCCGTCGAGCACGCGCCCGTACAGCACGCCGCCCGAGAGGTTCTTGGTCCCGGGAGCCTCCCCGCGCTCGATCATCGCGACCGACAGCCCGGCCTGGGCCAGCCGGTACGCGGTCACGGCACCCGCCGGACCGGCCCCGACCACGACGACGTCGAAGTCCGGCTCGACGGCCTCGGTGCTCATGCGCCGGCCTGCAGCGCCGCGGTCAGCGCCGGCACCACGTCGTACAGGTCGCCGACGATGCCGTAGTCGCACTGGGCGAACACGGGGGCCGCCGGGTCGCTGTTGATCGCGACCACAGTCGTGGCGTCGCGGACGCCGACCATGTGCTGCAGCTGGCCCGAGATGCCGATCGCCACGTACAGGGCGGGGGCGATGTGCTGGCCCGAGATGCCGATGTACCGCTCCTTGGGCACCCAGTCGACGCCCTCGGCGAGGGGCCGCGAGCACGCGACCTCTCCCCCGACGGCGCGGGCCAGGTCCTCGATGAGGGCCAGGTCCTCGCGCGCCTTGAGCCCGCGTCCGACCCCGACGACCGTGGCGGCCGCACCGAGGTCGACGCCGACGTGCACCTTGGCGCGCACCTCGGTGGTCTGCGCACCCGTGAGGGGCTCGGACGTGCGCTCCTCGACAACGGGTCCGGCGCCCGCGGGGACGACCGTCCCGGGCTGGACCGCGAGGACCGCGGGCCCACCGGTCACGGCGGTGCGGTGCTCGGCGATGCCGCCCAGCACGCCGTGCGAGACCACGACGGTCTCGCCGTCGAGCTCGACAGCGGCGACGCCACCGAGGACCGGGGCGCCGAGCCGCGCAGCCACGGCCCCGAGCAGGGCACGACCAGCCGCCGTCGTGGCACCCACGACGACGCGCGGCGCCGCCTCGAGGACCAGCCGGGCGACGTCGGGCGCGAACGCCTCGACCGGGACCCCGCCGGGGTCGCCGAGCCACAGCACGCGGTCGACGGCGGGG
Organism: Cellulomonas sp. P22; assembly: GCF_044392165.1. Classification (NCBI taxonomy): domain Bacteria; kingdom Bacillati; phylum Actinomycetota; class Actinomycetes; order Micrococcales; family Cellulomonadaceae; genus Cellulomonas; species Cellulomonas sp. P22. The sequence continues at coordinate 111,690 of NZ_JBISBW010000014.1, forward strand.
GCGACGGCGTCGGCCACGTCCCGGCCGCCCGCGACGACAGCCACGACCTCGGACCCGAGCGTCCGGGCGACGTCGACGAGCCCGCTGACAGCGGGGTCGCCGGCGACCAGGACGAATGCCTGCGTTGAGACGTCCATGGTTCCTTCTCTCTTACAGAACGCCGGCCAGGCGCAGCGCGCCGACCAGCTCGGTTGCGGCGGTGGCGGCGTCCCCGTCGAACAGCACGGCGCCACGGGTGGCCTCGGCCGGACGCGAGGTGCTGAGCGTGCTCAGGGTGACCGCGGCGGGCTCGACGGCGAGGTCGGCCAGGGCCAGCACCTCGACCGGCTTCTTGGCGGCGCCCAGGATGTCCTTCATCCCGGGCACCCGGGGCACGGCGGCGTCGCTCGTGGTGGCGAGCACCGCGGGGCCGGTGAGGCTCAGGGTGGTCACGCCGGTGGGCAGGTCCCGTTCGACGACGAGCCCGCCCTCGGCGGGGGCCACGGACGAGACGGCGCCGAGCGCGAGCCAGCCGAGGTGGCCCGCGAGGGTCATCGACACCTGCCCCTGCGCGACGTCGACCGACGAGTCGCCGGTGAGCACGAGGTCAACGTCGCCGACGGCGGTGACGGCCGCGGCGAGCACGGCCGCGAGACGTGTGCCGTCGGCGCCGGCCAGGGCGTCGTCGGCGACCATCACCAGACGGTCCAGGCCCCGCGACAGCGCGGCCTTGCGGGCCAGGGGGCTGTCGATCGAGCTGTCGCCGACCGTCAGGCCGACCACCTCTCCGCCCGTGGCGTCGGCGAGCCGGCGGGCCAGCTCGAACGCGACGGGGTCGTACTCGCTGACGGCTGCCTTGGCGCGGCTCAGGTCGACGGTGCCGTCGGGGCGGACCTCGGCGTCCTGGGGGTTCGCTGCCCACTTGTAGGCGACGACGATCTTCATCGGGGGTTCTCCTTCTCCGGACGGACGACTCAGCTGTGGTCCTTGACGATCTGGCGCCCCGCGATGTGGACCATGATCTCGTCGGTCCCGCCGCCGAACCGGTGGCCACGCAGGTCGCGCCACAGCCGCGAGACGCGGGTGCCGACGGTCACGCCCACGCCACCGAAGATCTGCATGGCCTCGTCTGCGACCTCGAAGGCCGCCATCGCCGAGTAGCGCTTGCACAGCGCGCCCTGGCTCTTGAGCGGCAGCTCCTGGTCCACCATCCACGCCGTCTTGTAGACGAAGTTGCGGATGTTCTCGAGCTTGATGGCCATGTCGGTGAGCTTGAGCTGGATGAGCTGGAACGAGCCGATCGGCTTGCCGAACTGCACGCGCTGGGCGGCGTAGGTGGCCGCGTCGTCGAACGCGCACTGGGCCATGCCCAGGCAGTTGGCGGCGATGACCAGGCGCTCGAGCTCGAAGTTGCGCATGAGCTGCTTGAAGCCGTTGCCCTGGACACCGACCAGGCAGCTCTCGGGGAGCGTGACGTCGTCGAGGAAGATCTCGCACGAGTCGGAGATGTGCCACATGATCTTGTCGAGCTGGTTGGTGGTGACCCCCGGCGCGTTCATCGGCACCAGGTACATCGAGATCGCCCGGCGCGGGTCGTCGCCCCCGGGGTTCTTGGCCATCAGCAGCAGGTACTTCGACTGGAGCGCGTTCGTGATGAGCGTCTTGGTGCCGTTGAACGTCACCATCCCGTCGTGGTGGACGGCGGTGGTCGACATGGCCGAGTTGTCCGAGCCGGCGCCCGGCTCGGTGAAGCCGAGGGCGAAGGGCACCTCGCCGGCCGCGAGCAGGCCGAGGATCTCCTGCTTCTGCTCGTCCGAGCCGAACTCGAGGATGTCCATGGCCTGGAGCAGCTCGAGGCCGTAGCCGTTGTTGAGGCCCTGCCGGGCGACGCGCTCGGCCAGCATCACGAGGGTCACGGCGTCGCTGGGCGTGCCGCCGAACTCCTCGGGGAAGCCGAGCGAGCCGAAGCCGGCCTCGTTCATCGCCTTGCGGAACGTCGTGGGCGGCTGGTGGGTCAGGTCGAGCTCGGCGATGTACGACTCAGGACAGTCGCGCTCGAGCAGCTCGTCAAGGCTCTCGAGCAGGAGCTGCTGCTCGTCGGTCAGTCCGAAGTCCATGGTCGTACGCCTCTCCGTCAGGGCCCGCCTCACCACGAAGGTGTGCGACGACGGCACTGGTGGCCGCTGCGAACCATCGTGGGGGCTGGGTGGTGCCCCGATCTCAGGACGATGGTCCTGATTCCAGACGCAAGTCGTCCGGAATCGTTGCGGCTGTTCGGCGGACCAGCCGACCGTTGCGTCAAGGGAGACCGGCACATGGCTCACGTGATCACCGCAGCTCAGGCTGCAGAGCTCGTCAAGGACGGCGACGCCGTCGCCCTGAGCGGGTTCGGCCTGGCCTGCGTCAACGAAGAGACCCTCGCCGCGATCGAGCAGAGGTTCCTCGAGCACGGCGCCCCGCGCGACCTCACGGTCATGCACGCCAGCGCCGTCGGCAACCGCCGCGACAAGGGCATGAGCCACCTCGGGCACGACGGCCTGATCAAGCGTTGGATCGGCGGGATCGCCATCGCGTCGCCCGCCGTGGCCAAGCTCATCGAGGCCGACGGCTGCGAGGCGTACAACCTGCCCCAGGGCGTCATCTCCCAGCTCTACCGCGAGATCGCGGCCAAGCGCCCCGGCGTCATCACCAAGGTCGGTCTCGGCACGTTCGTCGACCCCCGCGTCGAGGGCGCCCGGATGTCCCCCTCCTCGGTCGAGGACATCGTCCAGGTCGTCGAGCTCGCCGGGCAGGAGTGGCTGTTCTACCCCTCGTTCCCGCTCGACGTCGCTCTGATCCGCGGCACCGTCGCCGACGAGGACGGCAACCTCACCCTCACGCACGAAGGCCTCAAGATGGAGGTCCTGCCCATCGCGCAGGCCGTCCACAACTGCGGCGGCATCGTGATAGCCCAGGTCGAGTCGGTCGCCGCCCGCGGGAGCCTGGACCCCAACGACGTCAAGGTCCCCGGCATCCTTGTGGACTACCTCGTGGTCTCCGAGCCCGAGAACCACTTCCAGACGGAGAACACGCACTACAACCCGTCGTTCTCGGGTCAGCTGCGGATCCCGCTCTCGGACGTCGAGCCGATCGCCCTCAGCGAGCGCAAGATCATCGCCCGGCGCTGCGCGATGGAGCTCGCGCCGCACACCGTGCTCAACCTCGGTGTCGGGATCCCGGCCGACGTCGGCACCGTCGTCGCCGAGGAGGGCGTGAGCGACCAGATCATGCTCACGACCGAGGCGGGCGCGATCGGCGGCGTCCCGGCCGGGCTCAGGGACTTCGGGCACTCCTACAACCCGCAGGCCCTGGTCGACATGCACGCGCAGTTCGACTTCTACGACGGCGGCGGCCTGGACGTGGCGGTGCTGGGCCTGGCCCAGACGGACGCTGTCGGCAACGTCAACGTCTCGAAGTTCGGTTCGCGTGTCGCCGGCTGCGGCGGGTTCATCAACATCTGCCAGTCCGCCAAGACGCTCGTCTTCGCCGGGACCTTCACCGCCGGCGGCCTCGAGATCGAGGTCGTCGACGGGGAGCTGCGGATCACCACCGAGGGCCGGACCCGCAAGTTCCTCGACCAGGTCGAGCAGATCACGTTCAGCGGCCCGTTCTCCGCCGCGCGCGGGCAGCGGGTCCTCTACGTCACCGAGCGCGCCGTGTTCGAGCTCGGCGCGGGCACCATGACGCTCATCGAGATCGCACCCGGCATCGACCTGCAGGCCGACGTCCTGGACCAGATGAGCTTCGTCCCGACCGTCTCCCCCGACCTGCGGCTCATGCCCGCGGGGATCTTCCGCCAGACCTGGGGCGAGCTCGCCTCGCACCTGAGCACCACCCACACCCCCACCGCGCGGGCGATGACGCCCGCGCCTGTCGGAAAGGCCTGACAATGTCCACACCGAGCACCACGATCAACAGGTGGGCGGTGCTGTGGGGGTCCGTCGCGATCCTCATGTGCACGGGCGCGATCTACTCGTTCTCCGTCTTCGCCGGCCCGCTCAGCGGGCTGCGCGGCTGGACGATGCCCGAGGTCATGATGGCGTTCACCATCAACGCGGCCATCGGGCCGATCCCGATGATCCTGGGCGGCTGGATCGTCGACAAGGGCGGCGTCCGGATCCCCATCATGGTCGGCGGACTCATGTTCGCCGCGGGCTTCATGCTCGCCGGCGCCGCGACCACCACGACCATGCTGTACCTCAGCTACGGCGTGCTGGCGGGCCTCGGGCAGGGCCTGGCGTACTCCGGGTGCCTGAACAACACCCTCAAGCTCTTCCCCGACAAGCGGGGCATGGCAGCGGGCCTGATCACGGGTGGCATGGGCGCCGCGTCGGTCATCGCCGCGCCCGTCGCCCGGGCGCTCATCAAGAGCGCGGGCGTCGACGCCGCGTTCCTGAGGATGGGTGCCGTCTACGCGGTCATCGTGATCGTCGCGTCGTTCTTCCTGCGCACGGCGCCGGTGGGCTTCACCCCGGCCGGCTGGACGGCGCCCGCGGGTGCCGGCCCGGCCGTCAACCTCCCCTGGACCGGCATGGTGCGCACCCCGCGGTTCTTCCTCATCTTCCTGATGATGGGAGTCGGCGCGTTCTCGGGCCTCATGATCGCCTCGCAGGCCTCGGGCATCGGTCAGAGCGCCATGTTCGGCCTGAGCGCCGGCACCGCAGCGGCGTTCGTCTCGATCTACGCGGCGTGCAACATGCTGGGCCGCATCGTGTGGGGCGCGATCTCCGACCGCCTCGGCTACACCAACGCGCTGATGATGATCTACGGCACCGTCGCGCTGTCGATGCTCGTGCTCGTGCTCGTCTCGTCGACCGTGGGCTTCGCGATCGGCATCATCGGCCTGGGCCTGTGCTTCGGCGGCGTCATGGGCATCTTCCCGGCGCTGACGATGAAGAACTTCGGTCCCAGGTTCCAGGGCGTCAACTACGGCATCGTGTTCACCGCGTACTCGATCGCTGCGTTCTTCGCCCCCCGGATCGCCGCCAGCATGGGCGCCGAGGGCGACTACACCAAGCCGTTCGTCATCGCGATCGGCCTTGCGTTCGTCGGTCTCGTGCTGACGCTCGGCTTCACCCGGCTCTCTGCCAACTCGGCGGCCGGCCCCGTCCCCGCGGAGGCGCCGCTCGCCGCGGACGCGAAGGTCGGCAGCTGACCTTCCGCTCGACAGCCGTGGTGCGCGGCGGACCCCCTGCCCGCCGCGCACCACGGTGCACCACCCGGGTGGCACAGCTGCCCGACAGCGCCGCCACCCGCGGCCCCCAGACGAGGGGTGAGCATCGATGGGACCGGACCTGAGCCCGGCCAGCACCTTCCGGCACCTGGTGCGCCGCGACCCGCGGGCGACGTCGATCGTCGACGAGCGCACCGCCTACACCGCCGCCGAGGTCCAGCGCGCCGCCACGGACCTCGCCGCCCGGCTCCGCGCCGACGGCATCCGTCCGGGCGACCGGGTCGCCTTCGCTGGCCGCAACAGCGCGGCGTTCCTGGTCACCCTGCTCGCAGCCGCCTGCGTGGGCGCGGTCTTCGTCCCCGTGAGCTTCCGGCTCGCGGCCGCCGAGGTGCGCGCGCTGCTGAGCCACTGCGACCCGCACACCGTCGTGGTCGACGACGAGCTCGCCGGCACCTACGCCCGCGTCGTGGCCGACGAGCCGCACCGGCACTGGCACGACGCGCGCGACGCCACCCCGGTGGCCCTCTCGGCAGACCTCCACCCCCTCCGCGCGCACGCGGACGACGCGGAGCCGGTCCGGCTCGGCGCCGACGACCTCGCCGTCATCATGTACACCTCGGGCACCTCCGGCGCCCCCAAGGGGGTCATGCTGACCCACGGCAACCTGTGGTGGAGCGCACGCAACATCGACCAGGTGCTCGACACGCGTGACGACGACGTCACCCTCGCTGTCGCCCCGATGTCCCACATCGGCGGGCTGAACGCGTTCACCCTGCGCACCCTGCTCCGCGGCGGGACCGTGCTCTCGCGTCGGGCCTTCGACGCCACCCGCACCCTGACGGACCTGTCCACCGGGGTGACGTCCGTGTTCGGCGTCCCGGCCATGTTCGCGGCCGTCGCCCGCACCCCGGGTTTCGCCACCGCGGACCTGTCCGGCGTCCGGGCGGCGACCATCGCCGGGGCGACCGCTCCCCCGTCGCTGGTGCGGGCCTACGTCGAGCGCGGCATGCACCTGCAGCAGTCGTGGGGCATGACGGAGACCGCTCCGAGCGCCACCTACCTGCCGCGTCGCTGGACCGTGGAGAAGGCCGGCTCCTGCGGGGTGCCGCTGCCCTGGACCGAGCTCCGCCTGGACGACCCCGCGACGGGGGCGACGGTCGACGCCTCGGGCACGCCCGGCGAGATCGTCGTCCGCGGCCCCAACGTGACGCAGGGCTACTGGAACGCCCCCGACCTGACGCGCGCCGCCTCGACCTCCGACGGCTGGCTGCGCACCGGGGACCTCGCTGTGCGCGACGAGGACGGCTGCCTCACGGTGGTCGGGCGGCTGACGCAGATGATCAACACGGGCGGGGAGAAGGTCTACCCCTGCGAGGTCGAGCGCGCCCTGCAGGACCTGCTCGGCGACGACGTGCTCGACCTCGTGGTGCTGGGTCTGCCCGACCCCCAGTGGGGCGAGACTGTGGTCGTCGCTCTCGAGACCACCGGTCCGTGCCCCTCGCTCGAGCAGGTCCGTGAGCTCGCCGCCCGCTCGATCGCGCGGTTCAAGCTGCCGACCCGGGTCGTGGCGGTCCCGGAGCTGCCCCGCAACGCGACCGGGAAGGTCGACCGCTGCGCGCTGCGCACCCTCGTCGAGCTCACGCCGGATCGGCAGCCCGAGGCCGCCGACCGACAGGGCTGCGCCGGCTGACGCGTTCCCTGTCCACCCCGACCTCGTGCCGCACGACGTCGGCGGGCCGGGGCGCACCGGTGGACCAGATGACACATTCCTGACATATTCGACAACACAGATCCGCGGGTGCACTCGACGAGGAGCGGCCCATGATCGCCTCGACGGCACAGCTCGCCCAGCACGGCCGCGCGCACGGCTACGCGGTCGCTGCCGTGAACATCCTCGACGACCTGAGCCTGCGGGCGGCGGTCGACGCGGCCGTCGAGAGGTCGTCGCCCCTCATCGTGCAGGTCTCGGTCAAGACGGTCCGGTCGATCGGCGTCGAGCTCCTCACCACCATGTTCCGCCTGGCCGCCCGTGACGTCCCCGTCCCGGTGTCGCTCCACCTGGACCACTGCCCCGACCGAGCCGTCATCTCGGCGGTCGTCGCGGCGGGCTGGTCGTCGGTGCTGTTCGACGCGTCCGACCGTGACCTCGACCAGGCCGAGCGCGAGACCGCCGAGGTCGTGCTCGAGTCCCACGCGGCGGGGTGCGACGTGGAGTCCGAGATCGAGAACATCGTGGGGGTCGAGGACGACATCGGCTCGGACGAGTCGGTGCACGCCTACCCGGTCCAGACCCTGGCCGACGTGGCCGCCCGCACCGGCGTCGACCTGCTCGCGCCCCAGCTCGGCACGGCGCACGGCCTGTACACCAGCGCCCCGGTGCTCCTGCCCGAGCGTGTCCGCGAGCTCGCAGCGCTCACCGACCTGCCGATCGTGCTGCACGGCGGCACCGGTCTGACCGACGCCGACTTCCGGGAGTTCATCGAGGCCGGGGTCTCGAAGATCAACATCTCGACCGGGCTCAAGGTCGCCTACATGCGCGCCGCGCAGGCCGCGACGGCGGTGGCTGAGGAGACCGGCCGGTGGGACCCGCCGACGATGTTCCGTGACATCCACGCGGCCGTGCAGGCCGAGGTGGCCGGTCGTCTGGACATGTTTGGCTCGTCCGGGCAGGCCGAGTCCGCGATGGCCACGACGGCCGCCCGATGAGCCCCGCCCTCCTGTTCGACTGCGACGGCGTGCTCGCCGACACCGAGCGCGACGGCCACCTGCCCGCGTTCAACGCGACGTTCGCCGAGGTCGGGCTCCCGGTCAGGTGGAGCGAGGAGCAGTACGCGGACCTCGTGCTGATCGGCGGCGGCAAGGAGCGCATGGCGTCGATGCTCACCCCCGAGCTGGTCGCGTCGGCGGGGCTGCCCACCGACCCCGACGCGCAGCGCGCGATGCTCGCCGACTGGCACCGCCGCAAGACGGCCACCTACGTGTCGATGGTCGAGTCCGGGGCCCTGCCGGGGCGCCCGGGGATCGCGCGGCTCGCCGCCGAGGCGTCGGCGGCGGGGTGGGCGCTCGGTGTCGCCTCGACGTCGGCCGAGCGCTCGGTGCGCGCCGTGCTCGAGCACGCCGTGGGACCTGACCTGGCGGCGGGCTTCGCTGTCTTCGCGGGGGACGTCGTGGCGCACAAGAAGCCCGCCCCCGACATCTACCTCCTCGCGCTCGACGGCATGGGCCTCGACCCCGCCGACTGCCTCGTCGTCGAGGACAGCGCCAACGGGCTGCGCGCCGCGCTGGCCGCGCACCTGACCACCGTCGTCACCGTGAGCGCGTACACGCGCGACGAGGACTTCGGTGGGGCGGCACTCGTGGTCAGCAGCCTCGGCGACCCGCCGCGCTCCCCCACCGAGGTCTTCGCCGACTCGTACGGCCTGGGCGTCGGCGACGCGGTCACGCTCACCGACCTCGGCCGGCTCCTCGAGCTCACGCACGCCACCGCGTCACCGTCCACGACCACGTCCACGACCCCGACCGCGAAGGAGTGACGATGGCTGTCGAGCTGGCCGACATCGAGCACGTCGTGCAGATCATCGCGCAGACCGCCGTCGACAACGAGGCCTACTTCGGCGAGCTCGACTCGGTCGTCGGCGACGGCGACTTCGGCTACTCGCTCGCCCGCGGCTTCGAGATCGTGCTCGCGGACTGGGACGACCTGGACCGCACCGACGCGGCGACGTTCCTGCAGAAGATCGCGATGATCATCACCGGCCGCATCGGCGGCACGTCCGGACCCCTGTGGGGCACCGCGTTCCTGCGGGCCGCGACCGCGATCCGCGCCCAGGACGTGCTCGACGGCCTCGCGGTGCTGGCCATGCTGGACGGCGCCGTCGCCGGGATCCAGGCGCGGGGCGGTGCCGCGCTGGGCGACAAGACCCTGCTCGACTCCCTCGTGCCCCTGCGCGAGGCCATCGCGGCGGGGATCGCCGACGGCGCGACGTCGCAGGAGGTGGCCGACGCCGCGGCGATCGCCGCGCGCACCAGCGCCGAGGCGACGAGCACCCTGCAGGCCAGGCGGGGCCGCGCCGCCTACACCGGCGAACGCAGCATCGGCTCCCCCGACGCCGGCGCACTGGCCGTCGCGGTCATCGCCGAGCAGGTCGCCGCACAGTGGTCGGACCGGCTCCCGAGGTCGGCCTGACCAGCACCGTCACCCCAGCACCGTCACCCCAGCACGCACCCAGCACCACGCAGCCCCATCCGATCGCAGCGCCGTGGAGGAAGCCGTGAAGAAGTTCATCAACGACCCGCAGCAGTTCGTCCCCGAGATGCTCCAGGGCATCGCGCTCGCCAACCCCGACACCCTGCGCTACGAACCGAGGTACAACCTCATCTTCCGGGCCGACGCCCCCCGCGACGACAAGGTGTCGATCATCCAGGGGTCCGGGTCGGGGCACGAGCCCGCCCACGTGATGATGGTCGGGAAGGGCATGCTCGACGGAGCCTGTCCGGGCGACGTGTTTGCGGCCCCGCCGATGGACTACGTCTACGAGTCGGCCAAGCGGCTCGCCTCGGACGCCGGTGTCCTGCTGCTCGTCAACAACTACACCGGCGACCGGATGTCCTTCGAGATGGCTCAGGAGATGAGCGAGGCCGACGGGATGAAGGTGCGCACCCTGTTCATCGACGACGACGTCGCGGTCCAGGACTCGACGTACACCGTGGGCCGCCGGGGCGTGGCCGGGAACTTCTTCGTGATGAAGGCCGTCGGCGCGGCGTCCGAGGCCGGCGCCGGGCTCGACGAGGTGATCCGCATCGGCGAGAAGGTCAACGCCGTGACCCGCTCGATGGGCATCGCCCTGACCGCGTGCACGCCACCGGCCAAGGGGTCCCCGCTGTTCGAGCTCGGCGACGACGAGATCGAGGTCGGCGTCGGGATCCACGGCGAGCCCGGCCGTCGCCGCGCCAAGCTCGTCACGGCCGACGAGATCGTCGACGAGCTGCTCGCCGCCGTGGTGCCCGACCTGCCGTACGAGCAGGGCGACCGCGTCGCGCTGATGATCAACGGCCTCGGCGGCACCCCGATCTCCGAGCTGTACGTGCTGTACGGGATCGCCCACCAGAAGCTCGCCGACCGCGGCATCACCGTCGGCCGCAGCTACGTCGGCGAGTACTGCACGTCCCTCGAGATGGCTGGCGCCTCGCTCACCCTGGTCCGCCTCGACGACGAGATCGAACGCCTGCTCGAGGCCCCTGCCGAGGTCGCCTACCGCGTGTTCTGACAGCGGCCCACCGCCCGGGAGGACCACCGTGTCGGTGGCGGGCGGGATCATTGCTCCATGGTGTCCACGCTGCAGGAAACGTCAGAGGAGCTCGTCGTCGCTGATCACGCGGCCTGGCGGGCGTGGCTGGACTCGCAGGAGGACACGTCGGGCGGGGTGTGGCTGCTGCTCGCGAAGAAGGGCACGGTCTCACCGACGGCGTTGACGTATGCCGAGGCGCTCGACGAGGCGCTGTGCAGCGGCTGGATCGACGGGCAGAAGAAGGGGAACGACGCGGCGACGTTCCGTCAGCGGTTCACGCCCCGCCGTCCACGCTCGATGTGGTCGGTGCGGAACGTGGAGCACGTGGCGCGACTGACCGACGAGGGCCGGATGCGTCCTCGTGGCGTGCGCGAGGTCGACCGGGCCAAGGCGGACGGACGCTGGGACCGCGCCTATGCCGGAGCGGCGACCGCTGAGGTGCCTGATGACCTGACAGCCGCGCTGCACTCTGCTCCCGGCGCGCAGGCGAGGTTCGACGCGCTGTCGGGCCAGGACCGGTACACCCTGCTGCACCGGCTGATGACAGCGCCGAACGCGACTGTCCGCACGCGGCGGCTGGACCGGCTGGTCGAGATGCTCAGCCGCGACGACACGGTCGGGTCGGCGCACTGAGCCCGGTCGCACTGGCTCGGGCGTAGCGGTCGGCGAGGACCCCGAAGGCGTCGGCGAGCTCAACCGGCGTGACGGCGTCGATGTCGACGTCGAACCTGCCGAAGGAGGCGGCCAGCGCGACCCACGACCAGGACCCTGCGGTGAGCCGGCTGCGGTCGGGGCCGAGGTCGGTCACGATGCCGTCACCGGCGAACGGCGCGACCTCGCTCGCCGGCAGGGCCAGGGTCACCTCCCCGACGCACGGCCAGGCGTTCGTCTGGTCGGAACCCTTGAACCTGGCGGCCACGTAGTCGGCGACGTCGCCGCCGGGGACCACGCGGGGAGTGAATCGGCGTCCCGTCGGCATCCGAGGCCGGATGCGGTCGAGACGAAAGATCCTCCACTCGTCCTTGTCGAGGTCCCAGGCCACGAGGTACCACCGGCCCGACGTCGTCACCACGTGGTGCGGCTCGGCCCGGCGGCCCGGTCCGTCGGAGGCGTCGCGCCCGTAGTCGAACCGGAGGACCTCGCAGCGGCGGATGGCGGCGCTGACCGTCATCAGGACCTCCGGGGCGATCGGCGGAACGGCCGAGGCGCCCGGTGCGGGGACCGCCGTCACGTCCAGGTCGTCGATGCGGTGCCGGAGCCTGGCCGGCATGACCTGCCGCACCGTGGTCAGTGCCCGCGCGGCCGCCTCGTCGATGCCGATGCCGCTGACCGCGGTCGCCTGCAGCGCGACCGCGAGGGCGACGGCCTGCTCGTCGTCGAACAGCATCGGCGGCAGCTCCGAGCCCGCGTCGAGCCGGTACCCACCGTCCGGACCCTTGATGGCGGTGACCCGGTAGCCCATCTCGCGCAGGTGGTCGACGTCACGGCGCACGGTGCGGGGGCTGATCTCGAGCCGTTCGGCCAGCACCTGGCCCGGCCAGTCGCGCCGGGTCTGCAGCAGCGAGAGCAGTCGCAGCAGCCGGGAGGTGGGCGTCGTCATGGTCGTCAAAGTAGTCGAAGTAGAGGACATGATCTGGCCGCTACTGCTGGAAGTCTCAGTGACGTGCCCCGGAGCCTCGGGGGTTCGACCACCCGTCTCGACTGAGGAGTCACCCATGTCCGTCAACGTCACGCCCCACCTGAACTTCCGTGGCCAGGCCCGCGCCGCCCTGGAGCACTACCAGTCCGTCTTCGGTGGCGACCTCGTCGCCATCACCTACGCCGACGCCGGCGCCGTCACCGCCGCCGAGGAGGCCGACCAGATCATGTGGGGCCAGGTCTCCTCCCCCGCCGGGGTCCGCGTCATGGCCTACGACGTGCCGTCCCACACCACGTGGGAGCCCGGCACCATCCCGTTCTTCGTCTCCGTCCGGGGCGCCGACGCCGAGGAGATCACCGACTACTGGAAGAAGCTCGCCGACGGGGCCTCCGTGGCCGTCCCGCTTGCACCCGCCCAGTGGGCACCCCTGTACGGGATGCTCACCGACCAGTTCGGGGTCACCTGGGTCCTCGACGTCGAAGCGCAGTGGGACGCCAGCTAGCACAACGCCGCTCCACGACCTCGGTCAAACGCGAGAGGCCCTCTCCCCGACGGGAGGGGGCCTCTCGGCCATCCGCGGCCGGGCCGCTGAGCCGCACGAGCAGCGACGGTGTCGCGGCAGTCAGGACGCCACCTGGCCCAGCCTCTCGGTGACGAGCAGCAGCGCGAGAGCAGAGCCCGACAGGCGCACCTCCCCGTCGCGCACCCTCCCCAACGCGTCGACGAGCGGCCACCACTCCAACCGGAACCCGGCGTCGATCTCGTGCGCCTCCAGATGTGGCGTGCCGCAGACCAGCCCGGTGGCGAGGAAGATCGAGAGCCGCTGGGTCGAGTACGGCACCGGGACGAACTCCCCGACCCGCTCCCAGTCCGCCGCCGAGAGCCCTGTCTCTTCCGCGAGCTCCCGCTCGGCCGCCGCCCGTGAGGTCTCGCCCTCTTCGACCATCCCGCCGGGGACGGAGAGCATCTCCCCGTGCAGCGGGGCCGTGTGCCGGATCAGCGCGACGCGCTGCTCGTCGTCGACCGCCACCACGACGACGCCGTCACGCAGGACGACGTGCTCGACCGGGCTCGTGCGGTACGACAGACGCGTCACGCACCGAGCCTCGCAGATCGAGCCGTCCGGAGGGCCCGAGTTCGCGGCTTCATCTCCCCGACGACGTCGGCCGGGGCACGCGGGCGCAGCGGCGCTGCCCCTTGCGGCCCACGGGCCCGTACTCCACAGCGGTGCCTGCCCGATCGGCTCTGGAGGGCGCGGTGGCTCAGCGTTCTCACGCTCGACACGACCCAGCGGTAGCGCTGGCCGTGGCGTGCGGGCTGAAGTGGCGTACGTCACACCGCGCGCACGTGACATCGGCGACCGACACGAACGACTCAGCTGCGTAGGTCGCTCCAGCGGTCGCACCTCACCTGGAGCGAGACAGCTCCACGACGAGAAGAGGATCGCCAATCATGCACATTCGTCAACGTTCCACGAGGGTGGCACTGGGGCTTCTGGTCGCGGGCGGGCTCGTGATGGCCGGCGCCGGACCCGCAAGCGCCGACTACACGGACTGCCCGTCTGGGTCCGCCTGCCTGTGGACGAGCAACAACTACCCCGGCGCCCCGAGCGCGTCCTACTCGATCTCGATCGTGCTGTCGAGCTCCAGCAACCTGATCAACTCGATCTCCAACAACGGAACCTCGAGCGTCGCCAGGTTCTACGACGCGTCGAACAAGACCGGGGCGTACATCACGTTGAACAACCCGGCTCGCGGGGGTCAGACGCGCGACCCGAACCTGACGAACGGGACGGACGCGACGTCGTCCGACTGGCACAACCGCATCTCCTCGGCGAACTTTGCCTAGGCGCGAGGGGGTGCTGATCGCCGGAGCCCTGGCGATCAGCACCCTCCTCGCCGCCTGCACCGCGTCCAGCAGCGTCGCCGACAACGATGCGGTGTCGGCCGAGGAGGTCGCCGCCCGGTACGGGTACGACGAGGCATCGGCCACCTTGAGCCCGGTGTTCGCGCTCGTTCCCGAGTACAAGGATCCCAAGGACGGGTACGCACGCGACCTACTCGCTGCGAAGTGCTTGGCCGGGGTGGTCGAGTATCGGGTGGTCCCTCCCGGAGCGCAGGCTGGTCTGTTCGACGATCGCACCGGACAGGTCAACTTCAACGAGCAGATCGCGGCACAGTGGGGTTACCCAGCGCTTCACGCGCCGGCCGCGCCTGACAGCGCGATCCCCGATGGCGTGACCATCGGCCCGGACATGCAGGCGGCGATGCAGAAGTGCGGCGAAGCCGCTGACGCACGTTTGGGGAAGCCGCCGCAGCGCCTCCTCGCCGACGTCGAGGACGCCGGATGGCAGGCCGTCCCCGCCAGCAGCGAGGTGCAGGACGCAGCCGCTCAGTGGCGCGACTGCATGGCACCGGCGGGCGTGATCGACCTTCCTGAAGACCCCACCGGGATGCCCTCCGCTTCGATCGGCGGCGCCGGTAGCCAGCTCGAGGACGCGCAGGGGGACGTCGGTGCGAGCGCGGGCAGTGTCGCGTCCGACCGAGAGCGCGAGGTTGCGGTGCTCGACGCGCGGTGCCGCGACCAAGCGCGCTACGACCAGGCGGTCCTGCACGCACGTGCCGAAGCCGAGCTGACGGCGCTCGGTCGAGACATCGATGGTTTCGAGGCGAGCAGGGGCGCCTACGAGGCCTACGAGAAGAAGCTGGATGAGGTGATCACCGAACTTGGATAGCGAGGTTCTGGACCAGGAGGTGCCGGACCTGCGGTCGGCGCAGGCGTGGGCTCGCGGAGGTCGCCAATGAGAAGGGTCCTGGCGATGGTGCTCCTACTAGCAGTCGTCGCCGCCGGCGCCTGGGTCGCGGCTACCCGGCTGGAGTCACCAGACCAGGTGGCCGCGCGGGCAGATCCCCCCGACCCCTCGCCGGTCGTGGCTGCACTGACCCGCGGCTACCTGCACGGGCCGGTCTCCTTGGCGATGACGGCCGCACACGAACAGGTGGTCGCGGTCATGTCACCGTCTGCCCTCACGGGCGTGGTGACCGCCAACACACGACTGGCGGGGGACACCCTGGCCTCAGGGTCCGTGCTGCTACGGGTCAACGGTCGCCCGGTCTTCGTCCTCTCAGGCGGCTTCGCACTGTTCAGGGACATCCAGCCCGGTGATAGCGGTGATGATGTCGCCGCCGTCCAAGAAGGGCTGGTCGCGGCTGGCTACTCCATCGGTCGAGACCGGTCTGGAACCTACGGAGCTGGAACGCAGGCGGCGGTACGCAAGATGTACCGCGCCGCCGGCTACACCGCGCCGCCGGCCGCCGCACCTCCCACCGACGCTGCCGCTGCCGCTGACCCCGCAGCGCCCGACCCTGTGCCGGCGGCAAGCCCGACGGCGAGCGCCGGGCCGGTTGTTCTGCGCGGCGAGGTCGTCATGCTTGGTGGTCTGCCAGCCACCATCCAGTCCGTAGCACCGGTCGGCGCCGAGCTCGGGGCCGACACGACCCTCGTGACGCTTGGGTCAGGCTCCGTCGTGCTGTCAGCCAGCGTCCCCACCGCGTCCCTCGGCGCCCTTGCCCTAGGTGCGAGCGGGGAGTTCTCCGACGACGCTGGCACCACCGGTGCGGCCACGGTGACTGCGATGAGCCGGGCCGCGGGCGGGGAGAGCACCACAGTGGTGGCCACCCCCAGCGTCGGGGTGACCATCGGGAAGCCGTACCTCCTGAGCATCGCCAACCCTGCCGCCGAGCCGGCACCGAGCTTGCTGGCGCCGGTGACCGGTGTCGTCACCCGAGGGGGCCGCACCTACGTCTACCCACGTGAGGGTGAGGTGTTCCGGCAAGTCGAGGTCAGCGTCGCCGGATCTGTGGGTGGCGTCGCGGCGATCGCCGCGGTGGACCCAGCTGTTCTGCTCGATGTCGATGTGGAGATCCGCGTTGGCTGACGCCGCCCCGCTGGTCGTCGCAGTGACCGCCGAACCGGCCATGACGCCCTTGGTGGAGCTGCGCGGCATCGTCCGCCGGTACACCAACGACACCGTGGCTCTCGCCGGCGTGGACCTCAAGATCGTCGCCGGCGAGTCGGTCGCGGTCGTTGGCAGGTCGGGCAGCGGCAAGAGCACGCTGCTGAACGTGCTGGGGCTCCTAGACGCGCCGAGCGAGGGGCAGGTGGTCATCGATGGCGAGCCGGTGCGAGGCGCGAGCGACTCGGCTCGCTCGGAGAGGCGATCTCGCGACCTCGGGTTCGTGTTCCAACGATCGCACCTGATCCCTGCGCTCAGCGTCCTGGAGAACGTGATGCTCGGGCTGCGGTACGCGCCCGTCCCCCAGGGCGCTATCCGCGACACAGCCCTAGACGCGCTGGCAGCTGTCGGGCTCGAGCACCGCACTGCCGCGCAGGCCCGCACGCTGTCCGGCGGCGAGATGCAGCGCGTGGCCATCGCCCGCACGCTGGCCCGCCCTGCCCGCCTGTGGCTGGCGGACGAGCCCACGGGCAACCTCGACTCGGCCCAGTCAGTCGAGATCATCGAGCTGCTCAAGGTGCGCGCCGCTCAACGTGGCGCCGCTCTGGTGGTCGTCACGCACGAGCCGGAGATCGCCGCCCGCCTCGACCGGGTTGTCACACTCAGTGACGGGCGCCTAGTCCACGACACCGGTTCAGCCAACCTGGTCGGTGAGCCCGCTTCCGGCAGGGGCGGCACACGGGACCACACCAGCTGGGTTCGTCGCATGCGGCGCACCGCCCGGTTCATCACCCAGGCAGTCACGGCCCATCCTGCGCGTACTCGCTCCGGTGTTGCCGCCGCCACTGTGGCTGTCGCTCTGACCGTCGCCGCACTCGGCCTGGCGCAGAGCGCGGCAGCGCAGGTCACCGGCCTGTTCGACGCCCGACGAGCGACGGAAGTGACCGCCCAGATGGTCAGCGACGACCCGGACGCGACCCGCTGGCCCATCCGGCTGGACGCCCTGGGTGACTTCCCCGGCGTGGCAGGGGTTGAGCTGTGGCAGCACCGCACCGGTATCGCGATCGCCAACGGCCCCCTCGCGGCAGAGTCGGTCGACCTGGTCCAGGTCGCCGCGGCACCCGGCCCGACGACGGACAGCGCCATCACCTGGGCTGCAGGCGGCGACGACGCCCTGAACGCCGGCGAGATCCTGCTCGGCGAGGCGCTAGCCGAGCGACTGGGCATCACCCAGCTCGACGTCAGCCCAGAGGTGACCGTCGAGGGCGTGCCGCTACGCGTCGCAGGATTCCTCACCGCCTCGCGGTCGGGGACCGCTACAGGATCCGCGTTCGTCACGGAGGCGTCCGCCCTGGAGCCGTCCGCTTCCGCGGATCTCTTTGTCCAGACCGTGCCGGGCGCGGCGCGGAACGTCGCGGACCGACTCCAGGTGCTCGTCGACCCTTACCAGACCATGCGCATGACCATCGACCCGGTACTGAAGGCGGACGCCTACCGAGGCCAACTGCAGGACAGCGTGGCAGCCTCGCTGCAGGTTCTGGCCGTGGTCGCGTCCCTCGCGGGGCTGGCCGCCGTCGTCTTCGTCAACATCCTGAGTGTCAACACCCGCACAGCGGAGTTCGGTGTACGCCGGGCCTTCGGCGCCTCCAGATCCGAGCTTGTCGCCCTGGTGATGGGAGAGGGTGCTGTCCTGGGGTTCATCGGCGCCGGGCTGGGACTGGCCGTCGGGTTCATCGCCGTCATGGCCGTGACCCTGACGGCCCACTGGCAGCCCGTCTTCGACCTGCGGCTGCTGCTGGTGCCGCTGGCCGGCGCGCTGGTGTTCGGCACGCTCGGCGGGGTGCCCCCCGCCATCGCCGCCGGGCGCATTCAGCCCGCAGACGCCGTGCGCTCGTAGGGGAAGCCACTCGGTGCGCGCACAGTGGCGCACATCACAGGTGCCTGACGTGAGGTTCGGCGCCCTGATCAACGACTACACCCTCATGAAGACTCCACGCTCCTTCGCCCTCGCCGCTGTCACCTCTCTCATCCTCCTGACCGGCGCCGCCACCTCCGCGATGGCCGCGGACGAGCTCGTCCAGCCGATGTCGTCCAGCCAATGCGGGTCGGGCCAGTTCTGCCTGTGGTCCGCCACGCTGTACGGCGGCACGTTCTACGGCACCAGCACGTCAGTAGACTCCAGCCCGGGGTGGACGGCGAAGGCTGTGTACAACCGGACCTCGCACGCCGTGCGTGTGTACTCGGGCGCTAGTGGGAGCGGATCGTCGACGTGTTTCGCGCCGGGAGCCTCGAGCGGGGCGATGACCCTGAGCGCGGGATCGATCCGCGTCTTGAGCGCGACGAGCTGCTGACTCCTGCGGCGGCCTTCGAGGCATTCGTCGTCGAGCATCACCCCGCACTCCGCCGCTTCACCGCCCGCATCGTCGGCTCCTCAGCTGCCGATGACGTGGTGTCGGACACCTTCGTCTCGGCGTGGTCCTCGTGGCAGACAGCCCCTGCCGCGCCGGACGCCCGTCGAGCGTGGGTGTTCGGGATCGCCCGGCATCGCAGCGTCGACCACATCCGGGCAGCTGCCCGCCGCCGGAACCTGGTCCGCCGGCTGACCTCTCGGCCATTCAGCACCACGGACTCGGGCCCGGACACCGGCATCCTTACCCAGGCAGGCGTGGACGCCATCGTCAGCACACTCGGCGCAGCCGAACGCGACGCGCTGCTGCTGACCGTCATCGGCGGCCTCACCTGCGCGGAGGCCGCCGCGGTGCTCGGCTGCTCGGAGACTGCGATCACCAGCCGACTGACACGCGCCCGCCAGCGACTTCGCGAGACACTGCCCGTACTAGACGGAGGGAGCCCCGAATGACCTCCGACGCTGACCGCGAGATCGACGCGCTCCGCCGCCTGCTGCGCGAGCATGGACTCATCGAAGAGCACGAACCCGCCACCGCGGACGTCCGTCCCGCCGACAGCATCCGTTTGGCGCGCCGCGTCCAGGCGGAGCCCGCGATCGGCCAGCGCCGATGGGGCACTCTCGTCGCGCTCACCGCCGCGGCGGCATGCCTCGTCTTCATCGCCGCCGTCGTCGTCACCTGGGCGCGCCCTGAGCCCGCCCAGGCCGCCGCCACACCTCGCATGCTCACCTACACCCTCGCCAACCCTGCCGCCGGGCTGGAATCCGCGTCCCCCGCCGGTCGAGCACTGACCACAGCAGCGCAGCGGGCCGCGTCACAGCCCGACGCCGCCGCCGACGGGGACGTCCAGTACACCGCCAGCTACGGCTGGTCTCTTTCGATCACGCACGACAAGTCGGCGACGACGTCCCGCCTCTACCCGACCTTCACCCGCTTCTGGCTCGCGCCCGACGGGTCTGCGACCCGCACCCAGTCGCGCGGCGCAGAGCTCGACATCGAGGGCCGCGAGGTCGCTGGGGGCCCCATGGGCGTCGGCGGGACCGACACGCTCCCTGTCGGTTCCCTCGACGCGGGCCTCGTCACGGCGCTCGCCGAGCGCGACAGCCTCCAAGCCGTCGAGGACGGGCTGCTGGCCCTCTCGCCGACGCTGGCGTGCGACCAGGACCCGCGGTGGCACGCGCAATGTCTCGTTGAGGCCATCCAACAGGTCTACGGTCTCTACGTCGTCCCGGCGGACCTGGCCGGGAGCTTCTGGCAGGTGCTGGCCTCCGAGGTGGCCGTCAAGGACCTCGGTGTCACCACCGACCGGCTCGGCCGTCCGGCATGGGCCGTCGCGCTTCCCTCCGATCCCGACGACCCGGTGCGATCAACAAACACCGTTCTGCTGATCTCACAGGCGACGGGACAGCTGTCGGGTGTCGAGGTCATCACCCGGTCCGACACTGTGAGCTCGGTCAGCGAGCCGACCGTCACGACCTTCACCGCATGGACCGTCCAGGCGCGGGTGCAGCGCGTGGGCGCAGAACCGTAGAGCTGCGCGTCGTGCCGGATTCGGGTTGACCTGCTGGTCCGCGGCAACCGTGCGTGACGGTGTCACGCGACGGCCTCGCGCTGGATCACGCGGCTCCTTGCATCAACGACGAAGGCCCGGACCATCAGGTCCGGGCCTTCGTCTTTTGTAGCGGGGGCAGGATTTGAACCTGCGACCTCTGGGTTATGAGCCCAGCGAGCTACCGAGCTGCTCCACCCCGCGTCGGTAGCCCCAACCCTACGGCACCCGGCGGATGCCACCAAATCGGCCCCGGACGCACCGCGGGGCGGTGGCTCGTTCGTCCACCGCCCCGCGCCGCAAGCACTCCCGCCGGTCAGCCGGCGTCGAGCTCGGTCTCCGCTGCGATCGCGGCCGCGATGGCCGCGTCGAGCTTCTTCTGGGCCTCACCGTACGCCGCGAAGTCACCCGCGGAAAGGGCGGCCTGGCCCTCCTTCATGGCGGCGCTGGCGTCGGCCAGGGCCTTGTCGAGAGCGGCCCGCGCGTCGGTGTCCGTCCCGGTGGTCGGTTCCGGGGTGGGCGTCTGACCCGGGTCGGGCGTCGCGGTGCCGTCGGGCGTCGCACCGGCGTCCGGGGCCGGTTCGACGCCGGCCTCGGGGTCGGTGCCGACGTCACCGGCGTTGGTGCCGGAGTCGCCGCCGAACACCTGGTCGAGGGCCTCGTCGAGGGTCGGTGCGAAGCCGATCTCGTCACCGAACGCCACGAGAACCCGCTGCAGCAGCGGGAACTTGGTGCCGGTGGACGACTGCACGTACACGGGCTGCACGTAGAGCAGACCGCCGCCGACGGGCAGCGTCAGCAGGTTCCCACGCACGACCGCGGAGTTGGCCTGCTGCAGCAGGTTGAGCTGCGCGGAGACGGTGGGATCGGCGCTGAAGTTGTTGTTCACCTGCCCCGGCCCGGGCACCGTCGAGTCACGTGGCAGCTCGAGGAGCCGCATCTTGCCGTACCCCTCGGCGGGTTTGCCCGCCTCGGTCCCGGCCTCCGCGTCGACCGCGAGGAACCCCGTGAGCACGTTGCGCTGGCTGTTGCCGGCCGGGATGAACGTCGACATCAGCGAGAACGACGCCGCGTCCTGGTCGGGCATCTGCAGCGTCAGGTAGTACGGCGGCTGCGCGACCTGCTGGTCGCCGAGCGTCGGGTCGTTCGGGTTGGCCCAGAAGTCGCCACCCGAGAAGAAGTCGGTCGCGTCGGTCACGTGGTAGCGCGTGAGCAGGTTCCGCTGCACCTTGAACAGGTCCTCGGGGTAGCGGATGTGGCTCATGAGCTGGCTGCTGATCTCGGAGACGGGAGACAGCGACGTGGGGAAGACCTTGTCCCACGCCTGCAGGATCGGGTCCTCGGTGTCCCATGCGTACAGCTTGACCGAGCCGTCGTAGGCGTCGACCGTGGCCTTCACCGAGTTGCGGATGTAGTTGACCTTCTGCGGCTGGAGCGCCTCGATCGAGGCCGAGCGCGCGGTCAGCGAGTCGGTCGTGGCGTCCTCGAGCGACCGCGAGGCGGCGTAGGGGTACTGGTCGGACGTGGTGTAGCCGTCGACGATCCACACGACGCGCCCGTCGACCACGGCCGGGTACACGCGCCCGTCGAGCGTCAGGTAGGGCGCGAGCTTCTCGACGCGTTCACGCGGGTCACGGTCGTAGAGGATCTGCGAGTCGTCGGTCACGCGGTCCGAGAAGATGATCTGCTCGGAGCCGAACTTGATCGAGTAGAGCAGCTGGTTGAGCGGGGTCCCGATGCTCGGGCCAGCCTCGACGTCGGCCGTCGGGAAGCTCGTGTTGACCTGGCCGTTGGTGGCCGAGTCGTCGGGGTAGTCGAGCTCCCACTGCTCGCCGTCGGTGGCGCCGACGATCGAGTAGTCGGGCGACTTGGGGCTGAAGTAGATGCGCTCCTGGTAGTCGCCCATCTCGCCCGACGAGGGGATGCCGCCCTCCCAGAACGCGGGGGCCCCGCGCGCGCCGGTCGTGTTGCCGTACGCCGCGACGACACCGAAGCCGTGCGTGTACACGGTGTGGTCGTTGACCCAGTTGCGCTGGGCGTCGTCGATCCCGTCGAGCTCGAGCTCACGCACCGCGATCACGGTGTCGCGGCTCTCGCCGTCGATCGTGTAACGGTCCACCGACAGCGTGTCGGCGAAGCTGTAGTAGCCCTTGTTCTGCTGGATCTGCCGGAACGAGGGGCTGACGATCTGCGGGTCGAGCAGCCGGATCGAGGCCGTCGTCTCCGCGTCGGAGCGCAGGGCGCCCGCCTCGGCGGTGACCTCGGCGTCGTAGGCGGTGACCTGCACGTCGTCGAGGTCGAACGCCGTGAGCGTCGCGTCGATGTTGCGCTGGATGAACTCGGCCTCGGCGTCCTGCTGGTTCGGGGTCACCTGGAAGCGCTGCACGATCGCCGGGTAGATCCCGCCGACGGCGATCGCGGAGACGACCATGAGGCCCACACCGATCGCGGGCAGGCGCCAGGTGCCGCGCACGGCCGTGATGATGAACAGGACGGCGACGAAGACCGCGACGCCCGCGAGGATCCCCTTCGCGGGGATCACGGCGTTGACGTCGGTGAACGACGCGCCCTCGAACTTGTCACCCTCGCGGGTCAGCACCGAGTAGCGGTCGAGCCAGTAGTTCGCGGCGATGAGCAGCATGAGCGCGGCGCCGGTCAGCGAGATCTGCACGCGCGCGGCCCGCGTGGTGCGTGGCCGGGCGTTCCCTCCGCCGATGCGCAGACCGCCGTACAGGTACTGCGTCGCGATGCCCGCGATGCCCGCGAGCACGACCACGGCCATGAGGAACGAGACCACGAACCGCAGACCGGGCAGCGTGAACAGGTAGAACGAGAGGTCCATCTGGTACTGCGGGTCGACCTGCCCGACCTCGACGCCGTTCATCCACAGCTGGACGATGCTCCACTGCTGCGCGGCGGCCCCGCCCGCGAACAGACCGAGCACAGCGGGGACGGCGAGCATCACGACGCGCCGCAGCGGCTCGATCGCCTCGCGGTACTGGTCGAGGTTCGCCTGCTCCTGCGTCGAGGGCGCGTAGACCGGACGCGAGCGGTACGCGACCCGCAGGCTCGCGTACACCCCGCCGCCCATGACCAGGAACCCGAGCAGGAACAGCACGAGGCGCGTGCCCCATTCGGTCTTGAGCACCTCGAGGTAGCCGAGCTGGCTGAACCAGAGGACCTCGGTCCAGACGTTGGCGGCGATCAGCAGGAGCACCACGAGCACGGCGAGCACGATGATCGTCAGCACCATCGGGCTGCGGCGCTCGCGCGGGGGGCGTGGGGGGCGGCCTGAACGAGCGGCCGGGCTGGCGAAGGTCACAGGATCAAGGTCCTCGTCGTCATCGAAGTCGGGTGGAGCACATCTCGTGAACGACCCGCGGTGGCCACAGGTTCCCACAGCGGGATGGGACGATGGGCGTCATGACGGACGCCACCCCCTTCGCCGCCCAGCTCGCCCTCGCCGACGCCGTGCGGGAGATCGAGCGTCACGTGGCCACCGGTGGGTGGGACGGCCCGGCGCGCGTGTTCGCTCTGGTGCGCACCGCTCGGGCCCTGGCCGCCGAGCCGGGTCTGGCGGAGCAGCTGCCCCCCGAGGTCGTCGAGCGCGCCGGTCAGGATCCCCTGCACCTGACCTCGGTCGAGCAGGAGGGGCTGCCCGCGGCGCAGGACCTCGAGGAGCTGCTCGGGGCCATCACGTGGCCGCCGACGGTCGACGGCACCGCCGTGACAGTCGAACGTGTCGTGCTCCCCCCGGCCGCCGAGGAGGGCATGCCCACCGATCCCGACGAGGCCCTCGCCTACCTGATGAACCACCCCGACCGGCAGGACGTGCGCATCGCGGTGGGCGTGCTGCGCGACGGGTCGACGTGGTGCGCGGTCCGCACGCGGGCGCACGACACCGACGACGCGGTGGGCGAGGGGCCCGACGTGGTGCCCGGGCTGGTCGAGGCGCTGCGTTCGACCCTGGACTGACCTCCGGTCAGCTCAGGACGTCCGGTCAGCTCAGGACGTGCAGGTCGGCAGGCCGTCCCCGCGACCCTCGCCGATCGCGATGATCGACTCCCACGCCTCGTGCAGCGTCGAGATCTTCACCACCCGCAGCCCGTCGGGCACGTGCCCCACGACCTCGTCGCAGTTCGTGTCGGGTGCGAGGAACCACGTCGCCCCGTCGCGCTCCGCACCGGCCAGCTTCTGCTGGATGCCGCCGATCGGACCGACCTCACCCACCGAGTCGATCGTGCCCGTACCCGCGATGACCTGCCCGTTCGCCTCGTCGGCGGGGGTGAGCTTGTCCATGATCCCGAGCGCGAACATGGTCCCGGCGCTCGAGCCGCCGATGTCGTCGATCTTGATCGACACGTCGACCGGGAAGTCGAACCGGGGGTCGATGAACACCCCGAGCTGGCTGCCGCCGCCCTCGCGCTCGCCCGTCACGACGTCGAGGTCGACCGGCTGCCCGTCCCGCAGCACACCGAGCCGCACGGTCGAGCCGGGCTCCGTCGCCGCGAGCGTCTCGACGAGCTGCGAGTAGGTCGTCAGGGGCGTCCCGTCGATCGCCACGAGCACGTCGTCCTCCTGCACGATGCCCGTGGCGCCGCTGTCCTCCGTGGTGCCGACGATGGTCAGCGTCGCGGGCACGGTGTAGCCGAGCTCCTCGAGGGCCGAGACGGTCGCGTTCTCCTGCGAGGAGACCATCGCGGCCTCGTTGCTCTGGTCGAGCTGGTCCTGCGAGACGTCGGGCGGGAAGACCACCTCGACGGGGCGCACCGCAGTGGCGCGGTCGAGCCAGCCGCGCACCACGCCGACGAGGTTCGACGGGTAGCCGGGCCCGCCGGTGGTCGAGACGGTGGTGAGCAGCAGCTCACCGGTCGAGTCGTAGGTCTCGGCGCCGGAGATCGTGATGAGGGGCTCGCCGTCGTGGTCGCCGAGCGTGTTGCGTGTGGGCCCGGGACCGCTCACGGCGTACGGAGCGGGCAGCAGGCCCAGCACGGCCAGCAGCACGGCCGAGGCGAGCATCGTCACCGAGAGGGTGATCGAGCGGCGGCTGGGCGCGGGGGCGACGGCGTCGTTCCCGTCGGTGGCGTCGTCCGGGGCGGGCGCGGTGGGCTCGTCGTGCACGGGCCCATCATCCCCCACGCACCTGCCCGGCACGTGCGCGTTCCCTGTGCGTCGCCGGTGCGTCCCTCAGGGGTCCGGCCTGTGCCCGACGCGCGAGACCTGCGCGGGTCGTCAGCGCCGCCGGCGGGCTCGCGCCTGGCGCCACACCGCCGCGGTGCCGATCGCCGCGACCGCGGCACCGGCCGCACCGAGCGCCGCCGCGTCGCGGGCCCCCACCCGGCGGCCCCCGAGCGCGGTCCGCCCCTGGACGCCCTCGAGCAGCACGTCGAGGCACGCCGCCGCCGGCCACCTCGGCACCCACCCGGCGGCGAGCAGCGCGGAGCTCGTGACGGTCCACGGGTAGACGGTGTACGCGAGCTCGCTCGCGGGCGCGGGCAGCACCCCCACCCGGTGCAGGCGCTCGGCGGTGCCGAAGGCCGTCACGGCGGCGAGCTCGATGCGCCGCATGCCCGCGGCGACCTCGACCTCGCGCGCGGTCAGCACGTCGGTGGACCCCACGGTCAGCGGACCCCGCAGGCCGTGGTCGAGCACGACCCCGACGGCGGCGCCCAGGTCGTCGACGTGCAGCAGCTGCCACTCACGCTCGGTGCCGCGCACGGTCAGCAGGCGCGGCGCCTCGAAGTGGCGTGTGACCAGCGTGTCGATGCCGGGCCCGACGAGCGGCGCAGGTCGTAGCACGGCCACCCGCGGTCCGCCGCGACGTCGGGCGGCCCGGGCCAGCACGGCCTCGACCGCGAGCAGGTCACCGACGGCCCCGTCGCCGAGCCCGTCGACCGGGTCGACCAGCGGCGCATCGTCCCCGAGAGGCCCCTGCCCCGGCCGGGCGCCGAGCACCATCGCGGACGAGACGGCCACGACGTGCCCCACCCGGGCGGTCCGGGCGGCCGCGAGCAGCCGTTCGGCGTCCGCCACGGCGTCCGTCCGCCGACGACCGGCCGGTACCGCCAGCGTCTCCGCCAGGTTGCCCGAGTGGGCCACGAACACCACGGCGCGGGTCCCGGCGAGCGCGGCGGCGCCCGCCTCGGACGGCACGTGGTCGAGCATCCGCACCGGGTCGGAGCCGTGCTCCGAGAGCCACGCCGCGACGCCCGCGGCGACCGGTCCGAGCCCCACCACGACGACGTCGTGGCCGCCCTCGTCGTCGGTCTTCGCGCGGCTGCGCCCTGAGCGAACCTCCCCCTGCACCATCCCTCGATCCTCATGCCGTGTGGTTACCGTGGTCGAACACCCCCGCCATCGTCCCAGGAGCACGCCGATGAGCAGCGAACGCCCCGCCGACTCGTTCCCGGAGGGCGAAGGCCTGCCCGAGTGGGAACAGCTGCTGCGCCAGATGTTCGGCCCCGACTCTGAGGAGGCCCTGCGCCAGCTGCGAGCGCAGGGCATGGACCCCGCCGCGCTGGCCTCGGCCTCGGGTCTGCCCGACGACCCGCAGCTGCTGGGCCAGGTGCTCGCACAGGTGCAGCGGCTGCTCGCCGCCTCGGGCGAGGGCCCGGTCAACTGGGACCTCGCGCACGACGTGGCGCGCCAGGCCGCTGTCGCCGAGGGTGATCCGTCGCTCACCGAGAACCAGGTGCGCCAGGCCACCGGGGCGCTGTCGGTCGCCGAGCTCTGGCTCGACGCCGCGACGGACCTGCCGCCCGCGGGCGGCCCGGCCCGCGCGCTGAACCGCTCGGAGTGGGTCGAGCTGACGCTGCCCGCCTGGCGTCGTCTCACCGAGCCCATCGCGTCGTCGCTGTCGACCGCGCTCGCGGACGCCCTCGCCGGCTCGTTCCCCGACGAGCTGCCGCCCGACATGCCGGCCGCTGTCGGTCCGCTCGGCGGCACCGAGGGACCGAGCCTGATCATCCGCCAGCTCGGCTCGGCGGTCTTCGGCATGCAGGTCGGCCAGGCCGCCGGGACCCTCTCCCGCGAGGTCTTCGGGCTCACCGACATCGGGGTCCCGCTGGTCGGCGACCCCACGACCGCGCTCGTGCCCACCAACGTCGACGGGTTCGCGGAAGGCCTCGACGCGCCCGTCGACGAGGTCCGGCTCTTCCTCGCGCTGCGCGAGGCCGCCCACGCCCGGCTGTTCACGCACGTCCCGTGGCTGCGCGCCCACCTGCTGGGCGCCGTCGAGGCGTACGCCCGAGGCATCACGATCGACGTCGAGAGCCTCGACGAGGCCGTGCGCTCGATCGACCCGACCGATCCCTCGGCCCTGCAGGCCGCGATCTCGCGTGGTGTCTTCGAGCCGCAGACCACCCGTGAGCAGCAGGTCGCCCTCGCCCGCCTCGAGACCGCGCTCGCGCTCGTCGAGGGCTGGGTCGACGAGGTCACCACGACCGCAGCACTCCCCCACCTGCCGCACGCTGTCGCCCTGCGCGAGATGATCCGCCGTCGTCGCGCCGCAGGCGGCCCCGCGGAGCAGACCTTCGCCACGCTCGTCGGCCTCGAGCTGCGACCGCGCCGGTCCCGCGACGCCGCCGCGCTGTGGGCCCGGATCGCCGCGGACGGCGGACGCGAGGCCCGCGACGCCGTCTGGGACCACCCCGACCTGATGCCGACCACCGAGGACCTCGACGACCCGCAGGGCTACACCGCCCGGCGCGCGGAGCACTCCGATGCCCAGGCCGACGTGGACCGCGCGATCGCGGAGATCTTCGGCGAAGCCAGCTCCACGCAGGACGGCGCGGGCGAGCCGGACGCGACCGCCGAGGGCGACCGCGGCGCGTCCGACGACGAGGGACCTGCAGGCCCGGCACCCGCCTGACGGACGGTCAGCGGATGTCGGCGTCGATCTCGGCGACGACCTCGACGGCGCTGTCCTCCACGGCGTCCGCTCCGCTGTCTTCGGCGGGGGTCGCGGTCCCGTCCCCGTTCGCCGCGTGCTCCTCGGCGAACGCGTACCCCTCGAGGAAGCCGCGGGCGCGGGCCGTGCGCGGGTAGGCCTCGAGCTCGGCCCAGAACTCGGGTCCGTGACCGCCGTGCAGCAGGTGCACGAGCTCGTGCAGCAGCACGTAGTCGAGCACCCAGCGCGGCATGCCCCGCAGCCGGTCGGAGATCCGGATCGTGCGGTCGGACGGCGTGCACGATCCCCACCGGCGTCCCTGGTTGGAGGACCACGCGACGCTCGCGGGCACCGCACGCCCACCCAGGTAGCGCGTCGAGAGCTCGGTCGCCCGGCTCGCGAGCTCGACGTCCGACGGACGACGCCGCCGTTCCTGGTTGGCGAGCCGCGTCAGCATCCGGGCCACCCACTCGCGCTCCTGGGCGCGCGTGAACCGGGCCGGGATCGCGACGATGGTGCGGTCGCCCTCGCGGTAGGCCGTCACTGTGCGGATGCGCTTGCGTGAGCGACGCACCTCGACCGGCCCGTGGGAGTCGCCGATGGCGGCCGTGGCGGTCCCGTCGTCGGGTGCCCGGCCGGCGCGAGGGCGCACCTGCTTGGCGGGGTGCTCGCTGGAGGGCTGCACGACCAGCACCGTAGCCGGTCCCGCCCCCCGATGTGCCACTCTTGGCCCGGTGCGCCCGCTCCGCGGGCTGATGGGCGATTCGTGACGCCCCAGGTGGGCGACGACATCGGCGCGCCTACGTGAACGACGTCCGCGGGGTACCTACGACGGTTTACTGTGGCCCTGCTCGCGCCGAGGGATCCCCCAGACCGGCCGGGCCGCCGGGCCTGCGCCTACCGCGACCGGTGACCAGACATCGCGAGGAGATCCGTCATGGCCGAGAAGTACACGGGCGAGTTCTACTGTGTGAAGTGCAAGGAGAAGCGCGAGACCGAGGGAGACGTCGTCGTCTCCGAGTCGGGCCGCAAGATGGCCAAGGGCATCTGCCCGGTGTGCGGCACCAAGCTCAACCGGATCCTCGGCAAGGCCTGAGCTCCACCACGCACCACCCGCGGGGCGCCGTCCACCAGGACGACGCCCCGCGTGCGTGTCCGGGTCTCCCCGGGCCTGTGGACAGCCGTCCGACGGACAGGTCGCGTGCCAGGGTGAGTTCCGCCGGGTCGCCGGCCGCCCGCCGGGACGCGCGGGCGTCGACCGAGCGAGGGAGACGCGCATGCGGCTGCGCCCGGGGCTCCGCGTGCTGCGGCGCACCCCGACCGAGATCCAGGTGGGCACCGACCCGCGGTGGGCCGTGCGACTCGTCGACCTCTCACCCGTCGAGGTCGACCTGCTCGCCGAGCTCGACCGGAGCGGGGACCTCGACGCGCTGAGCCGCGCCGCCCGAGCACGTGGGGTCGCCGACGACCAGGTCGCGCGACTGGTCGCCGCGCTCCACGACGCCCGGCTCACCGCGCCCGGACCTCGAGGACGACGGCCCGTGCTGCGACCGGGAGCCGCGGCCGAGGCCGGCGCGTGGACGCTGCTGCGCGACGACGCCGACGGTGCGGGCCACGTGCACGGACGCTCGGCGCGCTCGGTGGGAGTGGTCGGTCTCGGCCGGACGGGGCTCACCGCGGCCCTCACGCTCGCCGCCTCGGGGGTCGGCACCGTCCTGCTCGAGGACGACACGTGGGTCACGTCGCTCGACGTGGGCGTGGCGGGCTACCGGATGGGCGACGTCGGCGGACCGCGCCTGACCGCTGCCGCCCGTGCCCTGCGCGACACCGCCCCCGAGGTGCGGACGAGCCTGCCCCCGGGCGACCGGCCCGACGTGGTGGTGCACGTCGAACGCGGGGCCGCGGACCCTGCCGGGGCGGTCGCGCTGCTGGCCGCCGGGGTCGCGCACCTGTCGGTCGTGGTGCGTGAGGCCGACGCGCTCGTAGGTCCGATGGTCGTGCCCGGTGCAGGCCCGTGCCTGCGCTGCCTGGACCTGCACCGCACCGACGTGGACCCGGCGTGGCCGGCCGTCGCCGCCCAGCTCGTCTCGGCGCCGCCGCGCGGCACCCCTCCCCCCGGCGAGCCCGGGGTGCTCGCGGGCGTGTGCGGTGCGCTCGCCGCCGCCATGGTGCTGGAGCACCTCGACGACGCCGCGGTGCGCACCCGAGGCCGCACGCTCGAGGTGGCGATGCCCGACGTGCTGCCCCGGGTGCGCAGGTGGGAGGTGCACCCGCAGTGCGGGTGCAC
>NZ_JBISBW010000015.1:0-135193 GCF_044392165.1 Cellulomonas sp. P22
CGCTCCGGGCTGACGGTCCCCCTGACGACCAGCCCGGCGGCGCCCCCCCGCCAGGACATCGACGTCCCCCGGCGTCGAGTGCCTGATGATCGGCTGCACGCGGCCAACGTAACGCCCTCGGGCAGGGGTGGAAGCACCTCGGCGCAGAAAGTGAGAAACGCACACCGACCACGCGCGTCCGCCACGCGCCCGGACCGCCACGGCCGCCGTGACCTGCGCGCAAGGGGCGAAACCCACCGAACCTCTGTGCACATCGCACTACGCCCGCCCCCGGGGCGTCGAGCACAGTGGGGCGCGAGACGCCGCCCCGGCGTCCGACGAGAGGGGATCTCGACATGACGACGACCATCAGCCCGGAAGCAACCCTCGACGAGCTCTACACGATGCTCGAGCGCACCGATGCAGCCGTGGAGCCCCGCACCGCGACGCCCGCGACCGGCATCGCCCACGTGGAGGACTTCGAGTCCTTCTACTGGTTCACGCTGCGCGTGCCCGGCAGCTTTTACCCCGGGGAGACCGCCCCGCGGTGACGGTTCCACCCGAGGAACGCCCCAGGGCGGCGACCCTCGTGCCCGTCGGTGTCACGCGCGACTCGCTCGTGCGGCTGGCCGACGGCACGGGGGTCGCGCTGCGTCCGGGCAGCGCCCGGCTGGTGCACGGCTCACGGCGCGAGACCCTCACGTCGCTGCCGGCCCGGGCCCTGCTGGGTGCGCTCGACCCGGACGGCGCCCCGCGCCCGCTGCACGCGGTGCTGGCCGACGCGCTGGCCGACCACGCGAGCACCTCGCCCGGCGGGGCCACCCGCACGATCCCCGCGGCCGGGTGGATGGCAGCCCTCGCGTCGCTCGTGGCCCGCGGCACAGTGCTGGTCGACCCACCCGGTGCGGGACTCGTCGCACCGCACCCCCTGCGCGGCTTCCTCGGCGCACCCACCACCTCCCTCGCGGCCGGGCCGATGCCCGTCGAGGTGGACGTGGTGGGTGCGACGCGCGGCGCGACGGGCGCGGCCGTACGTGCTGCGCTCGCCGCGTGCGGGTTCGCGGCCGAGATCGGCGCAGCGACATCCACGGCTCCCCCGGCGGCCCGCGTGGTGCTCACCGCGGACCTCACGAGCGGCGCCGCGCGCGCCGCGTACGACTCGGCCCTCGCGGCCGGCGTGCCCGTGCTCCCGGTGGGGCTCGGGCAGCGCACCGTGCTGCTGGCCCCGGTGCTCGGGCCGCAGGGCACCTGCCCCGCGTGCCTGGTGCGCTCGCTCGCTCCGGGCGCCGAGCACGACCCGCCCGACGACGTGCCGCTCGGCTGGTCGCCCGCGGTCGAGGCGGTCGCGGGCGGGCTCGTCGCGGGGTGCCTGGCCCAGCACCTGAGCGGCCGC
This sequence comes from Cellulomonas sp. P22, assembly GCF_044392165.1. Lineage (NCBI taxonomy): Bacteria > Bacillati > Actinomycetota > Actinomycetes > Micrococcales > Cellulomonadaceae > Cellulomonas > Cellulomonas sp. P22. The sequence goes on from NZ_JBISBW010000015.1 coordinate 1,373, forward strand.
CCGGCGCCGGCGTGGGAGCTCGTGGCGCTCGACGTGGCCGACGCGTCCACCCGCCGTCACCGTCTCATCCGGTTCACGACGTGCGGCCGGTGCGGACGGCCCCCGGCGCCTCGCCGCACGGCGACGGCCCCGACGCCGGTGCGGGCCGCGGACGGCTACCGCTCGACGGGTGCGGCCGAGTTCGTCGCGCGGGTCGATGCGCTGGTCGACCCCCTCACGGGTGTGGTGACCGAGGTGTCGGACGCCGAGCAGGTGGCGGGGGGCTGGGTCGTGCGCGCCCGGCACCGGGTGCGCACGGGAGCGGGGTGGACGACGATGCCCGCGCTGGGTCGCGGTCCGGACCCGTTGGCGGCGCGCGCGTCGGCGCTCGGCGAGGCGGTCGAGCGGTACTCGGTGTCCTGGCACGGCGACGAGGTGCATCGCACGGCGACCCTGGCGAGCCTGGGGCACGACGGGCTCGACCCGGCCGAGTGGCTGCTGTTCGCCCCGGGTCAGGTCAGCGAATCGGGTCCGGTGCCGCGCCGGCTCGATCCCGACGAGGTCGTCGACCTGCTGCCCCTCACGTCCATCACCTCGGGCCGCACCCGCTGGGCCCCGGCCTCGACCCTGCTCTTCGGCCACCCGGGCCCGCACGACGTCGGCACGCCCGACTCGAACGGGTGCGCCGCCGCGGCGACGTGGTCCGAGGCCGTGCTGCACGGCCTGCTCGAGCTCGTCGAGCGGGACGCCGCGAGCCTGTGGTGGTACCCCCGCGCGCACCGTCCCGCGGTCGACCCGCAGGTGCTGGACGCGCGCACCCGCGCCGCGACCGACGCCCGCCTGCAGGCCGTGGGCCGCCGGTGGTGGCTGCTCGACCTGACGCACGACCTGGGGGTGCCGGTGGTCGCGGCCGTGAGCGCCCGCACCGCTCCCGAGGGCTCGGGCGAGGGCGAGGCGGTCGTGCTGGGCCTCGGCGCACACCTCGACGTGGCACGCGCGGCCCGGCGGGCGCTCGGCGAGCTCGACCAGATGCTCGCCCTGGGCCCCGACACCGACCCCGATGCGCACCCGCCGGTGGCACGCGAGTTCTGGGCCACGGCGCGCACGTCGACGCACTCGTACCTGCACCCCGACCCGGACGCGGTGCGGTGCCCGGCCCGGGTGGCGCCGTCGGGGGACGCCGCGACCGACGTCCGTGCGCTCGTGGACGTGCTGGCCGCGCACCGCGTGGAGGTGCTCGTGCACGACGCCTCCCGGCCCGAGACCGGGGTCCCGGTCGCGCGCGTCCTCGCCCCCGGGCTCCGGCACCTCGACCGCAGGCTCGCCCCGGGACGCCTGCACGACGTGCCGGCGCGGCTGGGCTGGGTCGAGCCGGGGCCGCGCGAGCTCAACCCCGTGTGGCTCTTCGTGTGACGTGCGGTGACACGGTATGCGCCGTCCTGTCACAGAACGCCCCCGGCTCACTAGACTCTCGCGCGGGTCGCCGACGCACGAGGGGGTCGTCTTGGTTCCCGTCCTGTCGGTCGCATGGCGTTCCCGCGTCGCGCTGTGGCGACGTTGGCCTGCCGTGCGCGCGCTCGACGCGGTCACCGCGTGCCTCAGCCTCATGCCCGCGCTGTCGGTCGTGGGGGCCGGGCACGGCTCGGGCGTGGTCGGCGTCCTGGTGTGGCTCCTGTCCGTGCCGCTGGCCGTGCTCGTCGTCCACCACCTCACGCTGCCGCTCGCGACCCACACCCCGGTGCGCGCCGAGTGGTCCCTCGGGGCGCTGGCGGCCGTCTGCTACCTGCCGATGCTGCTCGCCGGGCGCCCGTGGGGGGCGTCCGCCGGCCTGCTGGCCGCGTGCGCGCTCGCCGCGCTGCCGTGGCGCCGTTCGCTCGTGGTGGTGCTCGTGGTCGTGGCGCTCGACGCGTCCGGCTCGCTGCTCGTCTTCGGGCAGCGACCCATGGACACCGTCTACGGCACCCTCCAGGTGCTGCTCACCGCGGCCGTCCTCGCGGCGCTCGCGTGGACGGTGCGGATCACCCTCGAGCTCAACCAGCTGCGGATCGAGCTCGTGAGCACCGCGGTGCTGCGCGAGCGGCTGCGCATGTCGCGCGACCTGCACGACGTGCTGGGGCGCGGGCTCGCGGCCATCTCGCTCAAGGCCGAGCTCGCGCGCCGCTACCAGGAGCGCGGCCTCGACGCCGAGACGGCGGCCGAGCTCGACCAGATCTCGAACGTCGCTGCGCAGTGCGGCGACGACCTGCGCGCGCTCGTCACGGGCTATCGGAACCTGTCGCTCGAGAGCGAGATCGACGTGGGTCTCGAGCTGCTCGAGGAGGCCGGGATCGAGTGCCAGGTGCGGGTCGACGCCCACCTCGCGGCACCCACGGCGGTGAGCGACACGCTGGCGTGGGTCGTGCGCGAGGGCGTCACGAACGTGCTCAAGCACAGCCGCGCGACGCGGTGCCGGCTCACGGCCGAGCGCCGCGAGGGGCACCTCGTCGTCACGGTCCACAACGACGGCGCCGACCTCGCGCAGGACGGCGCCGCCGTGCCCGATCCCCGCCCGGCCCCGGGCAACGGCCTGCGGGGCCTGCACGAGCGCGTCGCCGCATCGGGCGGGACGGTCTCGGCCGCGGCCGGGCCCGACGGCACGTGGACGCTCGTGGTCGCGCTGCCGACGACCGACGACCCGGCTCTGACCCAGGAGGTCCCTGCGTGATCCGACTGCTCGTCGCCGAAGACATGCACGTGGTGCGCTCGGCCCTCGTCGCCCTGCTGGGCATGGAGGAGGACTTCGAGGTGGTCGCCGAGGTGGGTCGCGGCGACCTCGTGCTCGCCGCCGTCGAGCGCACGCGGCCCGACGTGGCCCTGCTCGACCTCGACATGCCCGGCCAGAACGGCATCGCCGTCGCGGGCGAGCTGGCCCGCGCGTGGCCGCAGGTCCGGGTGGTCATCCTCACCGGCGTCGGGCGCCCCGGCTCGGTCAAGGCCGCGCTCGAGGCCGGTGCACGGGGCTTCGTGCTGAAGACCGCCTCGGCACGGGCGCTCGTCGAGGGGGTCCGGACCGTCGCGGAGGGCGGTCAGGTGCTCGACGCGAGCCTCGCCGCCGCGGCCCTGCGGCTCGGCGCCAACCCGCTGCGCCCACGCGAGCAGGAGCTGCTCGACCTCGTCGCGAGCGGGTGCTCGGTGCGGGAGTCCGCGCAGCGCCTCTTCCTCTCGGAGGGCACCGTGCGGAACTACCTCTCCGCGATCGTCGACAAGCTGGGCGCTCGCGGGCGGGTGGACGCCATCCGCATCGCCCAGGAGAACGGCTGGATGTAATCTCTCGCCCCGGTGTCGCGGTGGCCCGCTGGCGGCACGTCTCACAGCCGACGCACAGGGAGCGGTTAGCAGATGCCGGTGGTCGTAGCGCACAGTGGTGCGGTGGACACGACCGTCGAGATCGGCCCGCTCGGCGACGGGTGGACAACGCTGCCAGCCGACCCCCCACGACCCACCCTCAGCGTCGCCCGTTACGTGCCGCGCACCCCGCTGGGTCGACGGGCGGTCGCCCGCCTCCGCCGCACCGAGCTGCTCGACCAGCTCGTGCGGTTCGGGCTCGTCGGCGCGGTGATGACCGCGTCCTACATCGTGATCTACCTCGCACTGACCGCCCCGATCGGGGCCCAGACCGCCAACTTCGTGGCCCTGTTCGCCACGGCCGTCGCGAACACCGCCGTGAACCGGCGGGTGACGTTCGGCGTCCGCGGGCGCAGGCGGGCCGCGGCGCAGCACGGCCAGGGGCTGCTGATCTTCGCCCTCTCGTGGGCCCTGACGTCAGGGTCGCTCGCTGTGCTCGACGCGCTCGCCCCCGGCGCGCCGCACACCGTCGAGCTCGCGGCGCTCGTGGTGTCGAACCTCGGGGCGACGCTCGTGCGGTTCGTGCTGCTGCGCCAGTGGGTGTTCCGCCCAGCTCGGTCTCACGACGCCTGAGCGCGGGCGACAGCCCGCAGGATCAGAGCGGGAAGGCCAGGTAGAAGTCGCGGATGCTCGCGGCGGGCCCGGTCGCCCGGAAGGCCGTCGTCCCGTTGGACCACACCACGACGCCCTCGGCGCCGGACGGCACGATCGTGAACGAGCCGACCACGGCACCGGCCACCGTCACGTCGCCCGACTCGGCGACCAGCGCGTCCGGGGCGGCCGACGGGTCGGCGCTCGAGTCGGCGCTCGCGTCGGCGCCCGCGACCGGGAGCGCCGCGACGACGGCGCGCACGTGGGCGTCGGCCTCGGCCGCCGTCTCCCACTGCCCGGCCTGCACGACGACCTGGCCCGTGCCGCCGTCGGTGAACGTCTCGGTGTACGCCTCGATCGCCCCCGCCGCGAACCACTCCGGGTCGTCGGCCGAGGAGGCGAGCGCGAACTGCAGGACGGTCGTGGGCAGCGCGCTCGCGAACGCCGAAGTGGCCGTGCGCGCGACCGGCTCGACGGTCGGCGTGGGCGTCGGCAGGAAGACGGTCGCGGCGGCGGCCGCGGGCACGACGTCGTCGTCGCCGCTCAGCACCAGCGCGGTCGTGATGCCACCGACCACGAGCACGGCCGCGGCGATCCCGCCCACGAGCAGCACACGGCGGCGTCGTCCACCGCCGGCGGGGTCCTCGTCGACCGGGGGCTGCGTGGTGGACGGCGGCGTGGTCGTCACGCCCGCCGAGCCCTGCGGCCACAGCACCGAGGAGACGGGCTGCTGGCCCGGGAACTGTCCAGGCTGCTCACCCGGTCGGCTGTCACTCATGGTGTCTCCCTGGCTGCGTGTCGTCCGGCAGGCGGCAGCCGGGCGTTCCCGCAGGAAGCCTAGTGGCCAGGGTGCGCGACAGACCTGAGCGACACCGCCGTGGCGCCGCCCGTCCGCGCGTCCTCAGTCCGACGGCGGCTCGCCGTCGGACGGCAGGACGCCGCGGCCACCGAAGGTCTGGATGCGGTAGGTCACGACCGACACGAGCAGCCCGAGCGCGAACAGGTCGAACAGGATCTGCACCGTCGTCACGATGCGCGCCACCTGCCCCACCGCGTGCACGTCCCCGAACCCCACGGTGCCGAGCGTCACGACCGTGTAGTAGAGCGCATCGGTGCGCGTCGCGATCCCGACCATCTCGTTCGCGCTGCGGGTCGCGAGCAGGTAGTAGGTCAGCGCGAAGAACACCACCACGGTGTAGACCACCGTCAGCACGCTGAGCAGCCGGACGGCCGGGTCTGCCCGGGCCTGGACCTGGCGGCGCACCTGGCGGACGACGAGGACGATGAGCGCGAGCACCCCGAGCGCGAACACGACCGAGCGCGTGAGGCGGGGCAGCGCGTCCTCCTCGAGGTCGAGCGGGACGGCGTAGTAGATGACGACCGCGGCCGTGAGCGTCGCGAGCGAGCGCAGCACCGCCCCGCGGCGGACGGCGCGGCGCTCCGAGACCATGAGGCCATCATCCGAGCACCGGCCGACCGGTGCCCGGCGAACCACGGCGCGGGCGGGCGTCGGGGCGTGTGGGTCGAGGCGGCTACCGTGCGAGCGTGACCTCGACGACCGGCGCCCGGCGCGCCGAACCCCGCAGCCGCACCGTCCGAGCGGGCTTCCGCTGCGGCGAGTGCGGCTGGACCACACCCAAGTGGGTCGGCCGCTGCGGCGAGTGCCAGGCGTGGGGCTCGGTGCTCGAGGACACGGGCCCCGGTGGCACCGCACCGCGCACAGCGACCGTCACCCCCACACGCAGCCCCGCCCGCCCGATCGCGGAGATCGACGTCGAGGCGGCCCGCGCCCGCTCGACCGGCGTCGACGAGCTCGACAGGGTGCTCGGCGGCGGACTGGTCCCGGGCGCCGTCGTGCTGCTCGCGGGCGAGCCCGGGGTGGGCAAGTCGACCCTGCTGCTCGACGTCGCGAGCCGTGCCGCACGTGCGGGCCGCGACCCGCTCGACGCCGCGTTCCGGCCCGACTCCCCCGAGGGGCGACGGGTCCTGTACGTGACCGGCGAGGAGTCCGCCGGCCAGGTGCGGCTGCGTGCCGAGCGCATCGGGGCGCTCGACCCGCACCTGCTGCTCGCGGCCGAGACCGACCTCGGCACGCTCCTCGGGCACGTCGAGCAGGTCGACCCGGACCTGCTCGTGGTCGACTCGGTGCAGACCATCGCGTCCGCGGCGATCGACGGCACCGCGGGCGGCGTCAGCCAGGTGCGCGAGGTCGCGAGTGCGCTCATCGCGGTCGCCAAGGAGCGCGACATGCCCGTCGTGCTGGTCGGCCACGTGACCAAGGACGGCTCGGTCGCGGGTCCCCGCACGCTCGAGCACCTGGTGGACGTCGTGTGCCAGTTCGAGGGTGAGCGGCACTCGCGGCTGCGGCTGCTGCGCGCGACGAAGAACCGCTACGGCCCCACCGACGAGGTCGGCTGCTTCGACCTGACCGAGACGGGCATCGAGGGCCTGACCGACCCGAGCGGGCTGTTCGTCTCGCACGCGCTGCACCACGTGCCGGGCACGTGCGTGACGGTCACGCTCGAGGGTCGCCGGCCGCTCGCGACCGAGGTCCAGGCCCTCGTGGCGCCGAGCATGCTGGCCAACCCGCGCCGCACCACGAGCGGCGTCGACGCGAGCCGGCTCGCGATGGTCCTCGCTGTGCTCCAGCGCCGCGTCGGCGCGCGCCTCGCCGACCAGGACGTCTACGTCTCGACAGTGGGTGGCGCGCGGGTCGTCGAGCCGTCCGCCGACCTGGCGCTGGCCCTCGCGACCGCGAGCTCGCGCGAGAACGTCGCCCTGCCGCGCGGTCTCGTCGCGATGGGCGAGGTGGGCCTCGCGGGCGAGATCCGCGTCGTCACGGGCATCCACCGACGGCTGGCGGAGGCCGCCCGGCTCGGGTTCGTCCGTGCCGTGGTGCCCGCCGGATCGATCGACGCGGGCAGCGGCCCCGCGGGCATGGAGCTCATCGAGGTCGCGGACCTCGCCGAGGCCGTGCGCGCCGTGGGCGTGGCCGGCGACCACACCTGAGACCCACGGCTGCGACGTCCGACGCCGCACCGGCTCCCGACGGGTGCCCGGTGGTGCGGACCAGTGATGTCGCGTGCCCCCGGGGCGCGTGTCTACCCCCCGGCCCGGCCCCCGGTCCCGCGTAGGATCACCGTGTGCCGACCACCCCGCTGCCTGACGACCTGCTGCGCTCGACGCTGGCTGCCGTCGCACCCGGTGGCGAGCTCCGCGACGGCCTGGAGCGCATCCTGCGCGGACGCACGGGCGCACTGATCGTCCTGGGGCACGACAGCACCGTCGAGTCGATCTGCTCGGGCGGCTTCGTGCTCGACGTCGAGTTCTCGGCGACGCGCCTGCGCGAGCTCGCGAAGATGGACGGTGCCGTGGTCGTCGACCGCGACGTCCGGCGCATCCTGCGGGCCGCCGTCCAGCTGCTGCCCGATCCGACCATCGAGACCACCGAGTCCGGCACCCGGCACCGCACCGCGGAGCGCGTCGCCAAGCAGACCGGCTTCCCGGTGATCTCGGTGTCCGCGTCGATGCGGATCGTGGCGCTGTACGTCGGCGGCGTGCGGCACGTCCTCGAGGACTCCGACACGATCCTGTCGCGCGCCAACCAGGCGCTCGCGACGCTCGAGCGGTACAAGTCGCGGCTCGACGAGGTGAGCGGCACGCTGTCGGCGCTCGAGATCGAGGACCTCGTCACCGTGCGCGACGTCACGGCGGTCGTGCAGCGCCTCGAGATGGTGCGCCGCATCTCGGAGGAGATCGCCGGCTACGTCGTCGAGCTCGGCACCGACGGCCGCCTGCTGTCGCTCCAGCTCGACGAGCTCACGGGCGGCATCAGCTCGGACCGCGAGCTCGTGATCCGCGACTACGTGGACAGCTCGCGCAAGGAGCGCGACGCGACTGCCGTGCAGGCCGCGCTCGCCGAGCTCGACAGCACCGAGCTCATCGACATCACGCACTTCGCCCGCGTGCTCGGCCTGCCGGGCGGGGGCGACGCCCTGGACGCCGCGGCGGGTCCGCGCGGCTACCGCCTGCTCTCGAAGGTCCCCCGGCTGCCCGCCGCGATCGTCGACCGGCTCGTCGAGCACTTCGGCGGTCTGCAGAAGCTGCTCGCCGCGAGCATCGAGGACCTCATGGCTGTCGACGGCGTCGGGGAGCAGCGCGCCCGGGCCGTCCGCGAGGGCCTGTCGCGCCTCGCCGAGTCGAGCATCCTCGAGCGCTACGTCTGACGGTCCCCCGCCACTCGAGGACGAAGACCTGCCTACTCGAGGACGAAGACCTGCGGCGCTGAGGACGCGCCCGCGAGCGTGAGCGTCGTGGAGTAGGTGCCGGGCTTGGCGGCCGGGAGGTCTTTCGGGCAGCCGGCGGCCGAGCGGGCCCGCGTCCACTGCACCTGGGTCACGTCCGACTTCCCCGCGGCCAGCAGCAGCGGGCGCTCGACGGGGTCGGCGGGGCAGTCCTGGCTCGCCCAGATGCGGTCGTCGCCCGAGGTGATCACGATCCCGAGCTGCCCCGAGCCCGCGTCGACGAGGCAGTCGACAGCGCCCGAGTTGGCGATCGTCACCGTGAACATGGGCTGCGCCGACGCCCCGTAGGACGCCGCGTCGGCCGCGAGGGTCAGGGCCAGCGACTCGGGCGCGCACGCCTGGGGGGTCGCGGACCCCGGCGACGACTCGGCGGGCAACGGGTCGGAGACCTGCTCGACGTCGCCCCCCGCGCCGTCGACCGTGTCGTCGCCGCCGCGCCCGGCGACGGCCCACACCACGAGCGCGACCACGAGCAGGGGCAGCCCGAGGACGACGAGGCGGCGCACCCAGTACACGCGGGACGGCAGAGGTCCGGCAGGTCGCAGCACACCCATCAGGCACCGTCCTCACGTCCGCCGCACGAGGCGGCCAGTCACCCGTTCAGCCGTAACGTACCGGTCACCGACGGCCCGCCGGCGGCCACCGCGCCGGTGGGGGCACGACCTGTGTCGGGAGAGGATGTCCTGTGCCTGCGATGCCTGACGCCCCGACGCCGCGCGAGGTGGGTCCGGACGCCCCGGCACCCGGCGGCCCCGGGCTGCGCGCGGCTGTGCTCGAGTGGTTCGACGAGAACGCCCGCGACCTGCCGTGGCGCGCCCCCGACCGCACCCCGTGGGGGGTGCTGGTCAGCGAGGTGATGCTGCAGCAGACGCCCGTGGTGCGGGTCGAGCCCGCGTGGCGCGCCTGGATGGCGCGCTGGCCCGAACCCGCCGACCTGGCGGCGGCCGGCACCGCGGACGTGCTGCGGGCGTGGGACCGGCTGGGCTACCCGCGCCGTGCGCTGCGCCTGCAGGAGTGCGCGCGCGTCGTCGTCGAGCGGCACGACGGCACCGTGCCCCGGACCACCGAGGAGCTGCTCGCGCTGCCCGGCGTGGGCGCGTACACCGCGGCCGCCGTCCAGGCGTTCGCGTTCGGGCTGCGCTCGGTGGTGCTCGACACCAACGTGCGGCGCGTGCTGGCCCGGTCCGTGGGCGGCACCGCCCTGCCGGCCCCGAGCCAGACGACCGCCGAGGTGCGGCTCGCCGCGTCGTACGTGCCCGACGACGACGCGACCGCTGCCCGCTGGTCCGCAGCGTCGATGGAGCTCGGCGCGCTGGTCTGCACGGCCCGCAGCCCACGGTGCGAGGAGTGCCCGGTCGCCGGTCTGTGCGCGTGGCGGGCAGCGGGCCGGCCGGACGACGAGCACGCCGCCCGGCGCCGCACGCAGGCGTGGGCCGGCACCGACCGTCAGGTGCGCGGTCGCGTCATGGCCCTGCTCCGCGAGGCGCTGGAGCCTGTGCCCGCCCACGCGCTCGACGCGGTGTGGCCCGATCGGACCCAGCGCGAGCGCTGCGTCGCGGGCCTGCTCGCCGACGGCCTCGTGGTGCGGGTGCCCGGCCCCTCCGACGACGACCCGCCGACCTACCGGCTGCCCTGACGGACCCCTACGCTCGCGAGCACCCGTCCTGATCCCCGCCCCGATCCCCCGGAGACCCCCGTGCGCCTGTTCACCCTGCCCCGCCACGACGTCGACGCCTTCAGCAGCTCGGGCGTCGTGATGGACTTCCTGCCGCACGTCGGCCCGGCCGACGAGACCCGCGTGCACGTCGCGCACCTCGCCGCGGGCGGGACGCTCGGGCGGCACCCGGCCACCCTGCGGCAGGCGTTCGCGGTGGTCGAGGGCGAGGGCGAGGTCGCGGCGGACGACGGTGAGCGCCGCGCGGTCGGCCCCGGCGTCCTCGTGGTGTGGGAGCCGGGCGAGGTGCACCAGACCTGGGCGACGACAGCGCTCACCGCGGTGATCGTCGAGACGGTCGGCGACCTGGACCTCGCGGAGCACTTCGCCGGGGTGTGAGCCCGCGCTACAGCTCGATGAGCATGCGCGTGTTGCCGAGGGTGTTCGGCTTGACGCGTGCGAGGTCCAGGAACTCGGCCACGCCGTCGTCGTGCGAGCGCAGCAGCTCCGCGTAGACCTCGGGGGTCACGGGCGTCCCGTCGATGGGCGCGAACCCGTGCGCGGCGAAGAAGTCGACCTCGAACGTCAGGCAGAAGACGCGGCGCAGGCCGAGCTCGCGCGCGCGGTCGAGCAGCGCGTCGAGCAGCAGGTGCCCCACGCCGCGCCCGCGCCAGGCCGGGTCGACAGCGAGCGTGCGCACCTCGGCGAGGTCCTGCCACATGACGTGCAGCGCCCCGCAGCCCACCACCCGCGGGTCGGCCGACTCGGCCACCAGGAACTCCTGGACCGCCTCGTAGTAGCCCACCCACTCCTTGGCGAGCAGGATGCGCTCGGTCGCGTACGGCTGCACGAGGTCACGGATGGTGCGCACGTCGGCCGGCAGGGCCGGGCGCACGCGGGGGCTGGCTGTGCTCACGGGATCACGGTACCCAGGTGCGCGGGACGGCCCGCAGCATGCCCACCTGCGGTTGCGTCCGGCCGCACACCGGGCCGCACGGTGGGACGATTCATCCCGTCTTCACCCTGCAGCGGTTGCGCGGCTGCTCCCGACGTGGTGACGTAGCGGCCAGGCGAGGACGCACGTGCGGGCTCGCGGCGGCGCTGGACCGCTCCCCTGCCGTGCGTGCCCCGTCATGGCACCAGCAGGCGAGGACCGACGGGGAGCGAACCATGAGGACAGCGGCACTGACGGCACGCCTGCGGGGCGACGCCCTCGAGGCGATGCGCAGGAGCACCGAGCCCGGCCGCGAGCTCGACATCCTCGTGATCGGCGGCGGGGTCACGGGCGCCGGGATCGCGCTCGACGCCGTGACGCGCGGCCTGTCGACGGCTGTCATCGAGGCGCAGGACTGGGCGAGCGGCACGTCGAGCCGGTCGAGCAAGCTCGTGCACGGCGGCCTGCGCTACCTGCAGATGCTCGACTTCCACCTGGTCCGCGAAGCCCTGACCGAGCGTGACCTGCTCATGAGCCGCATCGCGCCGCACCTGGTCAAGCCGGTGTCGTTCCTCTACCCGCTCGAGAACCGCGTGGTCGAGCGGGCGTACGTCGGGGCGGGCGTCGCGCTGTACGACACGCTCGCGACGGTCTCGGGCTCCAAGCGCGCGATGCCCATCCACCGGCACCTGACACGCAAGGGCATGGAGCGGCAGTTCCCGGACCTGCGGCACGACGCGGCGATCGGCGCTGTGCAGTACTGGGACGCGACGGTCGACGACGCACGGCTCGTCTCGACGCTCATCCGCACCGCTGTGTCCTACGGGGCGCACGCGACCTCACGCACCGAGCTCGTGCAGATGCAGACGACCACGGGCGGTGCGATCACGGGCGCCGAGATCGTCGACCTCGAGACCGGTGAGCACATCGACGTGCGGGCCCGGCACGTGATCAACGCGACGGGCGTGTGGACCGAGCAGACCGAGACCCTCGCGGGCACCGACGGCGGGCTGCGGGTGCTCGCGAGCAAGGGCATCCACATCGTCGTGCCGCGCAGCCGCATCGCGGGCACCTCGGGGCTGATCCTGCAGACCGAGAAGAGCGTCCTGTTCATCATCCCGTGGTCGCGCTACTGGGTGATCGGCACCACCGACACCCCGTGGGAGCAGGAGCTCGTGCACCCGGTCGCGAACTCGGCGGACATCGACTACCTCATCGCGCACGCGAACACGGTGCTGTCGCGCCCCATCTCCCGCGAGGACGTGATCGGGACGTGGGCCGGCCTGCGCCCGCTGCTGCAGCCCGGCACCAAGGAGGGCACGTCGTCGGCCAAGGTCTCGCGCGAGCACACGGTCGCGAGCCCCACCCCGGGCCTGACCGTCATCGCGGGCGGCAAGCTCACGACGTACCGCGTCATGGCCAAGGACGCCGTCGACTTCGCGATCGGGTCGCGCGCCACGACGCTGCCCTCGATCACGGCGCGGATCCCCCTGGTGGGCGCCGAAGGGCTCGAGGCGCTCCAGCGGCAGGCCCGCTCGATCGCGAAGCGGTACGGCTGGGACCGGTTCCGCATGGACCACCTGCTGCACCGCTACGGGTCGCTCCTCTCCGAGCTGCTCGACCTGGTGGACGCCGATCCGTCGCTCGCCAAGCCGCTCGCGCACGCCCCCGCGTACCTGCGGGTCGAGGCCGTGTACGCCGCGAGCCACGAGGGCGCGTTGCACCTCGACGACGTGCTCATGCACCGCACGCGTCTCAACTACGAGCAGGTCGACAAGGGTGTCGGTGCGCTCGAGGAGATCGCCGATCTGGTCGCGCCGGTGCTGGGCTGGGGCGTCGAGCAGCGGGCCGCGGAGATCGCCGCGTACCGCGAGCGCGCCGCCGCCGAGGAGGCCGCCGCTCTCGAGCCCGACGACGCGACCGCCGAGCGGGTGCGCCTCAACGCGCCGGACCTCGTCCCGCTCGTGCCCGTGGGCGGTCTCGAGGAGGACGAGCCGCCGCGGGCGACGCCCGGGCGCAAGCCGGGCGCCGAGGCGGACAGCCCTGCCTCACCCGGACCCGCGGGCACCTGACCCGCACGTCGGGACCGGCGCCGTCGGCCCCATCGCAGACCGCCTCGGCGGTCTGACCTCGCGGGGCCGACGGCGCCCGCTCCGCACCAGGCCTCCGGGGATACCGCACTTCCCCCGGACGACACCGACGTCGCTCAGGAAAGAGGTCGCACATGGACGTGTACAGCAATTGGGAGATCTTCGCGTCGGAGGCATTCGGGACAGGGCTGCTGACGCTGCTCGGCACCGGCGTGGTCGCCAACGTCCTGCTGCCGAAGTCGAAAGGCTTCAACGGCGGCTGGCTGCTCATCAACTTCGGGTGGGGCTTCGCGGTGCTCGCCGGCGTGTACGCAGCCTTCCGGTCGGGCGCTCACATCAACCCCGCAGTGACTCTCGGCATCTGGGCGAACGGCTCGGAGGACTTCGCGCCGGGCATCGAGGTGACGGCCTGGCACGGCGTCGTCTACGTCACCGGGCAGATGTTCGGCGCCGCGCTCGGTGCCCTGGTCAGCTACCTGGCCTACAAGAAGCATTTCGACGAGGACCTGGACCCGGCCTCCAAGCTGGCCGTCTTCGCCACCGGCCCGGCGATCCGCTCTTACGGATGGAACTTCGTCACCGAGGTCATCGCCACCTTCGTCCTGGTGTTCGTCGTCCTGATGTTCGCCAACGACCCCGCCAAGCTCGGGGCGCTGCCGGTCTCGTTGCTGGTCGTCGGCATCGGCGCCAGCCTCGGTGGCCCCACGGGGTACGCCATCAACCCGGCGCGTGACCTGGGCCCCCGCATCGCCCACGCGCTCCTGCCCATCAGGGGCAAGGGCTCGAGCGACTGGTCGTACGCGTGGGTCCCGGTGCTCGGCCCGGCCGTCGGCGGCCTCATCGGCGGGCTCGCCGCCTCCTGGTTCGTCTGACCCGCAACCTCCCGCGCCTCCCGCACAGCGATCCCTCGATGGAGAGGAACACCATGCCTGACAGCGAGCAGTACGTTCTGGCGATCGACCAGGGCACCACCAGCACCCGCGCGATCGTCTTCGACCACGGCGGCACGATCGTGGAGACCGGCCAGATCGAGCACGAGCAGATCTTCCCGCGCGCCGGGTGGGTCGAGCACGACGCCGAGGAGATCTGGCGGAACACCCGCGAGGTCGTCGGCATCGCGCTGACACGGGCGAACATCACGCACCACGACCTCGTGGCGGTCGGCATCACCAACCAGCGCGAGACCACCGTGGTGTGGGACCGCCGCACCGGCAAGCCCGTCTACCACGCGATCGTCTGGCAGGACACGCGCACCCAGAAGATCGCCGACCAGCTCGCTGCGCTGGGCGGCGGCGCCGACCGGTACAAGTCGCGCGTGGGTCTGCCGCTCGCCACCTACTTCTCGGGACCCAAGATCCGATGGATCCTGGACAACGTCGAAGGGGCTCGGGAGAAGGCCGAGCAGGGCTTCCTCGCGTTCGGCAACACCGACTCGTGGGTGCTGTGGAACATGACGGGCGGCCCGAACGGCGGGGTGCACGTGACCGACGTGACCAACGCGTCGCGCACCATGCTGATGAACCTCGACACGCTGACGTGGAACGAGGAGATCGCGGCCGAGATGGGGATCCCCCTGTCGATGCTGCCGGAGATCCGCTCGTCGTCCGAGGTCTACGGCACCGGACGCAAGGGGGGCTTCGTCCCCGGCGTGCCGATCTCGGGCATCCTGGGCGACCAGCAGGCCGCGACGTTCGGGCAGGCCTGCTTCGAGGTCGGGTCGGCGAAGAACACCTACGGGACGGGCAACTTCCTGCTGCTCAACACCGGGAACGAGCTGGTCCCGTCCGAGAACGGGCTGCTCACGACCGTCGCCTACAAGATCGGCGACAAGGACCCGGTGTACGCGCTCGAGGGGTCGATCGCCGTCACCGGCTCGCTCGTGCAGTGGCTGCGCGACAACCTGGGCATCATCAAGGCCGCGCCCGACATCGAGAAGCTGGCGGCGAGCGTGCCCGACAGCGGCGGCGCGTACTTCGTGCCCGCGTTCTCGGGGCTGTTCGCGCCCTACTGGCGTGCGGAGGCCCGCGGCGCGCTCGTGGGCCTGACCCGGTACGTCAACAAGGGGCACATCGCGCGCGCCGCGCTCGAGGCCACGGCGTTCCAGACCCGCGAGGTCGTCGACGCCATGAACGCGGACTCGGGCGTGACCCTGACCGAGCTCAAGGTCGACGGCGGCATGGTGCGCAACGACATGCTCATGCAGTTCCAGGCCGACGTGCTCGACGTCCCGGTCATCCGCCCCCAGGTCGCCGAGACGACAGCGCTCGGGGCCGCCTACGCCGCAGGCATCGCGGTGGGGTTCTGGTCGGGCGAGCAGGACGTGATCGACAACTGGGCCGAGGACAAGCGCTGGGAGCCGTCCATGGAGACCGGCGAGCGCGAACGGCAGTACCGGCTGTGGAAGAAGGCCGTGACCCGGACCTTCGACTGGGTGGACGACGACGTGGAGTGACGTCGGACCGGCTGCCGCGCGAGCGGGAGCCTGCGGTGCGACGACGGCCGGTCACCCTTGGGGTGGCCGGCCGTCGTGCTGGTTGTCGGCTGCGGGTGTCGGCAGCGGGTGTGTCGACCGCGAGGCATGCGCTCGAGGTTGTCCACAGATCGCGCGACATCTCCCCACGAAGGGGATGCATCGGTAGAATCGAACACATGTTCGATATTCCCGACGCGGTGCCCGACCCGGTGCTCGACCAGCACCTCGAACCGCCCCTCGCGACTCAGCGGCCCGGGGTGCGGCTCGCGGCCCGGCTCGACGCCCTCGAGGTCGCCCGTGCCACCGACTTCGCGCTCGTCGAGGTGGTCGCCGCGTGGCAACGGGTCGCCTCGTGGGCCGCAGCCCAGGCCGCAGCCGCTGCCGCCGAGCTCGCCGGCCGCGACTCGATGAACCCGAGGTGGCCCGTCAGCGCCACCGACGCGCGCCACTCGTGCGTCGCCGCCGACGAGCTCGCCATGCGGCTGGCGTGCTCACGCCGCGCCGCGCGGCTGCTGGTCCGGGACGGGCTGGCCTTCGCGGGGCCGCTGACCTGGACCGGTGAGGCGCTGGCCCGCGGCGAGATCGACGCGGTGAAGGCCCGCATGATCGCGGACCGTCTCGAGGGTGCGTCGATGGAGGTCGCGCTGGCGGTCCAGGACGCGATCCTCGGCGACGCGCACGCGTGCACACCCACGCAGCTCGGGCGCACCCTCACCCGCGCCCTGATCGAGGTCGACCCCGCCGATGCGGCCCTGCGCCACGACCGAGCCACGACCACCCGGCACGTCGACCGACCACGTCTGCTGCCCGACGGGATGGCGGGCCTGTGGGCCGTCCTGCCTGCCGAGGATGCCGCCCGCATCGACATGACGCTGGACACCTCGGCCCGATCGGCGCGCGCGACCGGCGATCCGCGCACCCTCGACCAGCTCCGCGCCGACCTCCTCGTCGACCTGGCCACCGCGCCGCCGAGCCGGCACGCGAGTCCGGGCACCACGACCTGCGCCGCGTCGACCGCTCGGCTCGCGACCCCGGCCACCGGCACCACCGGCACCACCGGCACTCGCACTGGCACCAGCAGCGGCAGCGGCAGCGGCAGCGGCACTCCGTCGTCCCGGGCGCTGGATGCCCTGCCCCGTCCGCGCGGCCCGGCGGCACAGATCCGGGTCACGGTCAGCGCCTCGACCCTCATGGGCCTGGACGACCAGCCGGCCGAGCTCGACGGGTACGGCGCGATCACTGCGGTCCAGGCGCGCGCCCTCGCCGCCGGCGGCGTGTGGCGACGGTTGGTGACCGATCCGCTGTCCGGGACGGTCCTCGACGTCGGCCGCACCCGGTACCGACCTCCCGCCGACCTCGCCGAGCTGGTCGTCGCCCGCGACCGGTACTGCGCCGCTCCGGGCTGCTCGGCACGAGCAGAGTCGTGCGACCTCGACCACACCGTCGAGTTCCACCGCACGGCGCCCGACGGCAACCAGGGAACCACCTCGGCCCACAACCTCGGTCCACTGTGTCGACGGCACCACCAGATCAAGACCGACGGCGGGTTCCGGCTCTCGCAGCCGACGCCCGGCACCTTCGAGTGGACCAGCCCGACCGGACACCAGTACCGGGTCCGCCCTGGAGCGACCCCACCGCCACCGGCGACGCCGAACTGCACCCACCGCGACACAGCGCCTGCCGGTGAGACCGTCGCTCACCCCGACGACCCTCCCTGACGGTGCACGCCGAGCCGTCCCGAGCTGAGCGACCGCCGCCTCGGCACGTGCGCTAGCGAGCCCTTTCGCGCGCGGGGACACGGCCGGGTCAGTGGAGACGGCCGGCTCAGTGGAAGTACGCGCCGCCGTTGACGTCGAGCACGGTGCCGGTCACGTAGCCCGCGCCGGCCGACGCGAGGTAGACGACGGCCGCGGCGACGTCCTCGGGGGTGCCGGCGCGCTTGAGCGGGGTGCCGGCGACCGCGGCCTGCTGGGCGGGCTCGGGGGTGTGCAGCGCGTGGAACGGGGTGCCGCCGATGAACCCGGGCGCGACCGAGTTCACGGTGATCGACCGTGGTCCGAGCTCTCGGGCGAGCGCCCGGGTGAACCCGTCGAGCGCAGCCTTGGCCGTCGCGTACGCAACGGCTCCGGTGCCCCCACCGTTCTGGCCGGCGAGGGAGCTGATGGTGATGATGCGGCCCCCGTCGGGCATGACGGGCAGCACTGCACGGGTCGCGTAGAACGCGCTCGAGACGTTGAGGTCGAGAACGTGGTGCCAGTGCTGGTCGTCCATCCCGGTCACGGACTGCCGCCCGCCCAGGCCTCCGGCGTTGTTGACCAGGATGTCGATCCCGCCACCGAGCTCCGCGGCGGCCTGCACGACGACCCGGTCGACGTCCCAGCTCTGGCGCGCGTCGAGCTCGTACGCGACGACCTTGCGGCCGAGGCTCTCGATGTCGGCGATGACCGTCTCGGGCTCGTGCGTCAGGTACGTGAACGCCACATCGGCGCCCGCCTGCGCGAGGGCGTAGGCGGTGGCCCGTCCGATGCCCGTCGCTGCGCCGGTGACGAGTGCGCGGCGTCCTTCGAGCCTGTTCATGACCACTCCTTGCTTGGGCGATTCCGGCGAACGTAGTTCACGCGGCGGCAGCGGTCTACACCCCGAACGGGTGCCTCTCCCGCCGCGCGACGCCGGGTTCGACCCCGCGGCGCACGATCTGCCTTGCGTCTCCGGAAGGCTCGGCCCTCGCGCTTGAACGGGGGCGCATCTCGCGCCTGCGTGCGTGCAGGCCAGAGGCACGCAGCCCGGCGCCAGCACGCGCACGCGCACCGGCGGGGATGGTCACTGCGCGGCAGGGACCAGCGTGTCGGTGCCGTTGATCCGCACGGTGAACTCGGTCGCGGGCAGGTCGTCCACAGCGACGACGCTCGTGGTCGGCACGTAGTCGCGCGTGCACGGCGTCTCGGCCTGACCGTTCTCGAACGCGGCACGGACGGTCAGCACCGTGCGGTCGGCGTCCCACTCCGCGCTCACGGGCAGGTCGGGGCACGACGAGCTGCCCCACGTCGTCACCAGCAGGCGCCCGGGGCTCGCGTCACGTGCCGCCGGGGCCACGTCGGCGGCGTCGTTGCGGGCATACGACTCGGCGATCGTGGTCGGTGAGGGGATCGGTGCGGGCGGCGACGCGTCGTCGACGTGGCTCGCCGAGCCGGACGCCGCAGCATCGGTCGGCGACCCGTCACCACCTGCGGTCGTCGCCGTCGCGCACGCACTGAGGCAGAGCACCGCGACCCCGACCAGCGCGGCCGACCGGAGCCCCGGCGCTCGCCTGCGGGCCGACGTCCGTGCGGCGTCCATGGCAGTCATCTCGGGTCCCCTCGACTCACGTGTCGGCGCCCGCTCCCCCGGCCGGACGCCGTCACCCGCGAGTCTTCTCCTGAACCGCGCGCGCGGCCAGCACGCCCACGAGGTCGACCAGGTATCGGCGGGGTCGGCGCGCTCCGTGTCGCTGCGCACCGACGCGCTGCGCACGGACTCGCTGCGCACCGACTCGCCGGCCCGCGGCTCAGGTCCGTCGCACGAGGGCCCTGACGCTGAACGCCACACCGACCGCGCACCAGACCACGAGGACCACCAGGTCACGCATGCTCGCGTCGTAGGTGCCCGAGGCCAGACCAGCGCGCAGCAGGTCGGCAGCCGGGCGCATCGGCAGCACGTCGTGCAGCGACTGGAACCACTCGGGGAGCTGGCTCGCAGCGAACGTGATGGGCGAGAAGAGCATCACGAAGAACACGAGGATCTGGCTGAGCATCTGGGCGACCATCGGCGAGAAGGTCACAGCGATGGCGTAGCCCACGGCTGTCGCGGTGACAGTGACCAGCACCGACGCGGCGATCAGCAGCGGCCAGTCGAACGCGAGCGCCAGGTCGTAGCGCAGCTCGGCCACGAGCACGGCGACCACCACGCTCGGCAGCGCGACGAGCAGCCACACGGTCAGGTCGGCCAGCAGCAGGAGCGGGCGTGCCAGAGGCAGCGAACGCATGTAGGTGAACGTGCCGCTGGTGCGGGCCTGGGTGACCGCCTGGGGAACGATCGTCAGACCCACGATCAGGAGCAGCACGGTGGGGGTGCCGGTCGAGAGGAACATCGCAGCGTCGGGCGTGATGTCGGGGATCAGGAACCCGAAGCCGACCACGACCCCGGCGGCGATCAGCGCCTGCACCACCACGTAGAGCGGCAGCTCGCCGCCGATCTGCGCGAACTGCCAGCGCAGCAGCGTGCGGTAGCTGCTCCACAGCCCCGCACCTCCGGGCTCGGGCGCGGTCGGGTGCGCCACGGGGCGGTCGGTGGTGATGGTCTCAGGCACGGGACGGCTCCTCGGTGGCTGCCTCGTCGGAGGCTTCGGACGTGGTGACGGCGAGGTAGGCGTCCTCGAGCGTCGCGGGGGCGAGCGCGTAGCCGTCGAGGTGACCCTGCTCGCGCAGGCCCGTGGCCCAGGCGACGACCGCGGCGGCCTGCGACGCGGGCACGGTCAGGAGCACGCGGCGGCCGGTGCGGACGCGGCGCGTGACGGGCACGGGGACGGCGTCGAGCGGGTCGGACGGGTCGGGGCCGCCCGGCTGGAGCTGCAGCTCGAGACGCAGGTCGGTGTCCTGGCTGCCCCGCAGGGACGCCGGGGTGCCGGCCGCGACGACCTTGCCGCGGTCGAGCACCACGAGCTCGTCGACCACCCGCTCGGCCTCGACCACGTTGTGGGTCACGAGCAGCACACCCGCGCCCTGGTCGCCGATGCGCCGCACCGCGTCCCACAGCCGACGGCGCCGCGAGGCGTCGATGTCGTTCGTGGGCTCGTCGAGCACCACGAGCGGGGTCGGGGCGACCACCGTCATCGCGAACGAGGTGAGGCGCCGGACGCCACCCGAGAGGCCTCCCCCGTCGGGCAGGGCCTTCTGGTCGAGCCACGGCTCGATGTCGAGCTCGGCCGCGAGCTCCGCGGCCGCCGCGCGCGCCTGCCGGGTGCTCAGGCCGCGGATCCGCCCCGCGAGCTCGATGGCCGTGCGGGGGGTGAGGCCGTTGATCGGGGCCTGCGCCTGGGCCTGGAGCGCGACGCGGCGGCGCGCGCCGGCCGGGTCGGTGACCGCGTCGACCTCGGCCACGTGGATGGTCCCCGCGTCGGGCCGCAGCAGGCCGACGACCTGCGAGACGAGCGTCGTCTTGCCGGCGCCGTTGTGGCCCAGCAGGCCGACGACCTCCCCGGCCCGCACCCGTAGGGTCACGCCGTCGTTGGCGACCACGGCGCCGTAGCGCTTCGTGATCCCGTCGACAGCCAGCACGTCCGCACCCACAGCAGCACTCTCCTCATCCGGAATACCTCGAGTATTCGGATACTAGCGGTATCTCGGTACCGCCGGTAGCCCGACGTACGATCGGGGGCATGACGACCTCGGGACCCACCGCCCCGCGCGCCGCCCGCGACCACTCCACCGTCCCACCGCAGGCACCCCCGACACGCGGAGAACGGCAGCAGCAGACCCGGATGGCCCTGCTCGCCGCAGCCCGCACGGTGTTCGCCCGTGACGGCTACCACGGGGCCCGGCTCGAGGCCATCGCCCACGAGGCCGGGTACTCCAAGGGCGCCGTCTACTCCAACTTCGACGGCAAGGGGGCGCTGTTCCTCGCGGTCGTCGACGCCGACCTGAACGACGCCGACACCGAGCTCGCCCGCGACGGCGTCGACCCGTGGAACCTCTGCGATGCCGCCGCCGCGCCCACCGGCGAGCCGGGCGCCGACACCGCCCCCGCGCGGACAGCCACCCAGGCCGAGATCGACACCGCCCGTGGCTTCGCCCGCGCCAGCCTCGAGTTCATCGCCATCGCCGGCCGTGACCCTGCACTCGCCCCCGAGCTCGAGGCCCGTATGCATCGCATGCTCGCGATGTACACCGACGCCGCCGTCGCGAACAGCCCCGCCCCCGCCGACGACCCGCTGCCCACGACCGACCTCGGCCTGCTGCTCGCCGCGTTCGAGCAGGGCAGCGCCCTGCTGGCCCTCGGCGGCATCGCCCCGCTGCCCGACGCGCTGGTCCGCGAGGGCATGCTCCGCCTCCTCGCACCGCGGCCGTCGCAGCCCACGACTGATCAGGCCCCACAGCCCCCGGACGCCCGCGCCTGATCACCGCCGCGCTCCCCTGCCCCGGGCGCTGATGTCGGCACCGCTCGCTACGTTCGGACGACCAGGTGGTGCCCGACCTCGAGGCACCGCCGCCGCTCACGCTTCGGAAGCAGGACCAGCCATGTCGTACGGCTACATCGGGTCCATGAAGACCCGCCCCGGACACCGCGACGAGGTCGTCGCGATCCTCACCCGCGGCGCACCCGCCCTGCGCGACATCGGCTGCCACGCCTACATCGTCGCCACGGCCACCACCGACGACCAGACGATCTGGGTCACCGAGGTCTGGGAGTCCGCCACGCACCACGACGACTCCCTCCAGCTGCCCGAGGTCCGCGCAGCGATCGCCGAAGCCATGCCCCTGCTCACCGGCGAGTTCTCCAGCCAGGTGTGCGAGGTCGTCGGCGGAATCGGTGCGTGGACCGGCGCCTGAGGGCACGGGGCCGACGGCAGCCCTGATCCCGCTCGACGTTCGGTATGCCGCGAGCCGACTTACAGTCGGTTGATGGGGTCGAACGACGACTCAGGTGTTCCGCGGTGGGCGGTGGTGTCGGCCGCGCTGGCTCCGGTTGCGATGATCGGGAGCTGGACGATCTCTGCGGCGATGCAGGACGAGTACGACCCGGTGCGGGAGACGATCAGCTGGTTGGCGACGAGCGCGGCGGTGGCGCCCGCGGTCGGGGCCTTCGGGTTCGCGGTGACGGGGATCGCGCACGTGGTGACCGCGGCGGGGCTGCGGGCGGCTCCGCGGATGGGGCGCGTGCTGCTCGGGGTCGGCGGCCTGGCGACCGTGGGGGTCGCGCTGGCGCCGGCGGACCGCGCACCGCGGGCGCACTGGGCTGCGGCGACCGTCGCGCTCATGTCGATGGCGACCTGGCCGCTGGCTGCGTGGGGCGCCGACGGGGTCGGGACGCTGGCTCCACGCGCTGGGCTCGCTGCGACGGCGGGACTGATGGGGATGCTGGCCTGGTTCACGCTCGAGCTGCAGCACGTCACGCCCGATGACGGGGCCACGACCGGGCTCGCCGAACGCGCCGCCCTGTGCGCGCAGGCGCTGTGGCCGCTCGTCGTGGTGGTGGCCGCTCGCACGTCCGCGACGTCGGGCACGGCGCCGACAGGCCGTTCGCGGTCGTGGTGGTCCTGGTGGTGAGTTGCGGGGATTCGGCGACGTCGCTGGGCGTCGCCGGGTCGGCCTGGCACGATCAGGGGGTGAACTCCACCCACCACGAGCCGGAGAACGGCCTGCCCGCCCGGATCAGGACCGCGCTCAGCGCGCTGCCCAAGCCCATCCGGTGGGTCGCCGTCGCCGTGGTCGGGTCGGCACTCGTCCTGGCCGGCATCGCGATGCTGGTGCTCCCTGGGCCAGGGTGGCTCGCCATCTTCGCCGGGCTGGCGGTCCTCGCCGCCGAGTTCACGTGGGCAGCGACGCTCCTCGGGCGGATGCGTTCGGTGGCGACGCGCCTGTGGACCACGGTGCGCGGGTGGATCCCGCGTCGAACGACGGGCAGCGCCGAGCCCGACCAGGCGCCCTGAGCCGGACCAGGCACCCTGACGGCGTGAACCGCCTGAGGGCCTGAGGGCCCGAGAGCCTGCGGGCGCCAGCGGCACTCGGCCCCAGCGCTCAGCGGTCAGCGCTCGGGAATCGTGACCTCGATGCCCGCCTCGGCTGCCGCCAGCACCCCTGCCGACTCCGCTGCGCGCCGTCCCAACGCGGTCCACACGGTGGCGCACACCACGAGCACGAGCGGGAAGACGGCCGCACCCAGCAGCCCGACGCGCAGGCCGGTGCCGCCGTCGTCGGGAAGCGCGGCGGCGAGCGAGCCGAGGAGCCCGGTCGACGCCGCGGTCAGGTCGGCGACGGCGCCGGTGAGCCAGGGGCCGACGGCGCCGCCGAGGTCGCCCATGACGGCCAGCACCGCGAACATCGCGGCACCGCCGAGCGGGAACCGGGCGGCGGCGAGGCTGAAGGTGCCGGGCCACATGATGCTGACGGCGAGCCCGCACAGCGCGCACGCGGCGAGGCTGACGACGGGGCTCGGCGACAGGGTCGCCACGAGGTAGCAGACCACGGAGAGCGACCCGGCGCCGATCATCGTCGGCGCGAGCGGGATGCGCGCGCCCCACAGCCCGTAGACGATCCGCCCGACGCCCATCAGCGCGGCGAACAGCCCCGGTCCAGCGAGGTCGCCCCAGGTCTTCGCGACCCCCAGCGACGTCTCGGCGAAGAACGAGGACCACTGCGACATGGTCAGCTCGGCCGCGCCGGCGGTCATCATCAGCACCAGCGCGCACACGAACGCGGGCGCGCCGAACAGCGAGCGCAGCGACAGCCGGTGCTCGTCGGGCACGGTGGGTGGCAGCGGCACCCGGAGGAAGACGACGAGATTCACGGCGGGCACCACGGCCCAGAGCAGCGGCAGCACCTGCCACGACCCGAAGCCGGTCATCGCGAGCACGGCGGTCGTGCCGCCGACGACGGCCACCTGACCCCAGCAGTAGAACGAGTGCAGCAGGCTCATCGCCGCGGCCTTGCCCTCCTGCGGGCTGGGCAGCGACTCGACCACGGGGCTGACCATCACCTCGAGGAGTCCCCCGCCGATGGCGTACACGATCACGGCGACGCACAGGCCGACGTACGGCGTGGGGGCGACGGCCGGCGCGACCGCGAGCAGCACGAGACCGAGGACGGCGAGCGCGTGGGCGAGCACCAGCGGGATGCGGTAGCCGGTCCGGTCGGCGAACCGCACCGCGGCCAGGTCGGTGAGGAGCTGGACGCCGAAGTTCAGCAGCACGAGCCGTCCGAGCATCTCCACCGGCACGTCGTAGGACGTCTGGAAGACGATGAACAGCAGCGGCGCGAGGTTGTTGACCACCGCCTGGGTGACGAACCCGGTGTAGCAGGCGCGGCGGGTCGCGGTGTAGGTCAGCGCCGGCCGGCCGGTGCCGCCCCTCACGCGCGCGACGGGACGAGGGCGGCGGCGGCAGGCATGGGCTGGATGCTACCGAGCGGTCGGCGAACCGATGCGTCCGCAGCGCCACGGTCCGCCACGGCCTCCTCGTCGTCGAGCAGGAGCGGCGGCAGCGGCCGCAGGTGGCGGAGCGGCCGATGCGCACGTCCGGCCGCACGCTGCGCTGAGCGTGGGCACCGCCACTGTGGAGGGCGCCGATCGTGGGGGTGGCGCCTTCTACAGTGGAACCCATGACCTCCCCCCACGCGGTGCCCTCGTCCGGCGCGGACGTCGGAGTCCAGGACGCGTGGCCCACGGCCGAGACGTACCCGTTCTTCGACGAGGAGCCGCCGCCGGACGACGAGCCCCCGTACCCGTCGGACGACCCCTTCGACGGCCCCCCGGCCGACCACCGCGCGCCGACGTCCGCGGCTCCGCCCGCCGCGCGTCGCGCCCGCCCGGCCGCCCGGGTCGCCGCCGCACCCGCGGGTCCGGCGCGCGAGCCGCTCGAGGTGCTGCACACGGTCTTCGGCTACGACGCGTTCCGCGGCGAGCAGGCCGAGATCATCGACACGGTGGTGCGCGGCGGTGACGCGCTCGTGCTCATGCCCACCGGTGGCGGCAAGTCGCTCTGCTACCAGATCCCCGCCCTGGTGCGCCCCGGCACCGGCGTGGTGATCTCCCCCCTGATCGCGCTGATGCAGGACCAGGTCGACGCGCTGTCGGCCCTCGGTGCCCGCGCCGGGTTCCTCAACTCGACCCAGGACGCGGCGCAGCGCCGGGCGGTCGAGGACGCGTTCCTCGCGGGCGAGCTCGACCTGCTGTACCTGGCCCCCGAGCGGCTCAAGGTGCCCTCGGCCGTGGACCTGCTGGACCGCGGCGAGATCAGCCTGTTCGCGATCGACGAGGCGCACTGCGTGTCCCAGTGGGGGCACGACTTCCGCCCCGACTACCTGCAGCTCTCGGTGCTGCACGAGCGCTGGCCCACGGTCCCCCGCATCGCGCTGACGGCCACCGCGACCCGCGCCACGCACGCGGAGATCGCCACGCGCCTGCAGCTCGAGGACGCCCGGCACTTCGTGGCGTCGTTCGACCGGCCCAACATCCAGTACCGCATCGTCGCGAAGTCGAGCCCCCAGCAGCAGCTCCTCGAGCTGCTGCGCACCGAGCACCCGGGCGACGCGGGCATCGTCTACTGCCTCTCGCGCGCGTCGGTCGAGAAGACCGCCGACTTCCTGGTCAAGCAGGGCATCCCCGCGCTGCCGTACCACGCGGGCCTCGACGCCCGGGTGCGGGCCGCGAACCAGTCCCGGTTCCTGCGCGAGGACGGGATCGTCATGGTCGCGACCATCGCGTTCGGCATGGGCATCGACAAGCCCGACGTGCGGTTCGTGGCGCACCTCGACCTGCCCAAGTCGGTCGAGGGCTACTACCAGGAGACGGGCCGTGCGGGCCGTGACGGTCTGCCGTCGACGGCCTGGCTCGCGTACGGCCTGCAGGACGTGGTCCAGCAGCGCCGGATGATCGACACGTCCGAGGGCGACGCCGCGCACCGCTGGCGGCTCGGCCAGCACCTCGACGCGATGCTCGCGCTGTGCGAGACGATCGAGTGCCGCCGCGTGCAGCTCCTCGCGTACTTCGGCCAGACGAGCACCCCGTGCGGCAACTGCGACACGTGCCTGGCCCCGCCCGAGGGCTGGGACGGCACCCGCCCCGCGCAGATGCTGCTCTCGACGGTGCTGCGCCTCGACCGCGAGCGCCGTCAGCGCTTCGGCGCGGGCCACGTGGTCGACATCCTGCTCGGCAAGCAGACCCCGCGCGTGGCCCAGCACGGGCACGACGCGATGAGCGTGTTCGGCATCGGCACCGAGCTGTCCGAGGCCGAGTGGCGCGGCGTGGTCCGCCAGCTGCTCGCGCAGGGGCTGCTCGGCGTCACGAGCGACGGCTACGGCACCCTGGTGCTGACCGACGCGAGCGCGGACGTGCTCGGCGGCACGCGGCAGGTCCGCCTGCGCCGCGAGACGGCCCGTGTCAAGCCCTCCCGCTCGTCGTCCCGCACCGGCCGGACGGGCCGCACGGCCGCCGCCGCGGCGGACCTCGCCCCGCAGGACGTCGCGACGTTCGAGAAGCTGCGGGCGTGGCGCTCGGCCGCGGCGAAGGAGGCCGGGGTGCCCGCGTACGTGATCTTCCACGACGCGACGCTGCGCGAGATCGCGACCCGTCGCCCGACGACGCCCGGCGAGCTCGGCACGATCTCGGGCATCGGCGCCGCGAAGCTCGAGCGCTACGGCGAGCAGGTCATCGCGGCGCTCGAGGCCGACCCCGACTGAGCCCGGCGGCGCAGGCCGGGCCGCGCCGTGCACGGGCATGACGCCCGCGAGGGCGCTGGCGGTCGCCGTCCCCACGGCGACCGCCGGGGCCCTCGCTCAGCGCGTCACCAGGTGCTGTCCGAGCGGATGACCACGTCCGAGCCGCCGTCGACGAAGACGACCTGCCCGCACAGGTGCGTGTTCTCCTCGCTCACGAGCCAGGCGAGCAGCCTCGCCGGGACGTCGGGGGTCATGAACCCGCCGAGCGGCATCGGCACCGTCGCGGCGATCGCCGCACGGTCCTCCTCGGTGGTGAGCATCCCCTGGGTCATGGGGGTCACCACGACCCCCGGGCCGATCGCGTTGAGCGGGATCCCCGCACCGGCCCACCCGGGCTCGGAGGCGTTGCGCCGCAGCCAGCGGCTGAGCGCGACCTTGGAGCTCGAGTACACGAGGTGCCCCTGGTCGCCGCTCACGAGCTCCGCGGCGCGGGCGAGCGACTTCGCCTCGTCGCCCGCGAGCATCGCGTCGACGAGCACCGTGTCGCACGGGTGCAGGCTCGCCATCGAGCTCGTGGCGACGGCCCGCGGCGCGGTGGATCCGGTGAGCAGCGGACGCAGGCCCTCGAGGGTCGCGAGCGCCCCGAAGTAGTTGACGGCGACCGTGGCCGGGAGCGGGAGGGCCAGCCCGGCGTTCGCGACGATCGCGTCGATCTGCCCGCCGCTGAGCGTACGGACCTGCTCCACGAGGCCGGCGCGTCCCGCGACGGTGGTGAGGTCGACCTCGACGTCGGCGTCGTGCAGGTCGACCCCGATCACGCGCTCACCGCGCGCTTCGAGGATCTGTCGGGTGGCCTGGCCGATTCCGGAGGCCGAACCGGTGATGACGACGGTGCGCATCAGAACTCCCTCGACGGGGGGCCCAGCGCCGTTGCCAGGCCGTTGCTCCCGACGCTACGGAGCGCGCCCGCAGGCGGCATCGGACCTTTGTCCCGGGGATCTCCGGGGAATGCCCGCGGCACCACGCAGGGTGCCGCGGGCCGACCTCACCGGAGGTCGCCGCCTGGGTTCACCAGGTGCTGTCGCCGCGCATCACGACGTCGGTGCCGCCGTCGATGAAGATGACCTGACCGCACAGGTGCGTGTTCTCGGGGCTGACGAGCCAGGCGAACAGCGCAGCGGCCGACTCGGCAGGCATGTAGCCGTTGAGCGGCATGGGCACGTTCGACGAGACCATGTCGCGACCCTTGTCGGTGCCGAGCATGTCGGCCGTCATCGCCGTCAGCACGACTCCGGGGGCGATCGCGTTGAGCGGGATGCCCGCACCGGCCCACTCGGGCGTCGGGGCGTTGCGCCGCAGCCAGCGGCTGAGCGCGCCCTTGCTGCTCGGGTAGATGAAGCCCTTCGGGCCGTTCTCGGTGAGCTCGACCGCGCGGGCCATGGCCTTGGCCTCGTCACCGGCGAGCGCGGCCTCGACGAGCAGGTCGTCGGGCTGGCGCAGGCTCGCCATCGAGCTCGTGGTCACGGCGCGCGGGGCGTCCGAGCCGGCCAGGAACGGGCGCAGGCCCTCGAGCGTCGCGACGGCGCCGAAGTAGTTGACAGCCATGGTCAGCGGGATCTCGTGCGAGAGGCCCGCGTTGGCCACGATTCCGTCGATCTTGCCGCCGGTGAGGTCCCCGACGCCCTCGACGAGCGCGGTGCGGCCGTCGGTGGTGCTCAGGTCGACGGTGACGTCGGCGTCGTGCAGGTCGACCCCGACCACGCGGTCACCGCGTGACTCGAGGAGCTCCTTGGTGGCCCGGCCTATCCCCGAGGCCGCGCCCGTGACGACGATTGTGCGCATGCTGACTCCTTGGTCCAGACCCGGCACGTGCCGGGCCCTGCGACGCTACGCCGGAGTTCTGGGACCAAGGGCCTACCGGCGGCGCGCGGCGCAGCGCCGGGGCGCACCCCGACGCGGTCGCCCGACCGCGCCCCGCCCCTCCACCAGGCGCCTGACCTGCGCGTCAGCTCCGCGCGGCAGCGTCGGCCGCAGCGAACACCTCACGCAGCACCGTGAGGAACGTCTCTCTCGCCTCGCGGCGCACGCTGCGCCCCACGCCGGAGACCTGCACGGTGCTGACCTGCGGTCCGAGCAGCGAACGGACCCGTTCGAGGTCCTCGGGTGCCACGAGCGACCCGTGCTCGGGCTCGCCCACGAGCACGGTGACGGGCATGTGCAGGGCGTCGAGCTCGCCGACCCAGTCGCGGCCGCGCCACTCCTGGACGCGCTCCGCGAGCCGCTGGTCCACGCTCTGCTTCGCGTGCACCCAGGGCAGCAGCTCGTCCTCGGGCCACGTCGGGTGCTCGGCGCGGGCCCGCTCGAGCAGCGTGCCCGCGTCGGCGCCCGCGAAGGACTCCAGGTACGGCGGCAGGAACTCGGGCACGCCGTCGGCTCCCGTGGCCTCCGTGCGCCACGCGGGGTCCTCGAGCACGAGGGCCGCGACGAGGGCGGGCTCGGTGAGCGCGACCTCCTCGGCGATGAGCGCCCCGAGCCCGTGCCCGACGACCACCACGGGGCGCCGGACGACCTCGCGCAGCACCGACACGACGTCGGACGCGAGCGCGCCCACCGTGAACGGCTCGGGTGACAGCGGGGTGTTCCCGTGGCCGCGAGCGTCGAGCGTGACCACGAGCCGGTCGGCCGCGAGCGGCTCGAGCAGCGGCGCGAAGACCTCGCTCGAGTCGGTGACGCTGTGCAGCAGCAGCGCGGGGGTCTTGGGCAGGCTGTGCGAGCCGTACGACGACCACGAGATGTCGCCGAGGCGCCCGTAGGCCGTCGTCGGCCCGCGGTTCACCGGGCCGTCCCGTCGACGGCGTGCGGCTCGATCGCGTCGAGCTCGGCCGCCGTGAGCGGCGGGGCGCTGAGCGCGGCGACGTTGTCCTCGAGCTGGCTGACCGAGCTCGCACCGATCACGGCGGACGTGACGCGCGCGTCGCGGAGCACCCACGACAGGGCGAGCTGCGCGAGCGACTGCCCACGTCCGCGCGCGATGTCGTCGAGCGCCCGGGCCCGCGCGAGGTACGTCGCGTCGATGCGCTCGGGCGTCAGGAAGTGGCCGACGGCGGCGCGCGACCCGCTCGGCACCTCACCCGAGAGGTAGCGGCTCGTGAGCAGACCCTGGGCGAGCGGGGAGAACACGATCATGCCGATGCCGAGGTCGCCGACCACGTCGAGCAGGGCCTCGCCGTCATCGCCCTCGGGCTGCTCGACGTGCCGGTTGAACATCGAGTAGGAGGGCTGGTGGATGAGCAGCGGGGTGCCGAGCTCCGCGAGCACGCGCTTCGCCTCACGGGTCTGCGACGGGCTGTAGTTGGAGATGCCCGCGTACAGCGCCTTGCCGCTCGTCACGGCGGTGTGCAGCGCCCCCATGGTCTCCTCGAGCGGCACGCTCGGATCGGGCCGGTGGGAGTAGAAGATGTCGACGTAGTCGACGCCCAGGCGCCCGAGCGACTGGTCGAGCGACGCCAGCAGGTACTTGCGCGAGCCGCCGTCGCCGTAGGGGCCGGGCCACATGTCGTAGCCGGCCTTGGACGAGATGACGATCTCGTCGCGGTAGGGGCGCAGGTCACGGGCCAGGTGCCGACCGAAGTTCTCCTCGGCCGAGCCGTAGGGCGGGCCGTAGTTGTTCGCCAGGTCGAAGTGCGTGATGCCCAGGTCGAACGCCCGGCGCAGGATGTCGCGCTGGGTGTCGAACGGCGTCGTGTCGCCGAAGTTGTGCCACAGCCCCAGCGACAGCGCGGGCAGGTCGAGCCCGCTGCGGCCCGCACGACGGTAGGCCATCGCGTCGTACCGGTCGTCGGCGGCCCGGTACAGGGACGGTGCAGACATCAGCTTCCTCTCGCAGGGCCCGGCTCCGCCGCGGGCGCATCTCGATCACTTTACGGCGGTGGGAGGATCACCCGGTGATGCACCTCGCCTTCTTCGAGCCCCGGATCCCGGGCAACACCGGCAGCGCGATCCGTCTGGCAGCTGCGACCGGGGCGACGCTCCACCTGGTCGAGCCGCTCGGTTTCGACCTGTCCGAGCCCAAGCTGCGGCGCGCCGGTCTGGACTACCACGACCTCGCGCACGTGGTGGTGCACCCCGATCTCGAGGACCTGCTGGCGTCGCTGCCGCAGTCCCGGGTGCTGGCGTTCACGACCCACACGACCACCCGGCACACGGACGTGGAGTACAGCGACGACGACGTGCTGCTGTTCGGGCCCGAGCCGACCGGGCTCCCCCCGGAGGTGCTCGCCCACCCGCGGGTCACCGGCCAGGTGCGCATCCCGATGCTCGCGGGGCGCCGGTCGCTCAACCTGTCGAACGCGGCGGCCATCGCGGCGTACGAGGTGTGGCGGCAGCGCGGCTTCGACGGCGGCGAGTGACGTCCGGAAGGTGACGTCCGACGCCGCCGTCACCGGCGGCAGGGGTGTGACGACGTCGAGCCTCTCGACGTCACCAAGTTGCCCGAGGGGACCATTGCCTGATGCAAGCATCTCTGATAAATTGCCTCTAGCAACTATTGAGAGGCGTGCCCCCGACCTGTGTCTACCGACGAGTCCACCGACCTGACCTACCGCACGCTCCTGGCCGCGATCGAGCGGCTCGCCAGGGTCCAGCGAGAGGTCGGCTCGCACATCGCGCGAGAGGCGGGACTCACCCGGGCGGCACTGGGCATGGTGCGCATCCTCGAACGGTGCGGCGAGCTGCCCATCAGCGAGATCGCCACCCATCTGCGTGTCGACCTGTCGGTCGCGAGCCGGCAGGTCAGCGCCCTCGTGGACGCCGGCCTGGTCGACCGCGCGCCCTCCGACCAGCCGGGCTGCGACCGGCGGGTACGCACCGTGCGCCTGACCGCCGCCGGGCACGAGCTCGCGCGGACGAGCGTCCGCACGCTCGACCGGCAGGCCGCCGAGGCGTTTGCCGGGTGGACCGCCGACGAGATCGTCGCCGCGACCGAGGCCGTGGACCGGATCGCGGCCGCGGTCGGGAGCACTCCGCACCCGCACGCCTCGTGCCGGCGGCTCGCAGCACCGACCCAGGACACGACGACGGACCCCGCCGCCGCGCCCAGCACCACCTGACCGCACAGCACCATCAGCACCACCCGCACCGCCGCACAGCACCACCGCACAGCAGCGTCGGCCCCGCCGCACGCACCCCGCCTGCCGCCGACGCCGGGCTCCACCCCACCAGCACCGAAGGACCGAGCACCCTATGGCCCAGACCCTGACCAGTCGAGCAGAGACCACGCCCGACAGCCCCGCCATGAACCACCGCGAGGTGCTGGAGGCCCTGTCCGGGATCCTCCTCGGCATGTTCGTCTCCGTGCTCGCGACGAGCGTGGTCTCGAGCTCGCTGCCGCGCGTCATCAGCGACCTCAAGGGCACGCAGTCCGCGTTCACGTGGGTCGTCACCGCGACCCTGCTCACCACGACGATCTCGACGCCCATCTGGGGCAAGCTCGCCGACCTCCTCGACCGCAAGGTGCTCATCCAGCTGGCGCTCGCCATCTCGGTGATCTCGTCCGCCGTGGCGGGCTTCTCGCAGAGCACCGAGATGCTCATCACGATGCGCGCCTTCCAGGGCATCGGCGCCGGTGGCCTCACCGCGCTCGGCACCGTCCTGATCGCCGACATCATCTCCCCGCGCGAGCGCGGCCGGTACATGGGCCTGATGGGCGGCATCATGGGCCTCGCCTCGGTGGGTGGCCCGCTCATCGGCGGCCTCATCACCGACGGCCCCGGCTGGCGCTGGAACTTCTTCATCGGGCTGCCGTTCGCGGTCGCCGCGATCATCGTGCTGCAGATGACGCTCCACCTGCCCCCGATGGCCAAGCGCAAGCTGAACATCGACTACGCGGGCGCCGCGCTGCTGTCCGTGGG
Source organism: Cellulomonas sp. P22 (assembly GCF_044392165.1). Lineage (NCBI taxonomy): Bacteria > Bacillati > Actinomycetota > Actinomycetes > Micrococcales > Cellulomonadaceae > Cellulomonas > Cellulomonas sp. P22. Next base: position 34,099 of record NZ_JBISBW010000015.1, read on the forward strand.
CATCGCCACGCTGCTGCTGTGGGTCACGTTCGCCGGCACCCACTTCGACTGGGTGTCGTGGCAGTCCGCCGCGATGGTGGTCGGCGCGGTCCTCGTCCTCGCGGTCGCGGTCTGGGTCGAGTCCCGGGCCACCCAGCCGATCATCCCGCTGAACCTGTTCCGCAACCGCACCCTCGTGCTGGCCGTGATCGCCTCGATCGCCGTGGGCATCGCGATGTTCGGCACCTCGGTGTTCCTGAGCCAGTACATGCAGATCGCCCGCGGCAAGTCCGCCACGGCGTCCGGCCTGATCACCATCCCGATGATGCTCGGCGTGTTCCTGTCCTCGACCATCAGCGGCCGCATCATCAGCGTCACGGGCCGCTACAAGCGGTACATGATCGCCGGTGCGGCGACCCTGACCGTGGGTCTCGCACTCATGGGAACGATCCGCTACGACACGAACTTCGCGCTCGTGTGCCTGTACATGTTCGTGCTCGGTTCGGGTGTCGGCATGCTCATGCAGAACCTGGTCCTGGCCACGCAGAACACGCTCGAGACCAAGGACGTCGGCTCGGGCACCTCGACCGTCGCGTTCTTCCGCACCCTCGGCGGCGCGATGGGCGTCTCGGTGCTGGGCGCCGTGCTCGGCACCAAGGTCACCTCGCTGCTCGCCAGCGGGCTCGCTGCCCTGGGCATCGACACGTCGGTGCTGGGCGGGAGCACGTCCATCCCCAACGTCGCGACGATCCCCGAGCCGGTGCGCACGGTGGTCGAGTCCGCGTACGGCGAGGCCGTCGCGCACCTGTTCCTCATCTCCGTGCCGCTCGCGCTGGTCGCGCTGATCGCTGTGCTCTTCCTGCGCGAGGTGCCGCTGGGTGAGCGCTCGGGCGTCGAGCTGCGGCTCGCCGAGGAGGCCGCCGCGGCCGCCGCCGCACCGGCCGTCGAGGTCGCTGTCGCGACCGCCGCGACCGCTGCGGAGGCCGACGAGGTCGGCAGCACGTCCGGCACCGCCCCGTCCGGCACGGGCCGCGGTCAGGACGACTGACGACCACGTCCCCGCACGACGCAGGTCCTGACGGGGCCGGGAGCACGAGCTCCCGGCCCCGTCGGCGTTCGCCGCGCGCCATGATGTCCCTCGTGGACACCGAACCCCTCCAGCGCGTCGAGCGCGAGCTCGGGCTGCTGCTGCGCCGGGCGCACTCCTCGGCCGCCACCATGGCCCATCGCGTGCACCCCGACCTCGACCCGGGCGCGTACCCGATCCTGGCGCGGATCGCCCAGGTGCCCGGCATCCGCGCGAGCGAGATCGCCGAGCACATCGGTGTGGGGCGCGGCACGATGTCCCGACAGCTCGCGCGGCTCGAGGATCTCGGGCTCATCACGCGCACGACCGACCCCGACGACTCGCGGGGCCAGCTGATCCACCTGACCGAGGGCGGCGAGACGCGGGTGGCCGACGCCCGTGGCGCCCGGGGACGGTTCTTGCGCACCGCGCTCGACGCGTGGTCGCACGACGAGCTGGACGCCCTCGCGGCTCAGCTCACGCGGCTCAACACCGACCTCGACGAGGCCCGGCGCAGGGTCGGCTGACCCGCCGGCGACCCCGGGGTCAGCGCGACCAGGTGGTGCGCTGCCGGGCCACGGCCGCGATCGCGTCGACGCGCGGCGCCTCGAGCCGTTCGAGCAGGTTGTGGAACACGCCGGGCACGTCGCTGCGGGCCACCACGAGCGCATCGTCGGGCCGCTCGCCCGGCCGCATCTCGATGACTCCCTGCAGCACGATCACAGCGCGCACCGTGAGCTGCGAGCCGACCGCCGAGCGCAGCAGCGACTGCACCCGCGTGGCCTCGAGGTGGGCGTCGCGCAGGTACGGGACGGGCTTGTCGCTGATCGACATGGTGCGGCGTGACACCCGGATGCGCTCGCCCGGGTGGGATCGCTCGGTCACCGTGAAGATGCCGCCCGGGCCGATCAGCAGGTGGTCGACGACGGTGCCCTGACGGCCCAGCGGCACCCCGTGCACCACGTGCCAGCCGTGGGACGTGAGCCCGTCGAGCCGCAGCCGCACCGAGCCCACCCGCGCGCGGACGCCCGGCTCGTAGTCGGCCCCGTCGAGGCGTGCCAGGTCGTCCAGGTCGTCGATCGCGATGTCACGGTGGAACGGGAGCACCAGCTCGGCCACGTCCGAGCGCAGGTAGGCCTGCGCGGCCTGGCGCACGCCGTCCTCGAGGACCGGCTCGTCGACGATGACCTCGCCCGACTGGAGGTCCACGCACCCGACGCGGGCGCCCGACTCGGCCGTGACGTACAGGCGGTCGGCACCGTAGCGGCGCCATCGCCGGACGATCAGGGCCTCGTTCACGTGACCATTATCGGCACGTCCGGCGCGGGACTGAACCCGCTCGGACGCCCGACCGCCGTGGACGCGGCGTCCACCGGCGTGTCGGGCACGGCACGCCGCTCAGTCCGCGGCGGGCTCGAAGGTGAGGCTCACGGAGTTCATGCAGTAGCGGTCGCCCGTCGGGGTCTGCGGAGCGTCGTCGAACACGTGACCCAGGTGCGAGCCGCAGCGGGCGCAGCGCACCTCGGTGCGCACCATGCCCAGCGTCCGGTCCTCGATCAGCTCGACCTTGTCGCCCGCGAGCGGGGAGAAGAAGCTGGGCCACCCGCAGTGCGAGTCGAACTTGGTGTCGGAGCGGAACAGCTCCTGGCCGCACGCGCGGCACCGGTACACGCCCTCACGCTGCTCGTCGAGCAGCTCGCCCGTCCACGGACGCTCGGTGTCCGCGAGGCGCAGCACCCGGAACGCGGCCGGGTCGAGCTCTGCCCGCCACTGCGCGTCGTCCTTGCTGACCTCGTACGTGCTCTCGCCGCTGCTCGTCATGCCCGGTGCAACCGTGCCTGCCGGGCCGGAATTCCCGCGCTGCACCACGGCAGCGGACAGGGTGCGGACGGCGAGAGGGCCCGCACGCAGGGCCGGACCGTGGGGTCCGGGCCGCTGCGTGCGGGCCCTCTCGTCAGGTAGAGCGGGTGCTGCGGGGTCCTGCCAGATCAGCGGCCGCGACGGCTACCGGCCGACGAGCCCATCGACATGCCCACCGCGCCGCTGCGGCCCGACGAGCCGCTGCCGGGGGTCGCGGTCGAGTGCACCGGACGCGAACCGCCGGTCGCGGTACGGGGCGCCGCGGACGACGCGCTGCGGCCACGGCCACGGCCACCACCCTGGCCACCGCCCGCGGAACCCGAGCCCTGGACCGAGCCGGAGCCCTGACCGGTGCCCGCACCGCGACCACGGCCACCGCGGCGGCGACGCGTGCCGTCGGCCGCACCGGCCTCGCGCGACGGGGCGCCACCACGGCGACCCTCGGCGACGGGCGCGACGGCGGCGGGCTTGACGTACTCGGCGACCTCGCCGACGAGCCGGGCCACCAGGGACGAGCCCGGGAACACCTTCTGCGGCTGCACGTCGATCTTCGCCTGACGGGTCAGGACACGGACGTCACCGGCCTGCTCGGGGAGCATGACCGTGACGACGTCGCCGCCCGAACCGGCGCGGGCGGTACGGCCCGAGCGGTGCAGGTACGCCTTGTGCTCTGCCGGCGGGTCCACGTGCACCACGAGCTCGATGTCGTCGACGTGGATGCCGCGCGCTGCGATGTCCGTCGCGACGAGCACCCGGACCGCGCCCGAGGAGAACGCCTCGAGGTTGCGCTCACGCGCCGGCTGGCTGAGGTTGCCGTGGAGGTCCACCGCGGGGATGCCCGTCGCGGTGAGCGTCTTCGCGAGCTTCTTGGCCTGGTGCTTGGTGCGCGTGAAGAGCAGGCGGCGACCGGTGCCCGAGGCGAGCTCGTTGATGACGAGGCGCTTGGCCTCGGCGTCGGAGACGGCCAGCACGTGGTGCGTCATCTTCGCGACGGGCGACTCGGCCGAGTCGACCGAGTGGGTCAGCGGCTCGTGCAGGTAGCGCTTGACGAGCTGGTCCACCCCGTTGTCGAGCGTCGCGGAGAACAGCAGCCGCTGGCCCTTCGTGGGGGTCTGGTCCATGAGGCGCTTGACGCCGGGCAGGAAGCCGAGGTCGGCCATGTGGTCGGCCTCGTCGAGCACGGTGATCTCGACGCCCTCGAGCGTCAGGAGGCGCTGCTTGATGAGGTCCTCGAGGCGGCCGGGGCACGCGACGAGGATGTCGACGCCACCGTTGAGGGCGCTGACCTGGCGGTTCTGGGACACGCCGCCGAAGACGGTGGTCAGGCTCAGGCGCTCGGCACGGGCCAGCGGCTCGAGCGTCGCGGCGATCTGCGTCGCGAGCTCACGGGTCGGTGCGAGCACCAGGCCGCGGGGGCGGGCCGGGCGGCGCGCGCCGGTCGACGCGGCGAGCCGGGCGACCATCGGCAGCGAGAACGCGAGCGTCTTGCCCGAGCCGGTACGGCCGCGGCCGAGCACGTCGCGACCCGCGAGCGTGTCGGGCAGCGTGGCGGTCTGGATGGGGAACGGGGCGGTGATGCCCTGAGCGGTGAGGGCGGCGACGAGGGTCTCGGGCACGCCAAGAGCAGAGAACGACATGAAGAAGGGCGCCTTTCCGGCGGTTGGGAACGGTCGGGGCTCGCGGCGGCATGCGGGGATGTCTCCCGCCGGTGCTCCACGACGTCGGACGCGCGAGAAAGGGCGCATCTACACCCCCATTGTGCCCTATGGATCTGCCGGCACCGACCATCGGCCGCCCCGGGGCCTGTCGCGGACCCCTGTGGAGCGCACCGAAATGCACCCGAACGAGCGTCTCCAGAACAGTCATGCCCGACCGACCGGGACCGATAGGACATCGAGCGCCGGTGCCCGACCTGCGCCGTCGCGCCGAGAAAGGACACCGTCGTGGCTCTCCCGAGCACCGTCCTCGTGCTGTCACCGTGGACGGCCGGCTTCTACTTCGGCGCGATCCTGTCCGGCATCACCCGCGACGTCGCCGGCCGCGGCGGACGTGTCGTCGTGTCCCAGACCACCGACGCGGACCGGGTGGACGACTCGGGCATCGAAGCCCCGCTCTACACGAGCCACGTCGCGTGGGACCACGCGGACGGCGCGATCGCGGTCGCCGGGGCGACCCGTAACGAGTACCTCGAGGAGCTGCGGGCTGCGGGCAAGCGCGTGACCCTCGCGAGCAACCGCGTCGGCGGCTTCGACGCACCCGTCGCGATGCCCGACAACGAGGGCGGGACCCGGGCGGCCGTGCAGCACCTGATCGAGCACGGCCACACCCGCATCGGCTTCGGCGGCAACCTCTCGAACTCCGACATCCGCGAGCGCTACACGGCGTACCACGAGACGCTCGTCGAGCACGGTCTCGAGCCCGACCCCAACGACTTCTACCCTGCGGTCGACAACGTGGAGACCGGAGGCGTGAGCATCGCCGAGGCGTTCCTGCGCCAGGAGTCGCGCCCCACTGCCGTGGTCGTGGCGACCGACCGCAACGCCCTGACGTTCATGCAGGCCGTGCTCGCGGCCGACCTCGACGTCCCCCGGGACGTGGCGGTCGTGGGCTACGACAACGTCGAGGCCGGGGCCTTCTCGTCCCCTCCGCTGTCGACCGTCGACCAGCGCTTCGACCGCATCGGGTCGCTCGCCTCACGCCTGCTGCACCAGCAGCTGGAGGGCGAGCACATCGACGCCGTCGAGCACCCGGCCTCCGCGCGGGTCGTGACCCGCGCGTCGTGCGGGTGCGCGGGGAACGGCCACCACGAGGAGCCGGACGGGATCGCCGCAGCCGAGCCCGCCCAGCGGCTGATGGCCCGGCTCACGCAGGCGCTGGTCAACTCCGCGAGCTCGGCCCTCGTGACGTCCGCGGTCGCCGAGGCGCACCAGGCGATCGTCGCCGTCGCCGACGGCGTTGTGCGCGAGGGCGCGCGGGCGGAGCCCTCGCACGACGTCCTCAAGGCGATCCTCACGCCGCTCTCGGCGCACATCGAGGTGCCGATCGTGCTCCAGCACGTCGAGCGCGCCATCACGCTGTACCTGCGCGAGCTCACGGCCACCACCGACCCGGAGGACGCCCCCACGCACGCGGCGCTGCTCAACATGACGGCCCGGACGTCGATCGTGCTCTGGCACCTGCAGACCGGCCTGTACCTGGGGCGGGTGGCCGTGCTCGAGGCGTCGCTGCACGAGCAGTACAACATCGGGGTGCGCCTGCTCGGGTCGCACACCGCGGACCCGCGGCGGCTCGACTGGCTCGCCGGCTCGCACGTGCGGGCCGGTGTGCTCGCGCTGTGGAACGGCGAGGACCTCGTGATCGAGGGCGTGCACGACCCCGAGGGGCGCCTCGGGGACCTCCGCGGGACCGTGACCACCACCCCGGTCTTCCCGCCGGCTGCGATGGTCGCCGCGTCCGACCCCGCCCAGGGCGAGGTCGTCTACGTCCTGCCCCTGCGCCGGCGGGGCGGCCGCGACTGGGGCCTGCTCGCCGTGACCGGGCCCGTCGACACGACCTCGGGCCGCGAGACGTACAACCACTGGGCCGCGCTGCTGTGCGAGGCGTTCGACCAGGAGGCGCTGCTCGAGACCTTGCGCTCGAGCGAGGAGCGCCACGGGCTCCTCGCCCGGGCGATGAACGAGGGCCTGTGGGAGTGGTCCAACGACGGCGCGAGCGTCATGTCCTCCCGCTGCCGCGCGCTGCTCGGCTTGGGCGAGGACGGCAGCGACGAGGTGCTGACGTGGCACGAGCACATCGACCCCGACGACTTCGCGGCGTTGCGTCGTGAGGTCCAGTCCGTGCTCGACGGCGACAAGCACCTCGCCGAGATCGAGGTCCGCTACCGGGGCCCGCGCGACGCCGAGCCCCGCTGGCTGCTGCTCCGCGCGATGCCCGTCCCCGGTCAGGGCCGCGGGATGCGGCGGGTGCTCGGGTCGCTGAGCGACATCGACGACCGCAAGCGGCTCGAGGAGCGGCTGCGGCACAACGCGATGTACGACGCGGCGACAGGGCTCCCCAACCGTCGCATGTTCCTCGAACGGCTCGAGCGCAGCATCGAACGCTGGCAGGAGACGCGGACACCGTTCGCCGTCGTCTTCCTCGACCTCGACCGCTTCAAGGTGGTCAACGACTCGCTGGGCCACCAGGCGGGCGACCTGCTGCTCAGGGGCGTCAGCGACCGGCTGCGGGGCGTGCTGCGCAGCCAGGACACCGCGGCCCGCTTCGGGGGCGACGAGTTCGCGATCCTGATCGACGGTGTCGTCCCCGACGCCATCCCGGCCATCGCGCGCCGCATCCAGGACAGCCTCTCGCGGCCCGTCGAGGTCGAGGGCCACGCGCTGTGGGTGACCGCGAGCCTCGGCATCACGTCGTCGTCGGTCGACTACCGCTCGGCCGACGACGTGCTGCGCGACGCGGACACCGCGATGTACCACGCGAAGTCCCACGAGCCCGGCACGCTCTCCTACTTCGACGCGGCGATGCACGCCGAGGCGCTGCACCACGTGCACCTGCAGGCCGCCGTCCAGGACGGCCTGGACCGCGGCGAGTTCGAGGTGTTCTACCAGCCGATCGTGCAGCTCACGCAGGCTCCGGTCGGGCGGTTCGAGGCGCTGGTGCGCTGGAACCACCCCGACCGCGGCGTGCTGCTGCCCGGCGAGTTCCTGCCCCTGATGGAGGAGACGGGCCTCGTGGTGCGCCTCGGCCTGCAGGTCATCGCTGACGTGTGCGCGCAGATCGCCGCGTGGCGCGCCACCTACGACGGCCCGGTCAACGTGAGCATCAACGTCTCCGACCGCGAGTTCTGGCACGCGGGGCTCGTGGACCACGTCCGCGCGTGCCTGGCTCGGCACGGCCTCGAGCCCTCGTGCCTCACGATGGAGGTGACCGAGGGCGTGATCATGCGCCGCCCCGAGCTCGCGCAGCAGCTCATGTCACGCATGCGCGAGGCGGGGCTGCGGCTGCACATCGACGACTTCGGCGCGGGCCACTCGTCGCTCCAGACGCTGCACCGCTACCCGGTCGAGGCCCTCAAGATCGACAGGTCGTTCGTGCACGAGCTCGTCGAGGGCAAGCAGAGCCGCGAGCTCGTGCGGGCCATCGTCGCGATGGGTGGCGCGCTCGGGCTCGAGGTCATCGCCGAGGGCATCGAGACGCCCGAACAGCTCGCGGTGCTGCGCGAGGTCGGCTGCGACATCGGGCAGGGGTTCCTGTTCGACCAGGCCGTGCGCGGGGACCGCGCAGCCGAGCTGCTGGGTCATTCGTTCGCGGCGCTCGCCCTTGCGGACCACCCGGTGGTCGTCGGGTAGCGCGCCGCGGTCAGAGCCGCATGCGCTCCCGGCGCTGCACGCCCTGGGTGTGCAGCACGTGCCGGAACAGCGCATCGGTCTCGCGCATCGTCAGCCCCAGGAACCGGCAGCCGTAGTGCGTGCCGGTGCGCGACTCCTGCATGCGCACCACGACCGCGTCGAGGAGGATCGGCTCGGGGAGCTCCTCGTACAGGAAGCGGATGCGCTGCCCGTGCTCGAGGCGCGTCTGTGCCAGCACACGCATGCCGTGCGCGCTGATATCCAGGATGGTGAACGCGATCGTCGAGCCGACCAGGCGGCCCTCGTCGTCGTTGCCGTGCTCGGGCTCCGGGGTGGCACCGGGCTGCGGCGCGTCGTCGGCGCCGTCGTCGGCGCCGTCGTCCGCGGCGGGATGGTTCGCGGCGGGCTCGACCACGGCGTCGGCGTGCGGGTCCCGCCAGCGGGCGAGGACGGTGCCGGTGCAGGCCACGTGCGTGCCCACCCGCACGACCTCGCGCTTCTGCAGGGTCGAGACGAGCGCCACGTCGGCGACCTCGAGGCCGTCGGGGGCCACCCGCGAGACGTAGCCCGCGTACAGGCACTCGCCGCGCACCTCGTCGAGCACCTCGACGTTGACGTCGGTGCCGGGCTCGAGGCCCCGCACGATGTCCTCGGTGCCGATCGTCAGCATGTCCCTGTCGAACAGGCGGACGTAGCCCACGACGACGGTCCCACCGTCGTCGTAGACCTTGCAGGGTGCCAGATCGTGCATCAGTGCCGTCGTCCGTCCGATCGCTCATCCGGGGCCCACAGGCGTGGTGGTTGGTGGGAGGTTACCGGCCGCACGGCGTGACGGAGGGCATCCGGCCCGGGTGAACCACGCCCGCGCCACGGCGAAGCGGCAGGGATCGGATGAATGCGACGCGCCGGAGGAACCGGAGAACTCGCCCAGGCGGCCCGACTACGCCTACTCTCACCCCGACCCTCGTCTGAGGGATCCGTCCGCTTCTGTCTCAGAGGTCCAGGTGCCGACCCCCCGCCGCCGGTGGCCGCTGACCCGCTACTTCGCCGTGGTCAGCGTCGTCGCCATGCTCGTTCTCGGTGTCGCCCTGGCCCTGACCACCTCGAACGTCATGCGCAAGCAGGCGCTGCGCGAGGGCGCCGTCGCGGCCCAGTCGGTCGCGCGGTACGTGGAGCGGGTCGTGCCGCACGACGCCTACACCCTGGGCCTGCTCACCCCCGAGCAGCGCACCCTGGTGGGCGAGGCCGTCGCCGGGTTCTCGGACCGCCTGGTCGGGCTACGGGTGTGGACGAGCGACGGCGGGGTGCTCTACGACTCCGACGCGGCCGACACGGGGTTCCCCGACTGGGAGCGGCTCGACGCCGCGCTCGCGGGGACCTCGGACGCCCGGGTCATCACCGAGGTGCGGGGCGACGCGGTCGGCGGGGTCGAGCACGCCGTGCTCGACGTGTACGTCCCCCTGGAGGTCGACGGCACGGTCGTCGGCGCGTCCGAGGTCCGCCTCGACTACGCCGAGACCACCGACGCGCTGACCCGGGCCAGCCGGCTCGTGGCCGGCGTGATCGTCGGTGGGCTCGCCCTGCTCTGGCTCCTGCTGTTCCGCACCGTGCGCACCACGTCCCGACGCCTGCAGTCGTCGGCCCTCGACAACGCGCGGCTCGCGCTGCTCGACTCGCTCACGGGCCTGCCCAACCGGCGCATGCTCGCGCACCACCTGGGCCGGGCGATCGCCACCGCCCAGTCGGACGGCACGCACGTGGGGCTCGTGCTGCTCGACGTGGACCGCTTCAAGGACATCAACGACTCGCTCGGCCACGACCGCGGCGACGAGCTGCTCGAGCAGGTCGCGGTGCGGCTGTGCGGGATCCTGCGCGACGACGACCTGGTCGCGCGCCTGGGTGGAGACGAGTTCGCGGTCCTGCTGCCCGACGTGCGTTCGACCGAGGACGCCGAGCGGCTCGCGCACCGGGTGCGTGGCGTGTTCGCCGCGCCGTTCGTGCTCGGCGACCTGCCGTTGCACGTCGACACGTCGATCGGCGTCGCGTGCCTGCCCGACCACGCGCAGGACGCCACGACGCTCATGCGCATGGCCGACGTCGCGATGTACACCGCCAAGGCGCACCGCCTCGGCGTGGCCGTGTACTCGCCCGACGAGGACGACTCGTCCCCCGCACGGCTCGTGCTCCTGGGCGACCTGCACGCCGCGCTGGCGGCGGGCGTCGAGCTCGAGCTGCACTACCAGCCGAAGATCGACCTCGACGGCGGGAAGGTCGTGGGCCTCGAGGCGCTCATGCGCTGGCGGCACCCCACGCGCGGCCTGCTGCCCCCCGACCTGTTCGTCCCGCTCGCCGAGCAGTCGGGCCTGATCCACGACCTGACCCGGTGCGCGCTCGAGACCGCGGTGTCCCAGCTCGCCCGCTGGCGCGCCGAGGGGCGCGAGCCGCTGCCCGTCGCTGTCAACCTCTCCGCGCACGACGTGACGTCCCTGAAGGTCGTCGAGCTCATCGAGCGGCTGCTCGCGGAGCACGACGTCCCCCCTGAGCTGCTCGAGGTCGAGATCACCGAGACGGCCCTCGTCACCGACCCGTCGCGCGTGGTGCCGGTGCTGCACCGGCTCGCCGAGGGCGGCGTGCGGGTCGCGATCGACGACTTCGGCATCGGCAACACCTCGATCTCCCAGCTCCTGGACCTGCCCGTCGCGGTGCTCAAGATCGACCGGCTGTTCGTCACGGACCTCGCCGACGGCGGCGGTTCGGCGCTCGTGGTCAAGGCGATGGTCGACCTCGCGCACTCGTTCGGCCTGACGGTCGTGGCCGAGGGCGTCGAGGACGAGGTGACCGCGGACCTGCTGCGCGGGCTGCAGGTCGACCAGGCGCAGGGCTTCCGGTACTCCCCGGCGGTCCCACCCGACGAGCTCGCCGGCATGGCCGCCAGTTCCGGACGAATCTGACATGAGACCTCAAGTCCCCTCAAACACCTGCCGATCCAGGCAGAGCACCCCGTCCCACCACCAGAAGGGCCCCTGATGGACGAGCTCCTCCAGGAGATGATCGACCCCGCTCCCCCGCGCCACGACGTCGCCCGACGTCGACGCCTGATCAGCTCGGTGGCGATCCTCGTCCTGGCCGGCACGGGCGTCGCGACGCTCGCGACCGCCGCAGTCTTCACCGACAACAAGACGGTCGACGCGGCCGAGATCAGCACGGGCTCGGTCGACCTGACCGCGGGCGACCTGACGTTCGCCGTCCCGGCCTCGGGGCTCGCCCCCGGCGACACGCTCGTGGCCCCGCTCACGGTGCAGAACACGGGCACGCTCGCCTACCGGTACTCGGTCCGCTACGAGGCGGCCGACACGACGCCGGGCGTGGACGCCCTGCTCACCGAGTGGCTGCAGCTGCGCGTGTACGCGCTGGACACCTGCACCAAGGCGGCCACCGACACCGCGTCCGCGGACCGGCTGCTCGGCTCGGCCGGCACGAAGGTCGGCACCGGGCCGCTCTCGACGAACGGGCTCGCGACGCTCGTGGGAGACATGGCCACGGGTCAGCAGACCGGCGACCGGGTGCTCCTCGCGGTCGAGGGCTCCGAGCAGCTCTGCGTGCGCGTCGACCTGCCGCTCGACACGCCCGACGCGCTCCAGTCCACGTCCGCCGACCTCACGCTCCGCCTCGACGCCGAGCAGACGACCAACAACCCCTGACCGGGCGGCCACGACACATGGTGGGGATCGCCCGCGCCCTCCGGGGAGACGCGCACCGACAGTCCTCGACGCCTGTCGGTGCGCCGACGTACCCCGCGGCACCGGCGACGCAGCGTTGGAGCACCGACGGCGTGCCCACGCCGTGGGGCGAGCGCGACCTCTCGGCACGGTGGCACCAGGTGGGCGTCGGACCACGGCTGTCCGAGACCACCGACGCCGGACGCGGAGCCCGCACCGAGCGTGCCCCCGGATGGTTCCGCGCCGTGACGGCCGCGCTGTGGACGGTGGTCGCGGTCTGCTCGCTCGCCTACGCCACCTCGCTCGGCGTGCCGCTGTGGTTCTCGCTGCACCACCAGCGGGTGCTGGTCGTCACGTCGGGCTCGATGTCCGGGGCGCGCTCGGGCGGGTTCGACGCGGGCGACGCCGTGGTCATGCGCCACATCACCGACCCGTCGCAGCTCAAGGTCGGTCAGGTGGTCTCGTTCTGGCCACCCGGCTCGGACCACCTCGTGACGCACCGGATCGTGTCGCTGCACTACATGCCGGTGATGCGCCAGGACGAGGTCACCGGGCGCATGGTCGAGTCGGTCGACGGGTCAGGCTCCGCGACGACCCGGCCGTACGTGGTGACCAAGGGGGACGCGAACGCCGAGCCGGACCCGGACGCCACCCCGCTCTCGCGCGTGCGTGGCGTCGTGCTGGGCGTGTACCCGCGCTGGGGGTGGGTGCTCGAGTGGACCGGGTCCGCGACGGGCCGGCTCGTCATGCTGGCACCTCCGCTGGCCTCGCTCGCTGCCATGGAGCTCATGGCCCTGCTGCGCGACCGGTCGGCACGGCGCACCGCTGCTACGGACCCCGCACCAGCAGGACACACCGGCGCGAGGACGGCGGACGATGCGCTCCTCCTCGACTGACCTGACGACGAGCGTCCTCGCGCCGACCGGCACGGACCGTCGGCACGCTGACCGTTCCCGGCGCGGCCGCGCCCGGCTCGTCGCGGCAGGTCTGCTGGCCGTCGCGGCGCTCGCCGGGCCGGTGGTCGCCGCCACCACCTCCGCCCTGTTGACCGACGACGACCTCGCCACGGTGTCGTTCACGACCGCTCCCGACTTCTCGGCGCCGTCGGCGACGGCCACCCCCGACCTCGCCGATTCCCCGGGCTCGGCAGGAACGGCGGGCACGGCGGGCACGGCGGGCGTCCGGACCCCGTCGACCGCCGGGTCGGGCAGCGCGTCGCGACCCGGCACGGAGCAGGGAGTTCGCCCCGGGCCCTCCCCCAGCCCGACGACGCCCACCTCGGCCGGCATCAACCGGTGACGCCCGCGACGCCGGCGTCGACCTCAGGCTCGACCTCAGAGTCGACCTCGATGTCGGCCGCGAGGGCCGCGTCCGCCTGGTCGACGACGCGCTGCGGGACCTTCCAGGCGGCCCAGGCCACGAAGAGCACGGAGACGACCGGGCCCGTGACCAGCACCGCGGGCAGCCCGAACACCTGGCCCACGACACCGCCGAGCGCCGCACCGATGGGCATGCACCCGTAGCCCAGCACCCGCGAGGCACCACCCACGCGTCCGAGCAGTCGCTCGGGGACCAGACGCTGGCGCATGGTCTGCGAGACCACGTTGCCGACCATGTTGCTGAACCCGACGAGCGCGAGCGCCGCGACGACCAGTCGCAGGTCGCGGACGAGCGCGGGGACCAGCAGCAGCCCCGAGTTGAAGAACCACGAGGTCGTGATGAGGCGAGCCTCGCCGACCCGTCGCAGCAGCGGCTCGGCCAGCACCGCGCCCACCAGCGCCCCGACGGCGAGCACGGCCGCGAGGAGCCCGTACGACCGCGACGTGAGACCGAGGAACGAGCCCGGGCCCACGACCCACAGGACGAGCACGGCGAAGTACGCCGAGGAGCAGAAGTTCAGCACCGTGCTCGTCACCAGGAACGGGCGGATCACCGGGTGCCACCACAGGAACCGCAGCCCTTCGCGCAGGTCGCCGCCGATCGAGGCGCCCGGCCGCACGGGCCGCACGACGTGGACGCGCCCGTGCAGACCGCGCACGACGACCAGCGCGGCGAGGCCGCACAACGCTGCAGGCACCCCGAACAACCAGCCGGCGCCGAGCGCGAGGGTTGCACCCGCGAGGGGCGCGCCGAGGAACGAGTTGGCGAGCTGCTGGACGCCCAGCATCCTGCTGTTCGCGGCGCCGAGCCGCGAACGCGGGACCACGGCGGGCACCAGCACGCTCGAGGCCGAGTCCGCGACCACCTCGGCGATGCCGAAGACGAGCACGAGGGCGAGCAGCGCGGGCATCGTGAGCCGACCGGTCGTGGCGAGCACGGCCGCGACCACGAGCGCGACGACGCGCGCGAGCGTGGCCAGCAGCACCAGCCGGACCCTGTCCGTACGGTCGACGAGCACCCCGACGTGCAGCGACAGGAGCAGCCACGGGAGCGTGAAGAACGCGCTGATCAGCGAGATGAGCACCGGCGAACGAGTCAGCGTCAGCGCGAGCAGCGGCAGGCCGACCAGGATCAGGCCGTCGGCCAGGTTGGACAGGCCGCTGAAGGTGACGAGGTGGGCGAATCGCGGGCCGAGCGGTTCGCGGGCTGCGGTCGAGGTGGACATCTACGGTCTCCGATACCCTGAGAAGAGGAACCTATGCAGAGGTTTCTTTGCAAAGATAGGTATGCAGATGTCTGTTGGCAACCCTGAGGACGCATCTCGCCAGAGCGAGTCGATCGACGCATCCGCCTTCAAGGCGTACGCGCACCCGCTGCGGCTGCGGATGATCCAGTACCTCAACGACCACGGCAGCGCGACCGCCACCGAGCTCGCGCAGCACCTGGGCGAGAGCACGGGCCAGACCAGCTACCACCTGCGTCAGCTCGCCAAGCACGGCCTGATCGAGGACGACCCCGCCCGGGGCAAGGGCCGCGAGAGGTGGTGGCGGTCCAGGCCGTTCGCCGTCGACGGCGCGAGGCTCAGCACCGAGGACCCGACCATGACCCCCGCCGTGACGCGCATGCTGCACTCGGTCGCGCGCACCCGCGCCGAGGCTCTCGACGACTGGTTCTCCCGCGCGCTCCAGCTCCCGGGCGAGTGGCTCACCTCGTCGGTGCACAGGCAGAGCACGGCCGACCTCACGCCCGAGGAGACCACCGCCCTCAACGCCGAGGTCTCCTCGACCATCGACCGCTACGTCAGCCTCAGCCGGGCCCGGGCGGAGCGTGGCGAGACCCCCGCCGACGCCCGACGGGTACGCACCTACTACGACGCCTTCCCGCTGGCTGCCGACGGCAACGCGGCGGAGACCGGGACCACCACGAACCCCCTCGGCGGACCGTCGGTCGACGAGCCCCAGGCCTAGTCGCAGCAGGGAGTCGCCGGCGGCGGCGCCGGCGACTCGTTCGCTCGCTCAGTCGCTCAGTCGACCGCGGACCAGCACGGGTCGTCGAGGTCGAGGGCCTTGTATCCCTGCCGGACCTCGGCCGACCCGACGACGATCTCCCAGGGCCCCGTGGCCGCGGGCAGCCCCGAGACCGCGAGCGCGTCGTTCACGTCGAAGATCACGTCGGCGACCCGGGTGCGCTCGTGGGGGGGCGCCGCGCTGAAGTGGGCGACCAGGGCGAACGATGTCGCGAGGTCGACCACGACGATCTGCACGTCGGTCCGGATCACGGGGCGCGGGCGCGGGCTGTCCTCGTCGCTGAAGACGGCGTCCAGGCTCTCCGCGAGGATCTCGCGGGTGCTCAGGTTGAGCGGAGCCGGCACGTCCCAGCGCAACGAAGGTCGATACCTCCCTGGAAGGTCTGTCACGATAGGCCCCCTTTGCCCCCCGACTGGTCCCAGCAGTGTGGCAGCCCCAGGGGGCTCTGCGAAGAGTTTCCGTGGGTGGATTACCCGCGCGACCCCGAGCCGCCTCCCCCACGCCGAGGCTCGCGACGGACCACGCGGCGCTCGCGTGCCGGTCGGGCGGGTGTGACGGACACTGGGATCAGCGAGGTCCGGTCGACCGCGAGGACGAGGTGACGCTCATGGCCGAGGTGATGGTGGCCGTCGTCGACGGCCCGTACACGTTCGACGCCGACACCGTGCTCGCGCTGCTCTACGAGGCGTGGCCCGAGGCGACGTGGAGGCCCACGCCGCCCGACAGCATCGACCCCTCCATGGGGCAGCTCGCGATCGGCGGCGACGACGGCGAGCCGCCGCTGCTCGTCGACCTGCTCGCGGGCGGCGAGGCGATCACCCTCGACGGGGGCGCGCCGCGCATCGCCGAGCTCGTCGCGCGGCTCACCCTGCTGCCCGGCTTCCCCGACGACGGGAGCATCGTGCTGACCGACTGGTCCGAGGACCTGTACCCCTTGGCGCCCCGGACGAGCGCGCAGACCCTGAGGGAGTCGGCCACCGAGGTCGACTGAGACCCGGGTGGACTGAGACCCGGACGGCGTCAGACCGGCTCCTTCTTCGGCCGCTGGGACGCGGCGGCCTGCGGGGCCAGGTCCTTGAGCGTGAGCGGGTGCGTCGGCTGCGCGGGCAGCGGCGCGCTGCTGTGCACCTCGAGCGCCTCGGTCACGTGCAGCAGCTCGCCCGCGCCCATGAGACGCCACCCCGGGTCGTCGTCCATCGGCTCGGTCGCGATCACCACGGAGGGTCTGCCCCCGAGGGTCTCGCTGTGCACGCTGATGCGCTCGGTCCTCGCCTCGAACGCGGCCTGCCCGGCGACCTCGCGGGACCCGCTGAACCCGCGCTGCAGCACGTACAACGGGTGGGTCTCGGGGTAGCGCAGGGCCCACACGTCGGTCGCGGTCGCGAGCAGGAGGTTCGCGGCGTACACCGGGATGTTCTCCGCGATCCAGGTGACCGCCGTGACGACGGCCGCGCCCACGTCGCCGCCGTTGCGACGCGCCATGGCGGTGATCAGCGCGAACATCCGCTCGCTGTCGGTGTCCCCGTGCACCAGGTCCATGACGTCGAGCTCGCGCAGCCGCGCGTCGAGCACGTCGAGGCCCTCGAGCACACCGTTGTGGGCCAGGAGCCGGTCGTCCTGCTCGAACGGGTGGGTGTTGACGGGCGCGTCGGCCCCGGTGCTCGCGTAGCGCACGTGCGCCAGGAACGTCCGGCTCTCCAGGTCGCGCGCCTCGGCGGCGAACTGCCGGTCCTCGTACGCGGCGAGCGCCTGCTTGTCGACGACAGGATGACCGTCCGGCCCGAACACCCCCACCCCGGTGCCATCGGCCTCCTTGCGGCTCTGCTGCGCCAGGCTGTCAGGGGCGCTGAGCAGCCAGAACGTCGCCCGTGCCGGGGTCGCGCCGGCGTGCATCCCGAACAGACGACACATGAGCCCTCCCGCTGGTCAGCAGGGCGGCACGCCCGGTGCCGGGTGGCCCGCCCTCCCCAGTGCAGCAAGTTCCGGGCCGAGCCGCGACCCGGACGTGCGTCGGCGGCCTGGCGCCACCGCACCAGACCGCCGTTCCCGCACCACCGGGACCTCGTTCCGCACACGCACCGTGCGGCGGGACGAGGGGCTCAGATGTACCGGCTCAGATGTACAGCGGCGTGAGCTCCGCGTACTCCTCGATCGAACCGTCACGCATGCAGACCTCGATGATCTTGCGGCCCAGCGGGTCGAGGTCGTCGGTGAGGAACTGGGCGAGCTCGCTCTTGAAGAAGTCCGTGAGGATCTTGGCGCCCGCGTCGTACGCCTCCTCGCCCACCTGCGACTGCTGCTCGGGACGCAGGAACGTGGGCCGCACGAGCTGCCCGTCGATCTTCATCTCCTTGAGCGTGTAGCCGAACAGCGGGCAGCGCGCCGCGACGAGCTCGTTCTCACGGATCCGGCCACCACCGCGACGCGCGAGGTACTCACGCGTCATCCACTCGGCGGCGAAGCCCACCTTGTACGCGCCGATGTGCTGGTTCGGGGTCAGCACGTAGCGCGTGCGGTAGGCCTCGACCAGCTGCGTGAGCAGCAGGTTCGCGGCAGCGACCTTGGTGCCCGTCGAGAACGGCCAGTACGAGCCCACCCCCTCGGCGACCATGCCGCCGTGCGCGAGCTTGTCGGTCGCGGCCTTGCTCTCGCCGATCGACGGGTTCTTGTCGCCGCGCGGGGCGATCAGACGCCACAGCCACGCGAGCGACGGCGGCACGACGTGGGTCATGCCCATGATCCCGTAGGACGGCGTCTCCCGGGTGCACGCGGGCATCCGGACGCCGAACGTGCGCACGTCCACGGCCGAGGGCTCGTTCACCACGTTGCGGATCTGGCTGCGCGGGATCACCACGCGGGGGTTCGGGCACCGCTTGCCGTTCGAGTCGAGCGTGTGCTCCCACGGCAGCACCGTCGCGTCGGGCACGCCCTGGATGTTGAAGAAGACGAGCGGCTCGTCGGGGTGGATGCAGGCGCGCTCGAACGCGACGTCCTGCCCGTACTCCAGCATGTTGTCGACGCGCACGAACCAGCCGTCCTCGGCGTCGGCCACGACGAGCTTGCCGTCACCGCGCTGCAGGTCCTTGTGGCACAGCGTCATGTCGTCGGTGACCGGCGCGAGCGCGCTCGTCTCGCTGAGCGTGATGACGTAGGGCTCGTTGCTCACCACGTTGGTGCCGAGCAGGATGCGGCCGTCCTCGCGGCGGCGCATCTCCTGGTACATCTCGGACTTGCCGCCGCCCGAGGCGCCCTCGTGCATGATCACGGTCTCGTTCTCGTACGGCGTCGTGACGCGCACCGACGACGCGTGGGCCGTGACCCAGCCCTCGTGCTCGCCGATGTCGAGCAGCACCGAGAACACGCCCTTCTTGGCGCTGGGTCCCGGGTAGAGGTTGTACGCGAACACCTCGTGCAGCGTGTCCGTGCGGTCGTGCACCACGACCTGGCGGCCGTCGAAGTGGGTGTGCCGGAACGGCGGTGCGACGTACACGATCGAGCGGGGCGTGAACGGCCCGATCTCGTCGAGCGTGACCCACCCCTGCAGGTCCACGAGCGTCAGCGCGAAGAACGCCGAGTTGACCGGGCAGATCGCGAGCGACGGGTAGCCGTGCGTGAGGCCGCCGGCCTTGAACGGCACGACAGCGAGCTCCTGCTGCGAGAGCCACTCGAGCGTCTCGGCCTTGACGGGGGCGAACTCGGAGCCGAAGACGTCGCGGTAGCGCGGTTTGTCGGTCGGCAGGTCGTCCGCGACGCGCATGCAGTCGGGGTCCCGACGGCGCATGTAGTCCTCGGGGTAGTTGACGGCGATGCCGTTCTTGCCGCGGACGACGGTGGCCTCGGTGACGGGTGTGCCGTTCACGTCGTAGTCGACCGAGAAGCGGGGACCGCCCTCCGGGCCGAGGGCCAGCTGGTAGAGCTCTGCGCGCGTGCTCGGGACGACGACGCTCGCGCACGCGTCGAGAGCAGCCCGCACGTCGGCGGGCAGGGTCACGCTGTCCAGGGATCGGCTCACGGCTACTCCTTCGTCGGACATGCTGACGGGCGGCAGAGGCTGTGTCGGGGCCACATCGGCAGCGATCGCGCGCACTGCACTCTTTACCCGCAGATTACGACTCCATGGGAACCCAGACCTGGGACCTTTGGGATTCGACAGACCCCCCGATCACCCACCGACCTCAGCGGTACGCGGCGGCCTGCAGGTCGAACAGCTCGGCGTACAGGCCGCCGCGGGCCACCAGCTCCTCGTGCGAGCCCTGCTCGGCGATGCGCCCGCCGTCGACCACCAGGATGAGGTCGGCCATCCGCACGGTCGAGAACCTGTGCGAGACCAGCAGCGTGATGGCCCCGGTGAGCTCACCGACCCGGCGCGCGTTCTCGGCGTAGCGCTCGAACAGCTCGTGCTCGGCCTGAGCGTCGAGAGCCGACGTCGGCTCGTCGAGCACGAGCAGCAGCGGCGCCTCACGCATCATCGCGCGGCCCAGCGCCAGCTTCTGCCACTGGCCGCCCGAGAGCTGCGCGCCGTCGCTGTGCGTCGTTCCGAGCTGCGAGTCGAGCCCGTGGTCCAACCGGTCGAGCACACCCTCGGCGTGCGCGCGCCCCAGTGCGGCGCGGACCGCGTCGTCCGAGCCGAGGTCCGGCAGGTGACCCACGCCCACGTTCTCCCGGGCGAGCAGCTCGAAGCGGGAGAAGTCCTGGAACCCGGCGGCGACCCGCGTCCGCCACGCGTCCGCGTCGAGGTGGCGCAGGTCGGTGCCGTCGACGGCGACCGTCCCGGCCGTCGCGTCGTAGAACCGGCACAGCAGCTTGACCAGGGTCGTCTTGCCCGCGCCGTTCTCGCCGACGATCGCGACGGTCGTGCCCGGCGGCAGCGTCAGGTCGACGTCGGTGAGCACCGGGCGGTCGGTCCCCGGGTAGGTGAACGCGACCCCCTCGAACGTGATCCCGGTGCGGATCGCGTCCGGGGCGGGCAGCGGCGCCGCGAGGCCGGGCACGGGCCGTGGACGCACCAGCGCGCGCACCCACGCCAGGTCGGCCATGGTGCGGGCCGTGCGCTGCAGCTGCTGCAGGATCGTGACCGTGGACGTGACCTGCGCGTTCACCTGCGCCGCCAACGTGATGACCAGGATGACGTCGCCGACCGTGCGGTGGCCCGCGACCGCGTCGCGCACCACGAGCAGGGTGGCCGCGACGTAGGCGACCGCGAACACGAGCTGGCCCGCGACCCGGAGCACGCTCGCCCGGACCTCGCCGCGCCACAGCGTCGAGGTGGCGTGCGACCAGGCAGCCGCGTGCCGGGCCCGCAGGTCGCCCTCGAGCCCGCACACCCGCAGCTCCTTGGCCGGGCCCGCGTCGGCCGCGAGCGTGAACAGGTGCCGCGCCCGGCGGTTGTCCAGCGCGGCATCGTCACGCGACCGCGCGACCACGGACTCCGCGCGGCGACCGAGCAGCAGCGGGGGCAGGGCCGCGACGGGCAGGGTCAGGAGCCACGGGTTGAGCCCGGCGAGCAGCACTGCCGTGATGACGGCCGCGACGCCGAGGCCGAGGCTCGACAGCAGCGCCTGCATCGAGCCCCAGCCCGAACGGTGCAGCTCGGTGCGCAGCACCTGGAGCTTGTCGGCGTAGTCGGCGCGCTCATGGTGCTCGAGCCCCG
This sequence comes from Cellulomonas sp. P22, assembly GCF_044392165.1. Classification (NCBI taxonomy): domain Bacteria; kingdom Bacillati; phylum Actinomycetota; class Actinomycetes; order Micrococcales; family Cellulomonadaceae; genus Cellulomonas; species Cellulomonas sp. P22. The sequence continues at coordinate 55,125 of NZ_JBISBW010000015.1, forward strand.
GAGAGTCGTTCGACAGCTCGATGAGCTCGCGTTCGAGACGCATGACCGCGAGGTCGCCCAGCTCGAAGTAGTAGATGTGCGCGAAGTGCCCCGCGGTGAGCGACGCGATCACGAGCGCCGCGACCGTCACACCCGCGATGCTCGCGCCCCGGGCGTCCCCCGCGACGGCGGCGTCGGTGAGGGCGGCGAGCGCGGGCGCAGCGAGCGGCAGCGCCGAGAACTGCAGCAGCATGAGCGCGAGCGAGAGGACGAGCTTGGCCGGGTCGATCCGGTAGGCGATCAGCAGGAGCTCGCTCGCGCCGCGGACGGTCTGCCTCATGGACGTCTCCCTGTGGTCGGAGCTGCGTCTGTGGTCGGAGCTGCGTCTGTGTCCGTGGCGTCGGCCTCGGCGTCGGGCACGAACCGTTCGGCCTGGAGCCGGAACAGCCGCGCGTAGTGCCCGTCTGCTGCCAGGAGCTGCTCGTGCGACCCCTGCTCGGCCACCCGGCCCTGGTCGACCACCACGATGTGGTCGGCGCGACGCACGCTCGAGAACCGGTGCGAGATGAGGACCGAGGTGACCCCGCGGGTGAGCTCGACGAACCGGTCGAAGAACGCGGCCTCGGCGCGGACGTCGAGGGCCGAGGTCGGCTCGTCGAGCACGAGGACCCGCGCTCCGGCCTGCAGCGCGTACAGGGACCGTGCGATCGCGATGCGCTGCCACTGCCCTCCGGAGAGGTCGGCCCCGCCCTCGTAGGCCCGCGACAACGGCGAGTCGAGGCCGTGGGGCAGCGGCTCGAGCGCGTCGAGGATCCCGGCCTGCTGCGCGGCGCGTCGCACGGCGGCGTCGGTGCGGGGCACGTGCACGGCGCCGACGGCGATGTTCTCCGCTGCGGTCAGCTCGTACCGGACGAAGTCCTGGAAGATCACGCTGACCTGCCGACGCCACGCCGCCACGTCGAGGTCGGCGATGTCGGTGCCGTCGCACGTGATGACGCCGTCGGTCGGCTCGTGCAAGCGGGTGAGGAGCTTGACGAGCGTCGTCTTGCCCGCGCCGTTGACGCCCACGATCGCCGTGCTGCGCCCCGCCGGCAGCTCGAGGTCCAGCCCGTCGAGCACCGCCCGGGTGCTGCCCGGGTAGCGGAAGCTGACACCCTCGAACCGCAGCGCGACGCGCGGGCTCTCGGGCGCCACTGCGGCGCCGCCCGTGCGTCCGAGGTCCTGGACCGCCCCGATCCGAGCCTCGAACTCCTCGAGCGCGGCGACGGACTGCATGCCGTACTGGGTCGCGACGTCCGACTCGGGGTAGTACTCCCCCAGCAGCAGCGCGGCGACGACCGACTGCAGCCCGAGCGTGAGCCCCGTGAGGGTCACGTCACCGGACGCCGCCCCCCGGGCGAGATCGACGAGCACCGCTGCGCCGAGCCCGAGCCCGATCGCGGTGTAGAGCAGGTAGGGACGCAGGTAGATCGCGCGGCGCCGGGCGGTCACGGGCGCGAGCATCTCCACCGTCGCCGCCGCGTACCGATCGGCGAACCAGGTGCTGAGCCCGAAGACGCGCATCTCCTTGGCTGCGCCCGGGCCCATCGCCACGTCGCGCAGGTACTCCGCCCGCCGCCGGACCCCGACCACGGTGCGCCATGCCGTCGAGTACTTGCGCAGGCCGCCGCGCTGCCCGTACCGGAACACCATCGTCGCGACGAGCAGCGCGGCCGCGGACCACCACGTCGAGACGATCCCCAGGACCACGGCGAAGCCCACGAGCCGCACGTACCGGGCCAGCAGCGCGAGGAGCCCCGCGCAGGCGTCGCCCGGCGTGTTGAAGTCCGAGTCGAGCTGCCGAGTGGCCTCGCTCAGCGCGTCGAGCGTGGTCTGGTCCTCCATCGGGCCGATGCCCGTCGAGCGCAGCGTGCTCGCGAGCATCCGGTCGCGCATCCTGCCGTCGACGCGGCGCTTGACGCGCATCCCGAGCGCCGTCTGGACGGGGGCGAGGACCTGCTGCCCGCAGAACGCTGCGGCGGCGAGCACGAAGTCGCGCACGAGCGAGTCCCACGCGGGCGACCCGAGGCCCTCCGCGACGGCCGCGGGCACCTGGCCCACGACCACGCTCGTGGCGATGACGAACGCGACGGGCAGCAGCCCGAGCAGCAGGTTCAGGAGGCTCACGCCGACGACGAGACCGGCCCCGGCTGTCGGCAGCAGGCGGGCGATGGCCAGTCGCGGGGCGACCGCGGAGTGGTACCAGGTGCTGAGCACCGGGGCAGCGTAGCGGCGGGCGCCGACACGTCTGTACCGATGTGCGAGGTCCGTCCCTGCGCGTCCGCCGCGGCCGGGGGCTGCTCGCTTCGCTCTCCCGTCGCCGACCCCGGCGGGCCGTGGCCCGCCCGCACCCGGTTGCGGACCTCTGGGACCGCGCGGAGCATGAGGCTCGTGGTCGATGTCGATGCCGCACGCAGACCAGCTCGTCACGACCGGGACAGCAGCACGCTGCTCGGTCCCGTGGGAGTGGGCCGGCTGAGCCGCGCAGAACGGGTCGAGCGTGGGCGTGCGGCCCGGGCCCAGGCGTCGCGCTCGAGCCACGCCGGGTGGCAGGCCGCAGCCGACCGGCCCGACCCGGTCGAGCTGCTCGTCGAGCGCACGCACGACCGGCTGCCCGAGCTCGTCCCCATCCACTTCGGGCGCATGCTCGCCTCGCCGTTCGCGTTCTACCGCGGCGCGGCCGCGCTCATGGCCGCCGATCTCGCCGACACCCCGATCTCGGGCCTGCGCGTCCAGCTCTGCGGTGACGCGCACCTGTCGAACTTCGGCGGGTACGCCTCGGCCGAGCGGGACATGGTCTTCGACCTCAACGACTTCGACGAGACCCTCCCCGGCCCGTGGGAGTGGGACCTGAAGCGGCTCGTCGTGAGCTTCGAGCTCGCGGGCCGCGAGCGCGGGTTCACCGACGACGAGCGGCGAGCGGTGGTCATGGGGACGTCCCGGGCGTACCGGCAGGCCGTGCGGGGATTCGCGCAGCGCAGCAACCTCGAGGTCTGGTACACGCGCATGACCCTCGCGGCGATCCTCTCGCGCTGGGGTCAGGACGCCGGCCGCAAGGTCGTGCGCAGCCTCGAGCGGCGCGTCGACAAGGCCATGCGCAAGGACAGCATCCTCGCGTCGAGCCGGCTCACCCGGCTCGACCACGGGGAGGCGCGGCTGCGCTCCGACCCGCCGCTGCTGGTGCCGATCGGCGAGCTGCTCGGTGACGCCGACCGCGACACGTTCGAGCAGGTCATCGGCACGGCGTTCCGGCGCTACCGGCGCACGCTGCCCACCGACCGGCGGGACCTGCTGGAGCAGTTCCACTACGTCGACATGGCCCGCAAGGTGGTGGGCGTCGGCAGCGTGGGCACGCGCGCCTGGGTCCTGCTGCTGCTCGGCGTCGACGGGACCGACCCCCTCGTGCTGCAGATCAAGGAGGCGAACGAGTCGGTGCTCGCCGAGGCGGCGGGCGCCAGCGCGTACGTCAACCACGGGGCGCGGGTCGTGGCGGGCCAACGGCTCATGCAGGCGAGCTCGGACATCTTCCTGGGCTGGACCACGAGCCAGGGCATCGACGGCGCGGACCGCGACTTCTACGTGCGTCAGCTCTGGGACTGGAAGCTCTCGACCGACATCGAGCGGCAGTCGCCCGCGACCCTCGGGATCCTCGGGCAGCTGTGCGGGTGGACCCTGGCGCGGGCCCACGCGCGGTCCGGCGACCGGGTCGCGCTCGGCGCGTACGTCGGCCCGTCCGACGTGCTCGACCGCGCGATGGCCGACTTCGCCGTCGCCTACGCAGACCAGACCGAGCGTGACCACGCGCTGCTGGCCCAGGCCGAGCGCGACGGTCGCGTCGCGGTGCAGCGCGGGGTGTAGGCGAAGGCGGGCGCATGGGGTCACCACCGCAGGCGGAGGCGAAGAAGCAGCACACGGGCCTCGTCCTGGGCGTGCTCGGCGCGAGCCAGTTCCTCATGACGCTCGACAGCTCGGTCATGAACGTCTCGATGGCCACCGTCGCGGCCGACGTCGGAACCACCATCACCGGCATCCAGACCGCGATCACGCTCTACACGCTGGTCATGGCCACGCTCATGATCACCGGCGGCAAGGTCGGGAGCATCCTCGGGCGGCGGCGGGCGTTCGCGATCGGCCTCATCGTGTACGCGTGCGGCTCGACCGTGACGTCGCTGGCCCCGAACCTCGGCGTGCTGCTGCTGGGCTGGTCGCTGCTCGAGGGGATGGGCGCCGCGCTGATCATGCCCGCGATCGTGGCGCTCGTCGCCGCCAACTTCCCGCCCGAGCGTCGGGCCGCCGCCTACGGGCTCATCGCGGCCGCCGGAGCGGTGGCGGTGGCCGCCGGGCCCCTGATCGGCGGGGCTGTGACGACCTACGCGTCGTGGCGCTACGTCTTCGCGGGCGAGGCCGTGATCGTGGTGATCATCCTGCTGCTGCTGCGGCACATCGCCGACGTCGCCCCGCACCCGCTCAAGCTCGACCTGGTGGGCTCGGCGCTGTCGGTCGTGGGCCTGGGGCTCGTCGTCTTCGGCGTGCTGCGCTCGGGAGACTGGGGGTGGGTGATCGCGACCCCGGGTACACCGACCGTGTTCGGCGGGTCGCCCGTCATCTGGCTCATCGTCGTCGGCTCGCTGGTGACGTACCTGTTCATCCGCTGGCAGAGCCACCTCGAGCGCACCGGCGGCGAACCGCTGCTCGACCCGAAGATGCTGCGCAACTCGCAGCTCGTGGGCGGCCTGAGCATGTTCTTCGCGCAGTTCACGGTGCAGGCCGGGGTGTTCTTCTGCGTCCCGCTCTTCCTGTCGGTCGCCCTCGGCCTCTCGGCGGTCGAGACCGGGCTGCGGGTGTTCCCGCTGTCCATCGCCCTGCTCGTGGCGGCCGGAGGCATCCCCCGGATCTGGCCGCACGCGAACCCGCGCCGCGTGGTGCGGTTCGGGCTGCTCACCATGACGGCAGGCATCCTCGTGCTCGTGGCCGGCCTCAGCCCGGCGGCCGACGCAAGCGTCGTCGCGATCCCCATGGTGCTGATGGGCCTGGGCCTCGGGTCCCTGTCCTCGCAGCTCGGCGCCGTGACGGTCTCGGCGGTCCCCGACTCGCAGAGCGCCGAGGTCGGCGGGCTGCAGAACACGGCGACCAACCTCGGGGCGTCGCTCGGCACCGCGTTGGTGGGCTCGGTGCTCATCGCGACGCTCACCTCGGCTGCGATCTCCGGCGTGCAGAACAACCCCGACATCCCTGACTCCGTGAAGAGCCAGGCCACCACCGAGTGGGCGAGCGGGGTCCCGTTCATCTCGACGGACCAGCTCACGACGGCCCTCGACGAGGCCGGGGTGGACCAGGCCACCGCCACCCAGATCATCGACGTGAACGACGACGCCCGGATCGACGCGCTGCGCTCCGCGCTGGCCGTCGCCGCGCTCATCTCGATCGCGGCGCTGTTCTTCACCGGACGGCTGCCGCGCACCGCCCCGGGCCAACCCGCACGCCCGAAGGCGGCGCCACCCGCCGCCGAGCCGGAGACGGAGCCCGCATGAGCAGGGACCCCGGTCTCCCGACGCCGCACTGGTGGACCGGGCGTCCCGCAGGGATCATCGGAGCATGACGCCCACCAGGTCCCGCCTGTCGATCGGCTCCGAGGACTCGCTGCTCAGCATCGGGTCGAAAGGGTCGGTGCTCTCGATCGGCTCGGTCGGGTCGGTGCTCTCGATCGGCTCGGTCGGGTCGGCGGCGTCGGTGCTGTCGATCGGATCGGCCCTCAGCGTCGCGTCGCTGCTCTCGGCGCTGTCGTGGCGGTCGGTCATGTCCTGGCGCGCGCGGCGCGGGGTGATGACGGGCCACGAGACCGGGCGACCGGGCCGCAAGCACCGCGCCACCTGACGCGGCAGGCGGCGCGGGTGGGCGCGGGTAGGGTGACCCCCGTCCAGGGCAGCGCCGACCAGCGCGAGGTCGTCGGCGGCAAGGGTGCCCGCGTGCAAGGAGCTCGAGAGCAGTGCGAAGCATCATCCGGATCCTCGGGGTCGCCCGGGATCTGTGGCCCACGTATGCCGCGATCGTCGTCGCGTCGCTCGCCGTCGCCGGCACGGGGCTGCTGACACCGTTCATCGTCAAGGCCGCGACCGACCACGTCGTCGACCTGACGCAGGGGAACGCGTCGGGCATCGCGACCGTCGTCTGGCTCGCCGCCGCGCTGCTCGCGGCCGACCTGGCGAACACGGTCCTGACCAACGTCAGCGGGTACCTGGGGGACACCATGGCCGCCCGGCTGCGCGCCACGCTGTCGAGCCGGTACTACGCCAAGCTGCTCGCGCTGCCGCAGCGGTACTACGACCACGAGCTCACCGGCACCGTGATCAACCGGCTGTCCCGCTCGATCACGTCGGTCACGGGATTCGTGAACATGTTCGCGAACTCGTTCTTCCAGATGATCCTCACGGTCGTCGCCGTGCTCGCGATCACGGCGTACTACTCGTGGCCGCTGGCCGTGCTGCTCGCCGTGATCTACCCCGTGTTCCTGTGGCTCACGACGATCACGAGCGCCCGCTGGCAGGTGCTCGAGGCCGAGAAGAACCAGGACCTCGACGTGGCGGGCGGCCGGTTCGCCGAGGTCATCGGGCAGATCCGGGTCGTCAAGAGCTTCGTGCAGGAGCGCCGCGAGCTCGAGGTCTTCGACGACCGCTACCGGCGCACGGTGCGCACCACCCGCACCCAGTCGCGGTACTGGCACACCATGGACGCGACCCGGCGGGGGGCGCTCAACGTCATCTTCTTCGGGATCTTCGCGATCATCTTCGTGCAGACCGCTCGCGGGGTCTTCACCATCGGCGTCATGGTGCTGCTCATCCAGCTCGTCACGATGGCCCGCCAGCCGGTGTTCATGATGAGCATGGTGGTCGACTCGGGACAGCGCGCCATCGCGGGCAGCCGGGACTGGTTCGCGGTCATGGCCGAGCTCGGCGAGCGCGACGAGCTGCCCGCCCCCGTGCCCCCCACCGGCCGCGCGACCAGCGCCCCGGTCGAGGTCGCGTTCGACCACGTGTCCTTCGGCTACGGGGACGACGACGCTGTGCTGCGTGACGTGAGCTTCACGATCCGCCCGGGTGAGCGGGTCGCGCTGGTGGGTGAGAGCGGCGGCGGCAAGTCGACGCTCGTGAGCCTGCTGCTGCGGCTGTACTCGCCCGACCAGGGGCAGATCCGCATCGACGGCACCGACGTGGCGAGCCTCCCGCTCGAGGAGCTGCGCGGGGGCATCGGTGTCGTCTTCCAGGAGGCGGCGCTGTTCTCGGGGACGATCCGGGAGAACATCGCCTACGGCGCGCCCGACGCGACGCCCGAGGCGGTGGTCGAGGCCGCGCGCTCGGCGGGCGCCCACGAGTTCGTCTCCCGCATCCCCGCGGGCTACGACGCCGAGATCGGCGAGCGCGGCCTCAAGCTCTCGGGCGGGCAGAAGCAGCGCATCGCCGTCGCGCGCGCGATGCTCAAGGGCGCTCCCGTGCTCGTGCTCGACGAGGCGACGAGCGCCCTCGACTCGCGGTCCGAGCGCCTGGTGCAGGCAGGTCTCGACCGGCTGATGGCCGGACGGACGACGCTGATCATCGCGCACCGCCTGTCGACCATCTCCTCGGTCGACCGCATCATCACGCTGCGAGACGGTCGCGTCGACGAGATCGGGACCCCCGACGAGCTCGCCGCCTCGGGCGGCATCTACGCCGAGCTGCTCGCGCTCCAGGCCTCGGCCACCACCCGCGACCTGAAGCGGCTCCGGCAGTTCGACATCCGCGTCTGACGCCTGCCCTTCCCGCGCGTGGTCCCGCTCGCGAGGCGCGTGCGGGTGCTGCGCGACAGGATGGCCGCATGCCCGCCGACGACCTTCCCGAGCTGCTGGTGCCGCACGCCGACGCGTGGCGGGCCTGGCTCGACGAGCACCACGCCGACTCGGCCGGCGTCTGGCTCGTGCTGCACAAGAAGGGCGGCACCGTCACCGAGCTGACCTACGCCGCGGCGCTCGACGAGGCGCTGTGCTACGGCTGGATCGACGGCCAGGCACGGTCGCGCGACGGGGAGAGCTCGTTCCAGCGGATGACGCCCCGGCGCCCGCGCAGCCGCTGGTCGGCGCGCAACGTGGAGCACGTCGGGCGGCTCGAGGAGCAGGGCCGGATGCGCGAGGCCGGGCGGGCGCAGGTGCGGGCCGCGCAGGCCGACGGGCGCTGGGAAGCGGCGTACCACGGCAGCGCCACGGTGCAGGTGCCCGACGACCTCGCGGTCGCGCTCGCCGCCGAGCCCGCCGCGAAGGCGTGGTTCGACGCACTGACCTCGACCAACCGGTTCGCGGTGCTGAACCGGATCGGCGCGGTCAAGCGGCCCGAGACCCGCACCCGCAAGATCGCCGAGACCGTCGAGCGGCTCGGCCGGGGCGAGACCCCGTACCCGCAGAAGCGTCGCCCGACCGACGCCAGGGCTGACCTGCAGAAGGACCTCCAGGCAGGTGGTCCGACCCCTAGGTTGGCCGCATGGAACGTCGCCCCGCCACGCAGGCACTGATCGGCACCGCCATCATGGTGATCGGGGCCATCGCCCTGCTGAACCAGCTCGACGTGGTCGACGTGAGCATCGGTCGACTGCTGGCCACGTGGTGGCCCGCCGTGATCATCGTGCTGGGGGTCGCCGGGCTCGCGGCCGCACCCCGCGCCTGGCCCGCCCCGCTCGCCGTGGCAGCGGCCGGGGGCGTGCTGCTGGCCGGGAACCTCGGGGTAGTCGACGGCGGGGTGTGGCCGCTGATCTGGCCGGTCGCGATCATCCTCGTCGGCCTGTCGTTCCTCACCCGGGCGGCGTCGTCACGCACGGACGAGCGGTACGTGACGGCGACCGCGATCTGGTGGGGCGCCCAGCGCCGCCCGCTCACGCAGGACTTCCGCGGCGCGCAGCTCAGCGTCCTGATGGGCGGCGTCGACCTCGACCTGCGGAACGCGCAGATCGTCGAGCGCGCCGAGATCCGCGCGTTCGCGATGTGGGGCGGGATCGACGTGAAGGTGCCCCACTCGTGGCGCGTCGAGATCGTCGGCCTGCCGCTGCTCGGCGGGTGGGAGAACCGCACCACGGTGCCGTCCGACCCGGAGGCCCCCGTCCTCGTGGTGCGCGTGATCACGCTCATGGGTGGCGTGGACGTGAAGAGCAAGGCCCCCGCGAACGCCTGACCCCGGTCAGTGGTGGTGGTGCCGCAGCTTCTTCGCGGCGACCCCGACGGCTGCCGCCTTGGCCCCGGCCTCGACGGTCTTGCGGCTGACCTTCGCGGTCTCCTTGGCCACCTTCTTGGTGGTCTTGCGTGCCGCCGCCCGGGCGTCCAGCCGCAGGGCGTCGAGCAGGAAGGTCAGTGCGGCGCCGAACAGGATCACGTCCTTGGCGACGCCCACACCCTGATCGTTGGGCCGGGGGTCGCCAGGCCCCACGTGCAGCGCCGGTGTCTTGAGGTACACCCCGACGAGCAGCCCGGAGAACGCCGTGAAACCTGCTGCCACCACGGTGCGCGGCAGGACCGGCACGAGCAGCGCCGACCCGAGCGCGATCTCGGAGGTCGACAGCAGACGGGCGAACTTCTTCGGCTCCATGTCCTTGACGACGGGGTACGCCGCGGCGGCCATGTCCTGCAGCCCTCGGGCCGTGTCCTCGTCGGCCCCCCTCTTGCTCAGCCCTGAGTTGAGGATGTAGGCCCCTGCGGCGAGCCGCAGCGGGATGAGATGGATGTGCATGTGTCCTCCTGAGCCGGTGTCAGGCACGCGGGCGCGCGTCACGCCGACGCTACGGCCGAACGGCCCGGCGAACATCTTGAGAGCAGAACGGGACACGCCGGTGGGTAGATGTCGCGTTTCGCCCGGTTCGTCACGGCGGGGCCCTACGTTGTCGGCATCGGCTCCACTGCAGGACCGCCGCGGCCGCCTCGGTCGTGGCGTCACTCCCCGACCAGGAGGTCCTCATCGTGAGAATGCGTCGAACCGTCGCCGGGCTCGTCATAGCCGGGGCGATGACCGTGGGGGCAGGGGTCGCGTCGCCGGCGGCGGCCCACCCCCAGGACAAGGGCCCCGCGGCCTTCGCCCAGAAGATCACCACCAAGAACGTCTTGCGTCACCTCCAGCAGCTCCAGAAGATCGCCGAGCAGAACGGCGGCAACCGCGCAGCGTCGACCCCGGGCTACGAGGCCAGCGCCGCGTACGTGGAGAAGACGCTCAGGAAGGCCGGGTACACCACCGAGCGGGACTACTTCACGTTCGACCGCGAGATCCTCGACGCGCAGACCCTGACCCTGACCCCGGCCGTGGGCGACCCCGTCGGCTTCGAGGTCGACCAGATGGCCTACTCACCGAGCACGCCGGTGGGGGGCACCACCGCCGACGTCGCGAGCCCGACGGACACGTTCGGCTGCGCCGCGGAGACATGGAGCGGCGTCGACGTCGCGGGCAAGATCGCCCTGGTCAGCCGCGGCGGCTGCGCGTTCGCCCTCAAGGGCGCCACGGCGGAGGCCGCGGGTGCGGCGGCCGTCGTGGTCTACAACAACACCGACGGGCTGCTCAACGGCACCCTCGGCGAAGAGAACGGCGTCGGCATCGCGGTCGCGGGCATCTCGCAGGCCGACGGTCAGACGCTCGTCGCCGCGGCGGCGTCCGGCCCCCTGAACCTGACGCTGGACGTCCGGTCACACGTCGAGGCGTCCGAGAGCTTCAACGTCATCGCCGAGACGAGGCAGGGTCGCGACGACAACGTGGTGATGCTCGGCGCCCACCTCGACGGCGTGGAGGACGGTCCCGGCATCAACGACAACGGCTCCGGCTCGGCCGCCCTGCTCGAGGTCGCCGTCCAGCTGGCCGACAGCAAGAGGCTGAACAACACGGTCCGCTTCGCCTGGTGGGGTGCCGAGGAGCTCGGCCTGATCGGCTCCACCCGGTACGTCACCGAGCTCGCCACCCAGCCGGGCGAGCTCGACCGCATCGCCACCTACCTCAACTTCGACATGATCGGGTCGCCGAACTACATCATCGGGGTGTACGACGCGGACGAGTCCACGTACGAGGCACCGGTGGCGGTCCCCGAGGGTTCGGTCGCGACCGAGAAGGTCTTCACCGACTACTTCGACAGCATCGGCCAGCCGTGGGTGGACACCGAGTTCTCCGGCCGGTCCGACTACCAGGCGTTCATCCTCAACGGCATCCCCGCCTCCGGTCTGTTCACCGGGGCGGACGACGTCAAGACGGATGCCGAGGTCGCCCTGTTCGGCGGCACGGCGGGGATCACCCACGACCCGAACTACCACTCGCCGGGTGACGACCTGACGAACATCAGCACGAAGGCGCTGGGCATCATGAGCAAGGCCGTCGCGTTCGCGACCTACTCGTTCGCCCAGGACACCTCGGCCGTCAACGGCGTCTCGGGGCTCGGCGACCAGCCGGGCAAGCCGGGGAAGCCCGGCAAGCACGGGAAGCCGGGCAAGCCGGGCAAGGGCCACGACCTCGGCGTCCGGGGATGGGACAGAGCAGCCTGACCACGCGAGAGCAGCCCGACACGCAGACGGGCGGGGCCGGTGGACGCACGTCCACCGGCCCCGCCCGTGCTCCAGGGGTCGAGCCGCTCCAGCGTCGAGCCGCTCCAGCGTCGAGCTGCTGCGGTCGAGCGCTCAGAAGGTGAAGCCGGCGACGCGCTCGCGCAGCCCGGCGGCCATCGCGGCGAGATCGTCCACGCTGGCACCCATCCGCCCGATGACCTCCGACGACACGCTCGCGGCGGACGCCACCCCGGTGATGTTCGACGCGATCTCGCCCGACCCGGTCGCGGCCTCGGCCACTCCCCGCGACATCTCGTTGGTGGTCGCGGTCTGCTCCTCGACCGCCGAGGCGATCGTGAGCTGGTAGTCGTTGATCGAGGTGATGATCGTCGAGATCTGCTCGATCGCGGCCACCGCCCCGGACGTGTCCGCCTGGATCGCCTCGACCCGGCGGGCGATGTCCTCGGTGGCCTTGGCGGTCTCCTGCGCGAGCTCCTTGACCTCGCCCGCGACGACGGCGAAGCCCTTGCCGGCCTCACCGGCCCGCGCGGCCTCGATCGTCGCGTTGAGCGCGAGGAGGTTCGTCTGCTCCGCGATCGAGGTGATGACCTTGACCACGTTGCCGATCTCCTGGCTCGACGTCCCGAGCTTCGCGACCTGCGCGTTCGTCTGCTGCGCAACGGTCGTGGCCTGCGCGGCGACCCTCGCGCCGTCGGTGGCGTTCTGCGCGATCTCGCGGATCGACGCACCCATCTGCTCGGCGCCCGCGGCGACCGCCTGCACGTTGAGCGAGACCTGCTCGGCCGCGACGGCCACTGCGCCGGCCTGCACGGACGTCTCGTGGGTCCCGGCCACGACCTGGTCGGCCGAGACGGCCAGCCCCTGGCTCGCATCGGCCATCGTCTCGGCCGCGACGGACACCTCGGACAGCATCGACCGCAGCGACGTCTGCACCGTCGTGAGCGACCCGGCGAGCCGGGCCATCTCGTCGTTGCCCCGGACCTCGGGCGCACGGGTCAGGTCGCCCGCCGCCATGGCGTCGAGCGCCACACCGAGCGCCGTGACCGATCGCCCGATGCTCCGCGTCACGGTGAGGCCGATGCCCCACACGACGGCGACGCCGACGACCAGCACCCCGACGATCAGCACGGTCGCTGCGTCCGCGTCGGACGCGTCCTCCGCGGCGGCGAAGGCGTGGATCGCGAGCGCCGCGAGCACACCCACCGCTGCGGCGGCGACGGTGAGGAAGCCGAGCAGCGTGAAGATCTTCGCGCGGATCGAGATCCCCGCGGACAGGGAGCGGCGAGCCATGCGCGGTGCGCCGGCCTGGACAGCTGACATCGAGACACTCCCTCGGTCGGACCTCTTGTCCCGCCCATCGACCGGTCGGGGCCGCCGATGAGCCATCGGGCCAAGGCGGACGCCGACCGCGAGCTCGGCGCGTACCTCGAGACCCTCGAACGGCGCGGCGACCACTGACGACGCGCACGGACTCGACGCCCAGGACGTCCGCACGACAATTTCCGTGGGCCGATGTCGCCGGCGACCACTAGCCTCTGGACTCGTGCCCGAGCCCGTGATCACCGCGAAAGCCCTGACCAAACGCTACGGCGACCTCACCGCGGTCGCCGGCATCGACTTCGAGGTGGCGCCCGGCGAGTCCTTCGGGCTGCTGGGCCCCAACGGTGCCGGCAAGTCGACCACCATGCGCATGGTCGGCGCTGTGTCCTCCCGCACCGACGGCACGCTGCGGGTGCTCGGGCTGGACCCCGAGACCCACGGGCCCGAGATCCGCAGCCAGCTGGGGGTCGTGCCGCAGGAGGACAACCTCGACACCGAGCTGAAGGTGCGCGACAACCTCATCGTCTACGGCCGCTACTTCGGCATCTCCCGCGCGGTATGCGGGCAGCGGGCCGACGAGCTGCTGGCGTTCGCGCAGCTCGAGGACAAGGCGCGGTCCAAGGTCGACGACCTGTCGGGCGGCATGAAGCGACGGCTGACGATCGCCCGGGCGCTGGTCAACGAGCCGCGCATGCTGATGCTCGACGAGCCGACCACCGGGCTCGACCCGCAGGCCCGCCACGTGCTGTGGGACCGGCTGTTCCGGCTCAAGGAGCGCGGCACCACCCTGGTGCTCACCACGCACTACATGGACGAGGCCGAGCAGCTGTGCGACCGGATCATCGTGGTCGACAAGGGCGCGATCATGGCCGAGGGCAGCCCGTCCGAGCTCATCCGGCGCTACTCGACGCGCGAGGTGCTCGAGCTGCGCTTCGGCTCGGACCGCAACGCCTCGGCCGCGCGGGAGCTGGGTGACCTGGGCGAGCGGGTCGAGGTCCTGCCCGACCGCGTGCTGGTGTACGTCGGCGACGGCGAGGCCGCGCTCGAGCAGGTCGCGCACCGCGGGCTGCAGCCGACCACGAGCCTGGTGCGCCGCTCGAGCCTCGAAGACGTGTTCCTGCGTCTGACGGGCCGGAGCCTGATCGAGTGACCGCCTCCCCTGCGCCCGCGGGCGCCACCCCGTCGGCCGATCTCACGACCCCCGGGCCCGACGACGCCACGGCTGCGGCCCTCGCCGGGGGCGTCCGGCCGCGCCGTCTCGGCACGCTCTACGTCGCCGAGCACAACCTGCGCTCCATGCGGAGCTACGGGTGGACCATCGTGATGACCGGGATCGGCAACCCCGTCATGTACCTGCTCGGCATCGGCCTCGGGCTCGCGAGCTTCCTCGACGTGCCGGTCGGGTTCGGTCCCGACGGGCCCGTGCCGTACGTGTGGTTCGTCGCGCCCGCGCTGCTGGCCACGGCCGTGGTGACGGTGGGCACCGAGGAGTTCACCTACACCGTCATGGGCGGGTTCCGGTGGCGGCGGGTGTTCTGGGCGATGAACTCCTCGCCCGTGGCCCCGGGCCAGGTCGTCGGTGGTCTCGTGCTCGCGGTGGCGGCGCGGATGATCTTCGTCTCGGTGGCGTACACACTGGTCGTGGCGCTGTTCGGCGCGGTGGGCGACCTGCGTGCACTGCTCCTGCTGCCGCTGATCGGCGTGCTGGGCGGCCTGGCGTTCGGTCTGCCGCTGCTCGCCTACTCGGCGAGCCTGACGCAGGACTCCGGGCAGTTCGCGGCCGTCCAGCGGTTCGTGTTCACGCCGATGTTCCTGTTCTCGGGCACGTTCTACCCGCTCGACACCCTGCCGACCTGGCTGCACTGGATCGGGTGGATCTCGCCGATCTGGCACGCGAGCGAGCTCGGGCGGGCCGCGTCCTTCGGCCAGGCGACGCCCGGCTGGCTGCTGTGCGTGCACGTCCTGGTGCTCGTGGCGCTCGCGGTCGGCGGCTGGTTCGTGGGCCGTCGCGTCTTCGTGGGAAGGCTGCGCGGATGAGCGCGAACATGTCGGCGCCGACCACCACCGGCAGCCACGCCACCGAGCCTGGGACCCCGGGTCGGGGCGGGGTCAGCGCGCTGTACGCCGGGAACGCCCGGTCCGTGCTCGCCCGCGGGCTGCGCGCGGCCCGGTCCAGCACCTGGGTCGTGGTCGTCTCGGGGTTCTTCGAGCCGGTGTTCTACCTGCTCGCGATGGGCATGGGCCTCGGCTCGTACATCGGGGACATCACGACCCCGTCGGGGCAGACGGTGGCCTACGCCGCCTACATCGCCCCCGCGCTGCTCGCGGTCTCGGCGATGAACGGCGCGGTCTACGACTCGACGTGGAACGTCTTCTTCAAGATGAACTTCGGCAAGCTCTACGAGGGCATGCTCGCGACGTCGCTGGGCCCGCTCGACGTGGCGCTCGGGGAGATCCTGTACGCGCTGCTGCGCGGCGTGCTGTACGCGGCGGGGTTCCTCACAGTGATGCAGGTGCTCGGCCTCAACCTCGGCTGGACGGCCGTGCTCGCGCTGCCTGCCGTCGTGCTGATCGCGTTCGGCTTCGCGAGCCTGGGGATGGCCGTCACGAGCTACCTGTCGACCTTCCAGCAGATGGACTGGATCAACTTCGTCATGCTGCCGATGTTCCTGTTCTCGGCGACGTTCTTCCCGATCACCGTGTACCCCGAACCGCTCCAGTGGCTGGTCCAGGCCATGCCGCTGTGGCACGCCGTCGAGCTCGTGCGCGGGCTGACCACCGGCGCGCTCGGCGCCGGGATGCTGGTGCACGTCGGCTACTTCGTGGTGATGATCGCCGTGGGCGTCGTCCTGGTGACCCGGCGGCTGCGCGCGCTGTTCCTCGACTGAGAGCCCCGAGGACGCCAAGAGCAGGCCGACCTGACGATGCGCTCGGCTACGCTCGCCGACGTGAACCAGCGGCTCGACGCGCAGCGCAACCGGGCCAAGCTCGTGGCTGCTGCCGCCGAGGTCTTCCGGGAGGACGGCGCGGCGGCACCCCTCGACCTCGTCGCCCGGCGAGCGGCGGTCGGGCGCGGAACCCTCTACCGCCACTTCCCCGACCGTGGCTCGCTCGTCGCCGCGGTGCTGGACCTGCGCATGGCGGCCCTCGAGCGGTACGCCGCCACCTACCCGGGCGACGACCTGCTCGAGCACCTGCTCGTGGAGATCTGCGCGCTCCAGCTCGACACCCCGGGTCTCATGACGGTGGTGCGCAGCTCCCCCGACCCCCGGCTGCACCTCGACGAGCTCACGCGCCGCACGTCCTCGCTGCTGTCGGCGGCCGTGCACGTGGCGCACCGCGCCGGGACCGTCCGTCCCGACGTGACGCTCACCGACGTCCACCTGGCCGTCGCGATGGTCGACGGCGTGATCTCGATGCTGCCGCGCACGCCCGGTGCCGACCCCGTCGCGAGGGCGCTCGAGCTCGTGCTCCGGGCCCTGCGCAGCCCCGACCGCGCCGCGGAGCCCGTCCCCGCCCCCGAGCTGCGGCTCGCCACACCGCAGGACGTGGACGCGGCGGACTGACCCCGAACGGTCAGCCCGCGGTGCGGCAGCCGCTCAGGTCGTGGCGTCGGGCGTCGCCGTGGAGCCCTCGTACAGCCCGATCTCGTTGCCGTCGGGGTCCACGACCACCGCCCACCAGCTCGTCGAGTCGATCTGCAGCTTCGGGGCCCGGATCTGGCCGCCGAGCGCGAGGACCTGCCCCAGCACGTCGTCGATCGAGTCCACCTCGACGTAGCTGCGCGGCGCCGTGAAGTCGTCGGACCGCGGGGCCAGGCCACCGCCGCTGATCTTGTTGGGGGCCTGCCACATCGGGTAGCCCTCGAAGCCGACGACCTGCTGAATGTCCCACCCGAACAGGCCGTTGTAGAACGACGTCGACCGCCCGAAGTCCCCGACGGGGATGTCGATGTGCGTGATGTCACCGTGCGCCATGACCGCTCCTCCCGAAGGCCCGGCCACCGGTGCGACCGAGGCATCCTTCGCACGGTAGGTCCACCCGCGGCCGACCGCACCCCGCGGCCCGAGCGGAGTGGTCACGATCGCCTGAACCGCTGCGGGGAACGCGCACGCCGCGCCAAGATGTCCGGATGAGCGCACCGCCGCCCGCCCCCACCCCCACCCAGCAGTGGGACCCGGCGACGGACGACGCCCCGATCCCCGTGCCGTTCGCGACCTGGCCGATGCGGGCGCTCGCGCTGCTGCTCGACGGAGGGCTGCTCGCGGGTGTGGCCTTCCTCGCGGACGGCGGCCCCGGGTTCGACGGCCCGACGCTGCACCCCGGGCTGCCGACGTTCACCACGCCCGCGCCGGAGACCGTCAACGCGTCGGGCTGGGTCCTCGGGACGCTGGTGCTGATGGCCCTGCTGCAGGCCTACCTCGGTGCGACACCGGGCAAGTGGCTCGTGGGCATCGTCGTGGTGAGGACGTCGACCGGCCGACCGGCCGGCGCGCTGCGCACCGCCCTCCGCACGGCGGCGCACCTGCTCGACTCGATCCTGCTGATCGGGTACCTGCGCCCCCTGGTGAACCGCGAGCGCCGCACCTTCGCCGACAGCATCGCGGGGACGTACGTGCTCGGCACGCGACGCCCGCTGACCCTCCCGTGGGTGGCCTGGCTCGCGGACCCGCGTGGAGCCCCGCTCGAGCCGACCGGTCCCCCGCCGCCGTGGGAGGAGCCGTTCGAGCCCCGCTGGCGCCGCGTCGTGGGCGCGGTCGTCACCTCGGCAGGCGTCCTCGGCGTCGCCTACGGCTGCGCACCGCCCACTCAGACGATGAGCGGCACCGGCACCCTGACCTGCCGGCCGGTCTCCTCGGACGTCACCGGCAGCACCACCGACCCCACGCTGACGGAGGCGCAGGTCACGGCGTCCCTCCCGGCCGAGTGGACGCGGCTCGGGGTGACCCGCGTCGACCACGTGGCCCCCCGACTGGATGTGACGTGGCAGCTCACGGACTACGCCGCCGACGACGAGTCGTTCGCCGCGGACCACGGCTCCTGGTGGGCCACCGTGCGCGACGCGGACGGCACCCTGCTCCAGACGGTCAGGGTCAGCTCCGCACAGGCGGTCGAGGGCCTGGCCGGCGCCACGTACACCGGGGGCGCGGTGACCGCGACGGTCCCGTGGGAAGCGGTCGAAGCGGTCGACGGGCTCGACGTCGGCGACTGGACCCTCGAGGCGGGCCAGACCCGAGACGGGCGGACCGTCGCGAGCTGCAGCTCACCCTGACCGGGGGTCAGGCTCCCGCGGGCCCATCGAGTCGTCGAGCACGCTGCCCGGGGTCGCGCCCGGGTGTCACCCCGCCAGTGAGAGCAGCGCAGCCACGAGGGCGTTGCACGCCAGCCCGACGACCATCCAGCCCACCATGCTCGCCGCGACGTAGCGGACGTGCCGCGCCCGGTTTCCGCGCTCCCACGCCGGAGCCGGCGTGTACCGGAGCCTGTCGAACGCGGTCGGTCGGCGCCGGTCGCGGGAGGCGAACAGCGGCGAGGGCGTGAGGGTGGTCATGGGCTCTCCTCGTGGGTGAGACGCGATGCGGCCGGGGTTTCCGGCAGACCCACTCTGGCCGCCCAGCCACGACCATGTCTGGGCACAACGGCCCAAATCCGCTCGCCGGCGAACGCGCTCACCGTCGTCGCGAAGAACGCCGACGCAGCACCGCACAGGACGCCCCCGCGAGCGCCAGCACCAAGCCGGTCAGCCAGAGCCCGCTGACGAGCGACACCACCGCGCCGGCGCCGACCAGGGCCACGACACGGCCCAGCACCCATCCCCGCGTCCTCCCCGATGCACCGAGGGCGCCGATCCAGCCCAGCCCGATCGACAGACCCGCCAGCACCGCGGCGCGAGCGCCCGCCAGCCGTCCGCGCTCGAGCAGGTCGCCCGGCGTGAGCGGCTCGTCCATGACCTCGAGCACCCCGGACAGACGGAGCGGCACGGCCACGATGGCGAGTGCGACCGCGACGACGAGCAGGCCGACCGACAGCTGGCGCGCGGGAGCAGACGTGCTGGTGACGGCCCCGGCCTCCATCACTGCATGCTAGGGGCACCAGCCCTCGACGTCGGGGGTCGTCACCGACGAGGAGAGGAGCGGGATGGTGAGCACGCGGCGCACGATCGAACGGCTGAGCGGAGGCGACCTGGTCGAGCTCCGCTCGGACGTCGGCCCCGCGCCGAAGAACGTCGGCGCGCTCCTGGTGCTCGACGACGCGGACCTCGCCACCGTCGAGCGGGTGCTCAGCCGCCGGCTCGCGGGGATCGACCGGCTACGTCAACGGCTGGTCGCGCCGCCGTGGGGGCTGGGCCGGCCGTACTGGCTCGAGGATCCGGCGTTCGACGTCGCGGCCCACGTGACGCACGTGCGCTGCCCCGCACCCGCCGACCACGACGCCCTGCTCGACGTCGCCGCGGACGCGCTCACGCAGCCGCTCCGCCGCGACCGGCCGCTGTGGCGGGCCGTGCTGGTCGACGGGCTGCCGGGTGGTGCGGTGGGCGTCGTCCTCGTGATGCACCACGTGCTCGCTGACGGCGTCGGCGGCCTCGCGGTCCTCGCCGCGCTGGGTGATCCGGGGACGCCCGCACCCCGACCCCTCGGGCCGGCATCCGCCATCGCTGCTTCCACCGTCGCCGCGGCCGCCGTCCCCGGGGCCCCCGTCCCCGCGGTTGCCGTCCCCGCGGCCGGGCCGACGGTGACGGCGCTGCTCGCCGACCACGTCGTGCGGCTCGTCCGCGCCGCCGCCGCGCTGCCCGCGGGCCTGGCACGGGTGGGGCGTGGGCGCGTCGAGCTGCGCGGCCGCGACCGCGGGCGCGACCACGGGCACGGGCACGACCAGGGGCGGGGAGCGCCGCGGTGCTCGCTCAACGTGCCGACCGGTGCCCGTCGACGGCTCGCGACGGTCGACGTCGACCTGGCCGAGGTGCGGGCGGCCGCGCGGCGGCATGGCGCCACGGTCAACGACGTGCTGCTCGTCGCGGTCACCGCGGCGATGGGCACCGTGCTGCGCGCACGCGGCGAGGACGTGTCCACGCTCGTCGTGTCCGTGCCCGTGTCGGCGCGGCGGCCGACGGGGAGGGCGGGGACGGCGGGGACGGCGGGGACGGCGGGCCGCACGAGAGGCGGCGAGCTCGGCAACCAGGTCGGCGTCATGCAGGTCCGGGTCCCCGTGCGCGGCCCCCTGCCCGAGCGGCTCGCGCGGGTCGCGGCCACCACCAGCGCCCGCCGGCACGACGACCGTGGTGCGTCGGCGGGGCTCGTGGGGCCGGTGTTCCGGCTGCTGGTGGCGGTCGGCGCGTTCCGGTGGTTCATCGACCACCAGCGGCTGATCAGCACGTTCCTCACGAACGTGCGCGGACCCGCGGAGGCCGTCTCCGTGGCCGGGGCGCACGTCCGGGAGATCGTCCCCCTGACGTCGGCACCGGGGAACGTGGCGGTCACGTTCGCGGTGCTCTCCTCGGGAGGGCGTCTGGTCGTGACCGTGGTCACCGACCCGGACGTCGTCGCCGACCCGACCGCTCTCGCGGCCGGTACGGACGAGGCGCTGCGCGGGCTCGTCCGGGACTGAGCCCCGCCGGGAAGACGCCGGGCCCGCAGCACGCGGCGGCCCGGTGTTTCCCGCTGGGCGAACAGGTGCGCACCTGAGGAATGCGGGTGGTGGGTCCACCGTTCTCGATGGCATCGCCCGCCCCGGGAGCCTCCCGGGGTCGGACGAGCACCGATCACCGCAGCGAAACGAGGTCCCCATGACTGCATCCACCCTCGAGGGTTCCGCCCCCACCACAGAGCTGTCCCGCCACGACCGCTGCGACCGCTGCGGGGCGCAGGCCTACGTCCGGGCGACGCTCGCGGCCGGCGACGGCCTGGAGCTCCTCTTCTGCGGCCACCACTTCCGCACCTTCGAGCACGGTCTCGTCGCGTCCGGCGCGACCATCCACGACGAGCGTCACCGCATCGAGGCTCAGTCCACGGACGACTGAGCCGTGTGGTTCACCGGCACCCGCGGCAGCGTCGCCCGGGAACGTCGGGGACGCGCGCGCGGGACGCAGACCGGCAGCAGGTCGACCCGGATCAGCGCTCGACCGTGAACACCGAGCTGGTGAACGCCGGGCTGCCGTCCGGCGTCGCGTCCCGCACCTCGACGCTGCTCACCGAGGCGAACCGTGGGCCGCGGTGCGCCCACCCGACCAGGGCATCGACGGGCTCCCGGCCTCCGACCACGAGCGCCTCGACAGCGCCGTCGGCCCGGTTGCGCACCCATCCGGTCACACCGAGCCGCCGGGCCTCGGCGACGAGCGCCGCACGGAACCCGACCCCCTGGACGACGCCGCGCACGACGACCTGGCGAGCGATCACGGGTCCAGTCTGCGTCGTGTCACGCGAGTCCTCGCGCTGGGCGGCGCCGCTGCCTCAGGCCCGGACGGCCAGCCGCCGGACCGTGCTCCCCAGCCAGTCCTCGTAGTGCTCCATGGTCCAGCCCGACCGCCGGACGAGCTGGTCGTGGCCCTCCGGGGACATCAAGAAGGACAGCGCGTCCGCGAGGTCGTCGCGATCGACGTCGACCGGGACCATGTCGCGTTCGACGAGCGCCTCGACGGCGCCCCGGTAGTCGGCCCGCCGCCGCTCGAGCAGCTCGCTGAGCGCCGCCCCGACGTGCGGGTCGGACGCCCCGGCGCTCACGAAGCCGACCCACAGCGCGCTGGTGCGCGCGTTCGCCTGCGCGACCCAGTGGACCAGTCCGTCGAGGAACCGCTCGCCGTCGGTGAGGGTCAAGATCTCGGCGGCGGACTCGCGCGCTGTGACGCTCTCGGGTCCCTCCGTGCCGGTGAACGCCTGCTCGAAGGCTCCGAGCAGCAGGTTGCGCTTGGGTCCGTTGAGCTTGACCGTCTCGACCGACACCGAGGCCCGGGTCGCGATGTCGCCCAGCGAGGTGCCGGCATAGCCACATTCGGCGAAGCAGTCGGCGGCGGCCTCGAGGATCCGTCGTCGGGTGTGGGCGGCCTGCTCGGCCCGCAACGTCGAGCGGTACGGGCGGGACGGCGCAGAGGCCGACGGGGAAGACGACGAAGCAGACATATTGACCACCATGGCAGTGTGATGAATACTCGGGACCAGTAACCAATACTAGCCACTGGTGAGGAACCCGATGTCATCCCTGCTGATCTGCGCCACCCCCGTCCACGGGCACGTCACCCCGCTGCTCGCCGTCTCGAGGTTCCTCGTCGGCCAGGGGCACCACGTCCGGTTCCTGACCGGCGCCCGCTACCGGGGCGCCGTCGAGGCGACGGGAGCCACCTACCTGCCGCTCCCCCTCGAGGCCGACTACGACGACCGCGACATGGACGCCGCGTTCCCCGGGCGGGTGGGCCGCAGCGGCGCCTCCGGCATCCGGTACGACATGAGCACGATCTTCATCGCGCCGGTGCCCGCACAGGTTCGCGCCGTCGACCAGGCGCTCGCCGCCGAGCCGACCGACGCCGTGCTCGTGGAGAGCATGTTCTTCGGCGCGGCCGCGCTGCTCTCCCGGTCCCGCACCGCCCGCCCGCCCGTCATCACGCTCGGGATCATCCCCCTCGGGCTGGCGAGCACCGACACCGCACCGTTCGGGCTCGGGATCCCCCCGGTGCCCGGGCTCGCGGGACGCGTGCGCAACGCCGCCCTGCGGGTCGTCGCCGAGAAGATCGTCTTCGGCCCCGTCCAGCGCGACGCCGAGCAGGCGGTCCGTGAGGCGACCGGCTGCGAGCTGCCCGGCTTCTTCATGGACTACGGCAGGCTCGCCGACGCGCTCGTGCAGTTCACCGTGCCCGGCTTCGAGTACCCGCGCCCGGACCTGCCCTCCTCGGTCCGGTTCGTCGGGCCCGTGTCCCGCACCACGCCGTCCGACACGCCCGTCCCCTCCTGGTGGGGCGACCTCGACGGCACACGCCCGGTGGTCCACGTGACCCAGGGCACCGTCGCCAACCGGGACTACGACCAGCTCATCACCCCGACGATCACGGCCCTTGCCGAGGAGGACGTGCTCGTGGTCGTCAGCACGGGAGGCCGCGACGTCACCACGCTGCCGCCCCTGCCGGCCAACGTGCGGGCCGCGGAGTACCTCCCCTACGACGCGCTGCTGCCCCTGACCGACGTCTACGTCAGCAACGGCGGGTACGGCGGCGTGCACTTCGCGCTCGAGCACGGGGTGCCGCTCGTCGTCGCCGGAGCCACCGAGGACAAGGTCGAGGTCACGGCCCGCGTCGCATGGTCGGGCGCGGGCCTCAACCTCCGCACCCACCAGCCGACGCCCGCAGCCGTCCGCACGGCCGTCCGCACGGTCCTGGCCGACCACAGGTACCGCCGCGCCGCCGCCCGCCTGGGCTCCGAGATCACAGCGTCGCCCGGCCTGGCCGGCCTCGAGGCAGCGCTCGGCGACGTCCTGCACGCCCGGGCGACGACCCCGGGCATCCCCGCGGGACGTCGCCGGCAGGCCCGTGCCGCGACAGCGCCCGAACCGGCCGACCGCCGTCGCGGGCGGTGACCGGGGGACGCTGTTCCCGACGGGTCAGGCGTCCGTGCGCAGCCGCTTGACGAACGGGGCGGTGATCACGGCGATGAGGCCGATGCAGCTACCCAGGATGAAGGCGTGCCGCGTGCCGACCGTCTGCATCTCGGCGTCGCTGCCGCTCGCGGCCGCGGCCCCGATGGTCAGGGCCGCGACGAGCAGTGCGGTGCCCGCTGCACCGGCGAGCTGCTGCAGCGTGTTCAGGATCGCTGAGCCGTGCGCGTAGAGCTCACGCGGCAGGGCGCTCAGCGAGATCGTCATCAGCGGGGTCATCAGCAGGGACAGACCGAGGCAGAAGACCACGTGCCAGGCCACGACGACGCCCAGCGAGGTGTCGGCCCCGATCGTGCTCAGCAGCAACTGCCCACCGCAGAGCAGGATCGCGCCGGGGATGACGATCGGGCGCGGGCCAACCTTGTCGTAGATGCGGCCGACGAACGGCGCCAGCACCCCCTGGGCGAGGCCGCCCGGAAGCATGAGCAGCCCGGTGGTGAGGACGCTCACGCCCATCCCCATCTGCAGGTAGATGGGCAGCACCACGACGGTGCCGAGCAACGTGGCCATGACGACCATCAGGATGATGACGGAGTTCCGGAACGCGGGGACGGCGAACGGCCGCAGGTCCAGCAGCGACGATCCGGTGCGCTGCAGACGCGTCTGACGACGCACGAATGCCACCAGCCCGAGGACGCCGATCACCAGCGCCACGACGGGCGCCGCGGCCCCGTCGAGCAGCGCCTCGATCGAGGACAGCCCGTACACGATGCCGCCGAAGCCGAACACCGAGAGCACGACCGACCCGACGTCCAGGCGCGGGCGCGTCACCTCGTGGGTGGCCTTGATCATGAACAGGCCGCAGACGAACACGATCGCCCCGAGCGGGAGCATGAGCCCGAAGACCCAGCGCCAGCTGAGCGCCTCGACGACGATGCCCGAGATGGTGGGGCCGATGGCCGGCGCGACGGAGATCACGACGGAGTTGAGGCCCATGACCGCGCCGCGCTTCCACGCGGGCACGGTCGTCAGGGTGGTGGTCATCAGCAGCGGCAGGATGATCGCCGTGCCGCAGGCCTGGACGATGCGGCCCAGCAGGATCAGGGCGAAGGTGGGCGCGATGCCGCAGAGCGCGGTGCCCACGATGAAGAGCAGGAGCGCGGCGCTGAACAGCGTCCGGGTGGTGAAGCGCTGCAGCAGGTAGCCCGTGGTCGGGATGACCACGGCCATCATGAGCATGAACCCGGTGGTGAGCCACTGGGCCGTGCCGGCCGTGACCTCGAAGTCGCCCATGATGCTGGGCAGCGCGACGCTGAGCACGGTCTCGTTGAGGATCATGATCAGCGCGGAGAACATCAGGACGGCGATGACCGGGCCGACACGGCCGGTGGCCTTCTCCGTCTCGATCGCCGGCGAGAACGCGCCCGCCGGGGTCTCCTCGCGGAGCTGGACATCAGACATGGGACCTTCTTCCTAGACACAAGCGAAGGCAATTCTGTCACACTGTGACAAGATGGCAGCCACCGCCAGAGTGGTGTCTCTGGTCACACGTGTGCTCGTGCTAGGAAGGCCCCATGGACGACGTCCCCACCGACCTCCGCGCCCGACGCCGCCTCGACACGGCCGAGCAGATCCACCAGGTGGCCCTCGAGCTCTTCGAGAAGCAGGGCGTCCGAGAGACCACGGTCCAGCAGATCGCCGACCGCGCTGGCATCTCGTCGCGCACCTTCTTCCGGTACTTCGCCTCGAAGGAGCAGGCCGCCCTTCCAGGTCAGCAGCGGCTGCTGCAGGTGATCGACACGCTCGAGCTCTCCCCCGGCGACTCGCCGGCGACCGTCCTGCAGAAGGCCGAGAAAGCCGCCGAGTCGGCCATGTCCGGAGAGAACGACCCCGGCCTCGCGGAGCACCGGCGCATCGCGCGCCTCCTCGGCGAGCCGGAGCTCCAGGCGCTCGCCGCCGCACAGGAGCGGACCTTGACCATGCACCTGCACGCCCGGCTGAGCGCCCAGCTCGAGAGCAGCGACCCGACCACCGTGCGGCTCATCGCCGAGCTCGTTGTGGCGCTGTGGCGCACCAGCTGGGAACGCTGGGGCGAGCTCGCGCTGGAGGGCCACATGACGGACCCGGTGGAGGTCTACCGGCACTGCCGCAGGGAGCTCCGCCGCGTCGTCGAATGAGGGCATCGTCGACCGGGCGAACCGTCGACTGCGGCCGGTCAGTGCGGCCGATACACGTCTCGCCGATGGGCGATCGACAGGACGTAGACCGTGACCACCCGAGCGTTGATCGCGTAGATGACGCGATACTCCCCACGCCGGGCAGACCACTTTCCCTCGAGCTCGTTGCGCAGCGGCTTGCCGACCTTGAAGGGGTCCTCGGCCAGCGGCCCGGAGAGGAACTCGATGACGGCAACGGCAACCGCCGCGGGCAGCTGCGAGGCGAGCGCACGCTTCGCAGCGGGGGCCAGGGAGATCTCGTACATCAGACGTCGCGGCGCAGCTGCTCCAGCACCTCGCTGAGCGGCGTCACGTCACCTGCGGCCACGGCGGCGTCACCCTCGCGGATCTCGGCCATCAGCCGCGGGTCCGACAGCACGGCGATGGTCTCCTCCAGCGAGGCCAGGTCGTCGGGCGAGACCAGGACTGCGGCCGGCTCGCCGTGACGCGTGATGGTGACCCGCTCGTGGGTGCCGTGGACGGAGTCGACGTACCGCGACAGGTGCGCCTTCACATTCGCGAGCGATGTCGTCGTCATGACCCGAATCATAGTCATCACCGATCGGGCAGGGAAGCGGAACGATCGACGCTCACGCAGCGGACTGTCTCGGTTGGCGCCGATGAACCGGCATGTCCTAGATGGACGTCTCCACCGTGTCGGGCGGTGCGTCAGACGCCCGCGGGCGACGCCTCCTGACGCTGCTGCTGCTCGGCCGCACCGGGAGAGACCTCGCCGACGAGCAGCACGAGCGTGTCGTTGATCCGGTCGAGGTGGCGCAGCACGGCGGCCTGCGGACTGTCCGATGCGCCGCGGACGCCGTCGTCGAGGACCAGCGGCAGGTCCGGCTCGACCGACGTCGGCAGCCGGTCGGCGAGGACGTCGAGCAGCGCCGTGAAGTTGGTGCGCAGCGTGGTGCGCACGGCGGACCAGTCCTGCGCGCTCGGATCGGCACCGGCGTCGACCGCCTGCTGGGCGGCCCGCACCAGGTGCCGGGTGTCGTAGGTGAGCGACCACAGCGCCGTCAGCCTGCCCTCGACGCCGTCGGCGCCCGAGGCGCCCGCGGCCCGCCGCAGGGGCGCCGCGGTGGAGTTGACCGCCCGAGCCTCGCGCTCCACGACGAGCAGCCGGTCGCGCACCGACGCCGTCGAGACCGAGGTGCTGCCCTCGAGGCGTCCCACGGTGGTCGTCACGACCGTCGCGACGTCGCGCACGAGGGTCGCGGTGTCCTTGTTGAGCACGGTGCGGATCCGCGTCGGCAGCACGAGCCAGGCGACCAGCAGCGCGGCCGCCGCCCCCAGCAGGGTCTCCACGACGCGCAGCTCCAGCGCGACCGGCGTCAACCGGCCGAGGAACTCGTAGATGACGGCGAACAGCATCGTCGTCCACAGCGTCGACACCGCCGGGGACACGGGGCGGAAGTAGGTCGAGGCGAACACCGTGAGGGCGAGCAACGGCACCAGGACCCACGGCTCGTGCCCGGTGCCGATCGCGATCGCGAAGCCGACCGTGGCGCCCGCGACCGTGCCGGCGACCCGTTGCGCGCCCTTCATGAACGTCTCGGCGTCGGTGCCGCCGAGCACCTGGTACGCCGCGAGCGTCGCCCAGTACTGGTCGGTCGACGACACGGACTCGCCGACGCCCAGCGCCGCGCCCACCGCGACGCCGGCCTGGACCGCCCGGCGGCTCGTCGGTGAGAGCCGGTGCTGCGAGCCAGCCGGAGAGCCGTCGGCGCTCCAGGTGAGCTCGTCGAGCGCCTGGGCGTCCTCGTCGCCGTCGTCCGACGGCGCGGGCGGCGCCGACGGGTCCAGGGCCGCCGTCCGCGCCTCGGCGAGCGCGGCCGCCGCGCGGTACAGCTCGTTGGTCGCCACCTGCAGAGCGCGGGCGGCACGCGGCCAGTCCGCAGGCGGTGGGTCCGCGTCCCACGGCTCGAGGGTGGCGGGTGTCGCGTCGGCCGGGCCCGGCGCCGCATCCGAGCCCGGCACGGCCCCGGGACCCGCGGCGGCGAACCGCTCCAGGTGCGCCTGCAGGAGCTCGAGCCGCCCCGCGAGCCGGCCGCGCAGCTCGAGCGACAGGGTGGTACCCGTGGCGTCCTCCACGGTCCCGACCAGGTGCGCGGTCGCGAGCGTGGTGTCGAACAGCCGCAGGCGCAGCTCCACGGCCCGGACCGGGTCGACACCGGTCGCGTCGGCCTCGCCCGCCAGCTGCCCCGCGAGGAAGGTGCCGCCGCGCTCGAGGCGTCGCTGGTCCACCTCGACGCGGTGGCGGACGTCCGGGTCCCAGCGCGCCCACGACACGGCGTCGACGAGCGCGTCCATCGAGGCCACGAGCTCGCGGCCGTAGCCGGCGAGCCCCGCGCGCAGGACCCGCGCCGGGCGCTCCGGCAGCACGACGTAGTTGAGCAGGAAGCCCCAGGCGATGCCCACGGCGCCGGTCGCGACGTACAGCGTCACCTCGGACAGCTCCAGCTGAAGGATGAGCGCGAAGTAGTAGACCATGAACGTCACGCCACCGAGCGCTGCCCAGCGCGGGCCGAAGCGCCCGACCCAGGCGCCACCCGCCGCGACGGCGACGACGAGCACGCCCGTCCACACGGGCGACCCGGACACCAGTGCGCCCAGCACGACGACCACGCAGACCGGCACGATCAGCAGGACGCTCGTGAGCTTGCGCCCGCGCGCCGTCTTGTCGGCCGAGAGGCCCGTGCTGAGCATGGCCACGAAGGCGCCGAAGAGTGCCGGCCGCAGCTCGTCCCGGCCCAGTGCGTGCAGCAGGACGTACCCGGTCACCCCCGCGGCAACCACGGCCAGCAGCGCGCGGGCCGCCGCCCGCAGGCGCGCGAACCCCGGGTCGACCTGGGCGACGTGAGCGTCGACGAACGTCCGCCAGCGCGAGAGCCGGCCGTGGCCTGTCGCGGCGGCGTCCGGCGGCTGCGTCGGCCCTGGCAGGAAGAACTCCTCGACGTCACGCAGGGCGACCGCACCCTGCGGGTGCAGCATCGACACGGGCTGGTCCGTCACGATGATGGGCTGGTAGTCCAGGTCGCGACTGACGGCCAGCGTGACCTGGTGCGCCCGGTACGCGAACGGCAGCCACGCGACGTACCGGCGGTAGGTGTCGTCGACGTCGGTCAGCGGTTGGACGTCCACCAGGGCGGCCGTCTCGCGGTCGAGCTGCAGGAACCGGTTGACCCACTCGTCGCCCTCGTCGCGGTGCGCCTCACCCTGCGCGATCC
Source organism: Cellulomonas sp. P22 (assembly GCF_044392165.1). NCBI lineage: Bacteria > Bacillati > Actinomycetota > Actinomycetes > Micrococcales > Cellulomonadaceae > Cellulomonas > Cellulomonas sp. P22. Next base: position 84,032 of record NZ_JBISBW010000015.1, read on the forward strand.
GTGCGAACCGCTGGGGGTCGACCACCGAGGGCACGTCCACGCTGGTCCAGCGCACCCGGCCCTGCAGGTACTCGCCGAACTGGAGGAACTCGAACGTCAGCGGGACCAGGCGCGCCGTGGCGGTGGCCGGATGCCCGGTGGGCAGCCCCCAGCGCAACGCCCCGATCGTGCCGCCGATCATGCGCAGCGCGTACGGCAGCGCGAACCGGTCGCGTCCGCTCTGGAAGTAGTACGCGGCGTGGTGCAGGCGCAGCCCGTCGGTGTACGAGGAGAACGTGTCCCCCACGGCGTCGAGGTGGCCGTCGAGGTCGTTGGGCTGACCGTCGCGGAAGTACGGCGTCAGGCTCGCGACGGGTGAGCCGGCACCGCGCTCGGCCGTGAAGAACTGCGTGCACAGGCTGCTGAGGTCGCTGATCACCCCGTACACGCCGAGCAGGAACGTCAGGATGAGGGACAGCAGCAGCACGCCGGTGAGCGTCTCCGCGATGCTGAGGAAGCGCAGGACGTCGGTCTCCGCGGTCAGGGACGACCCGCCGACCGTGGCGAGCTGCGCGGCGCTGAAGTACAGGCCGTTGAACAGGTCGAGGTCCGCCCCGGTGCCGGAGACGGAGAACGACGTCGGTGTCATCAGACCGCGGTAGATGAGGCCGTAGCCGAGGATCGTCCCGCACACCCACAGCACGATGCTGAGCACGAGCTGCATCCCGGTCACCTGGCGCAGCGCTGCGGGCCGCCAGCGTCGCGGCAGCCGTCGCGTCACGCGCCGCAGCGACCGCCACTGCAGCCGCGTCAGCGGCCCGGCGAGGAAACCCGACTCGTCGTAGTTGAGCGCGGTGAGGAAGACGTCGAACAGCGTCGCGGCGAGGACGACGACGCCCAGCAGCAGCCACACGGTGTCCACGGGCGTCTCCTTCTACAGCACGAGCTCGGGCTGCAGGGTCACGGCCGTCGCAGAGCGCGGATGCCCGTGGCGATGATCAGCAGGACCCAGGTCGTCAGGATGTAGGGCCACGTGTAGTGCGGGGCGTCGGTCGCGTCGTTCATGGCCAGCGTGACGACCGCCGTCACCGCTGTACCGACGACCGCGTACAGCCAGGACGCGACGTTGCTGCGCAGGAAGACGACGGACAGCGCGATCGCGGTCAGCACGCCGGAGTAGCCGGCCAGCCCTTCGGCGACGTCCGCCTCGGCCCAGCCCAGGGCGAGCGCGCACAGGCTGCCGACCGCGCTGCCCATCACGGCCGCGAGCCCGACCTTCCACGACGCGATGAACAGGCCCAGCAGGATCAGCGCGCCGGACCACACGCTGCTGATCAGGACGACCTCGGACACGTTCGTCAGCAGCGACTGGAGGTACGTCACGCCGGTGTCCTCCACGACGTGCACGGCCGGGGACCTGACCTGCAGGCCCGAGGTGGTCGCGTGCATCACGCCGGCGACCACGCAGAACGGTGCGGTGGTCGCCGGAAGCCCGAACCGGGCGAGGGGATGGGTGGCGAACAGCCACACGAAGAACCAGGTCACGGGTGCGCACAGGATCCCGCCGAGCGCGGCGATCGGGTAGGCCCAGCCCTGGGAGCCGAGCGCGGTGTAGACGGCGGCGCCGAGCAGGGCGCCGCAGAACCCCTGCATCCCCAGCCGCACGTTCTGCGCCCCCATGAGAGCGCCCGTGAGGGTCGACGCGACGGTGCCGATCGCGACCAGCAGCGCCATCCGCCAGTCGGCCACGACGAACGCGGCCAGGATGAGCAGACCCGTCCACACGTTGCGCTGGAAGAAGATCTGCGAGAGGCCGTCGGAGAGGGAGCGCACGTCCAGGGCGGCACCGACCCCTCCGGTCGGCGTTGTGGCGTCTGTCGCTGCCATCGAGCTCTCCTGTCCGTGCTGGTGGTGCCGGCGGGCTCACCGTGGGCGGCGCCCGGTTCAGGTCTTGCGCACGACAGGTGCCGGCCGGCCTGTGAGCCGCAGGCGCAGCGCCCGCCACGCGAGAGCGGTGGCGTGCGCGACGGGTTCGGTCGCGTCGCCGAGGATCCGTACCCAGACGCCGACGTCCCCCGGCAGGGCGCTGACGCCCAGCACGACACCCTCGGCCCCGGCCAGCTCGGCGTGCAGCAGGTCGGCCAGGTCCGCGGCGGACGCGAGCGGGGTGACGACGTACAGCATCGCCAGCACGTCGTGGTCGGCGAGCACGGCGAGACCGCCCGTGCCGCGGTCCGTCGGGGTGAGCCGTACGCGGTCCACCGCGAGGCACGTCCCGTCCGGTCGGCTGATCTCGAGGTCGGCGGCGAGCGCCGCGTACCGGTGCCGTTCGCCGTGGGCCAGCCGCCCGGCGACGAGCGTCTCGCCCGCGACGACGGTGGCGGACTCCGCGACCGTCAGGCGCGTGCGCTGGTACAGGCGCGAGTCGACGAACAGGACGAGAGGTTCCGGCATGTACTCCACGTACGCGTGCTCGGCGGCGTCGACGTCGATCAGCGCGACGGCGTAGTCCTGCTCCATCCGCAGCACGCGCGTGTAGGCCGTCGTGGTGACGTACGCGCTCGTGCCGGGGCCGAAGCTCAGGTCGGTCCGCAGCCTGTCTCCCTGCAGGATCCCGGCGCCCGTCGACATCAGGTAGACGTACGGCATGTCCTGCCGCAGCGGGTCGTAGTACAGCGGCCGCATGATCTGCAACGGCGACTTCTGGTAGTGCGCCACCAGCTCCGTGCCGTTGGTTGTCCGCTCGAACCGCAGGTCCAGGATGCCGACCTTCCCCGGGCTCCCCGCAGGCAGCATGTCGGGCACGCCGGCGTACCGGGCCACCTCGGCCGGGACGTGGTCCGGCAGGTAGTAGGCCGGCTGGAGCCGACGCCCGCCGTACGCGGGTGCCACCTGCCCGGCGACGTCCGGCGGCGCGTCGGACGGTCCGGTCGCGCGGACCGCGGGGACCCCAGGGTCCGTCACGACGTCGGCGCTCACGATCACGAGACCAGGGCGCGCGTGCGGCCGTCCCACGCGGCGAGGATCTGGTCCTGCAGCGCGTCGACGCCCTCGCCGGTCAGGCAGTTGGTCAGCACCACGGGCCTGCCCTCGCGCACCCGGTGCGCGTCGGACTCCATGACGCCCAGGTCCGTGCGCACGTACTGCGCGATGTCGATCTTGTTGATCACGAGGATGTCGGAGTCCGTGATGCCCGGACCACGCTTGCGCGGCATCTTCTCGCCCTCGGACGTGTCCAGGACGAAGACGAACACGTCGACGAGCGCCGGGGAGAACGTGAGGGTGAGGTTGTCACCGCCAGACTCGTAGAGGAGCGTGTCGACGTCGGGGAACCGCTCGAGCATCTCGGCACCCGCCGCCAGGTTCATCGTCGGGTCGTCCCGGACGGCCGTGTGCGGGCACGCGCCGGTCTCCACCCCGATCACGCGCTCGGGGTCCAGCACGCCGGCCAGCTCGCGGCGCACGTGGTGGGCGTCCTCCTGCGTGTAGATGTCGTTCGTGATCACCGCGGGGTGCCTGCCGGCGGCCATCAGCCGCGGCACCAGGGCCTCGGTCAGCGCCGTCTTGCCGGATCCCACCGGTCCCCCGATGCCGATCCTCAGCACGTTCTCGCTCATCGCTCTCCCCTTCTCGTCCGGCGGTGCGTCCCCGCGCCGGTGCGTGCTAGCTCGTGAACAGACGCGCCTCGGCACGCTCGTGCTGGGCCGACATCACGTCCGCCATCGGGACGCAGCCCCCCAGGTCGGCCAGGTCGCGGGCGACGGCCTCCTCGGCCGCCTGCGCGATGACCGGACCCACGGCGTGCAGCATGACCTGGACCTGCCGGTGGTCGGCGAGCCGGAGCCGCAGGGCGGCACCGAGGACGCTGACCGCGAACGCCGACAGGTCCGACGCGACGGCCTGGGCCGTCCCGACCCCCGCGGCGGCGTAGGCCACCGCCGTGGCGACCGGCTGGCATCCCGGCGACTCTTTCGCCGCCAGGATCCGCGCCCACTCCGCGAGCACCGGCCCCCCGAGGGCCGCACCCGCCACGTCGGACAGCTGGTGGCCGCTGCGCACCGACGCTCGCCGCATCTCGGCGTTGAGCTTGGTGGCGTACAGCAGGTGATCCACCTGTCGGACGCGGTCCCAGTCGCCCACGGCCGCCGCCTCGTGGGCCCGAGCGAGCGCGGTCGCGTCGCCCGGGCCCACGGAGTGCAGCAGCAGCCCCCGCAGCAGGCCCTCGACGCCGCCCCGATCGACCAGCCGTGCCTGGCTGAAGCCCTCCAGCCCGTGCGACATCGTGTAGAAGCCGCTCGGGAACGCGGAGTCCGTCAGCTGCAGGCTGACGAGCAGCGCGCGCAGGTCGCTGCTCGGCAGGTCGGTCGTCGGCACGGCTGTCGTCGGCACGGCGCTCCTCAGGCCAGGAAGAACAGCTGGGTCATGGGCAGCGACTTCGCGGGCTCGATGTGGGCCGGGACCCCGTCGAGCGTCACCTTGTACGTCTCCGGGTCGACGTAGACATCGGGTGCCCGGTCGTTGCGGACCATGTGCGCCTTGCCCAGCTGGCGGGTACGGCGCACAGGCAGCACGGTGCTGCGCAGACCGAGCTGCTCGGGGACCCCGGCGTCGATCGCGGCCTGCGACATGAACGTCACACGGGTGCTCTGCTGCGCCCGGCCGTACGCCCCGAACATCGGACGGTAGAAGACGGGCTGCGGGGTCGGGAGCGACGCGTTCGGTTCTCCCATGAGCGCCCACTTGATGACGCCGCCCTTGATCACCATCTTCGGCTTGGCCGCGAACGAGCCCACCGGCCAGAGCACGATGTCAGCCAGCTTCCCGGCCTCCAGCGACCCGTAGTAGTCGGAGATGCCGCACGTGATCGCGGGGTTGATCGTCACCTTGGCCAGGTAGCGCAGCACCCGGAAGTTGTCGTGACGCTCGGTGTCCTCCGCGAGCCTGCCGCGCTTGTCCTTGTTGTGGTGCGCGGTCTGGAAGGCGCGCATCACCGACTCGCCGATGCGACCCATCGCCTGCGAGTCGGACGAGAACATCGAGATGACGCCCTCGTCCTGCAGCACGGTCTCCGCGGAGATCGTCTCGGCGCGCACGCGCGAGTCCGCGAACGCGACGTCCTCGGGGATGTCGTGCGACAGGTGGTGGCACACCATCACCATGTCGAGCAGCTCGTCGACCGAGTTGACCGTGTACGGCAGCGTCGGGTTGGTGGACGACGGCAGCACGTTGGGGTAGCTCGCGAGCTTCATGATGTCGGGGGCGTGCCCACCGCCTGCGCCCTCCGTGTGGAAGGTGTGGATCGTGCGCCCGTTGATCGCCGAGATCGTGTCCTCGACGAAACCGGATTCGTTGAGGCTGTCGGTGTGGACCGCCACCTGCACGTCGTACTCGTCGGCGACCGACAGGGCGTCGCTCAGCGCCGCGGGTGTGGCGCCGAAGTCCTCGTGCACCTTCAGCCCGGCGGCGCCGGCCTTGAGCTGCTCGATCAAGGCCTGGGGCAGCGACCCGTTGCCCTTGCCGTAGAACCCCATGCTCACCGAGACGTCCTCGGCGGCCTCGATCATGCGGTGCAGGTACCAGGCGCCGGGCGTGGTGGTCACGCCGTTGGTCGCGTCGCTGGGGCCGGTCCCGCCGCCGAACAGCGTGGTGATGCCGTTGCTGAGGGCGGCCTCGGCCTGCTGCGGCGAGATGTAGTGCACGTGGGGGTCGATGGCACCAGCGGTCGCGATGAGGTGCTCGCCGGCGATGAGCTCCGTCCCGGTGCCCACGACGAGACGCGGGTCGACGCCGTCCTGCAGGTGCGGGTTGCCGGACTTGCCGACGCCCGCGATCTTGCCGTCCTTGACGCCGATGTCGCCCTTGATCACGCCGAGCACCGGGTCGAGGATGATCGCGTTGGTGATGACGAGGTCCAGCACGCCCTGCGGGGCTGTCGCACGCGGGTCGGCGCCCATCCCGTCGCGCGCCGTCTTGCCGCCGCCGTAGACGATCTCGTCGCCGTAGTGCCCCTCGTTGTAGTCCTTCTCGATCTCGATGACGAGGTTCGAGTCGGCCAGGTGGATCCTGTCGCCCCGCGTGGGGCCGAACAGGTCGGTGTACTGCTTGCGTGACAGGATCGCCATCAGTGGTCCCCCCCATGGGTGGCGTCGGGCTTCGGCGTGCTCGGCGCGCCGTCCTTGAACTCGCACTCCGCCAGACGGCGCAGGGCGTCGAGCCGCGTCTGGCGGGCGTCGAGACCACCGTCGACGAGGTTGTTGAACCCGATGACGCGACGTCCGCCCCCGTAGGCGGCCAGCGTGACCTCGCGGGTGTCGCCCGCCTCGAGCCGCACCCCCGTGCCAGCCGGCAGGTCCAGGTGCATGCCGTACGCCTTCTCGCGGTCGAACAGCAGGGCGCGGTTGACCTCGAAGAAGTGGAAGTGCGAACCGATCTGGACGGCGCGGTCGCCGGTGTTGGCGACCTGCAGCGTGACCTTCGCGCGGTCGGCGTTGATCTCGATGTCCTTCTCGTTGTGGTCGTACTTGGGGCTGCCTAGCATCGTGTGTCCCTCCACGTGGTGGTTGGGGTCGGGGCGTGCGGCGTCACAGGTGCGCCGGCGCGGGTGCGTCGGCGCGCGTCGGGCCCGGTGCGACGGGCGCGAGGGCCGCCGCGACATCGTGGTGCTGGTGCTGGTGCTGGTGGCCGTGGGTGTGCGGATGAGCGCCCGAACCCGGCACGCTCTCGTGCGAGTGGGCGTAGCCGTGCCCGTGGTCGGCCTCCAGCCCCTCGTCGATGCCGTCGCGGCCGTGGTCGAGCTCGTGCACGGCCGTGGCCACGCGCTCCTCGACGATCCGCGCCATCGCACGGTCCGACAGCAGCGGGCCGTAGAACGACGCACCGTCGAGGGCAGCGGGAGCCGGGCTCGACTCGGCGAACCCCGCCGGGACCACCACCACGCCGTCGGCGCCCAGGAGCCGTTCGCGCCCGACGGCATGCGCGAGGTCGGCGTCGGTGTCGACGCACGCGACGGCCACCTCCAGGCCGGCGCCATGGGTCCGCACCAGGTGCGCGACGCGGTGCAGCTCGGCGTCGTCGAACGGGTCGGCCCGCGGGGCCGCGATCACCAGAGCGGCGTCGGGCTGCGCGGCCACGGTCCGTGTCGCCGCCATCCGCAGCAACGCGACGAGGTGGTCGATCGTGCCGAACGGCTCGCACAGGGCGAGCCGCCCACGGGCGGCGTCCGTGCCCGTGCCCGTGCTCAGCCAGTGCAGGGTGCGGGCCGTGTCGGCGACCGCCACCGGGTCCCGCCCCCAGGTCATCGGCAGGACCGCGATCGGCCCCGCACCCGACTCCAGCAGGGCACGCACCCGGTCGTGCAGGGCCCTGCCGGGCGCGGTCACCAGGGCACCGGGCAGGACGGCGAGCAGACGTTCCAGGTCCGCCCCCTGCCGGCTCTCGTGACCGCCGACCAGCACGGGTCGGAGCTGCGGCATCGACACGGTCACACCGCGACGGGGTCGTGACAAGACACGAGCTTGCTGCCGTCCGGGAACGTGGCCTCGACCTGCAGCAGGGCGATCCGCTTGCGGACGCCGGGCATGCAGTCGTGCTCCGAGACGACGTGCTTGCCCAGCTCCATGCACTCGGCGACCGACTTGCCGTCGCGGGCGGCCTCGAGGATGGCCTCGGAGACCAGCGCCTGCGCTTCGCTCACGTTGAGCTTGGTGCCGCGCTCGCGGCGGCGCCGTGCGAGGTCTGCGACCTGGTACACGTACAGCTTTTCCAATTCACGCGGGGTCAGATCCATGTCCTGGGACCTTTCGTGATGACGTGGCACCTCGGCTGTGACTGCGTGCTCGTTTTGACGATACGCCGAACCCCATTGACGACAACTCGTGGGCATATCCGCAGGTGGGCGGCGGATTCCCCGTGCGCGGGCTTTCTGAACGGCTGTACAAATGAATCGTTCTCGACGCCCGGCCCGGGCTCTAGTCGCGCGCGCGACGGCATTCCGGCCTAGCGTCAGAGACATGGCATCCGACAGCCACCACGAGCCAGGGCGTGCGCACGCGGCACCGCGCAGGCCCCACCGAACACCGCTGCACTGGTCCGGGCTCGGCCTGGTCATGATCGGCGGCATCCTGGGCGTCGCGGCGCGCGAAGGCCTGATGCAGGCCATCCCGAACGTCGACCAGGTGCCGGTGGTCGTGCCGGTGGTCAACCTGCTCGCCGCGTTCGCCCTGGGCTACCTGTACGAGGCACTCGCCCGCACCGCGCCCGGCACCGCGCTCACCGGCCGGCTCAAGCTGCTGATCGGTACGGGATTCTGCGGCGGCCTGAGCACGTACAGCTCGCTCGCGACCGACACGGCCGTCCTGCTGCACGATGATCGCGCCAACGTCGCGGTCCCGTACGCGCTCGGCACGGTGCTGATCGGCGCGCTCGCGACGCTCGCGGGCATCGCCCTGGGCACGCGGCTGCACCCGCACGAGCCGGACGAGGACGAGCTGCGTCACATCGAGGGGCACGCCCAGAAGACGACACCTGCGGCTCCCGGAGGTAAGTCATGACGCCCGGAGTGTTCGTCCTCGTGGTCCTCGCGGGCGGCCTCGGCGCCTGCACGCGCTACGTCGTGGACGCCCAGATCCGGAGCCGCGTCAGCTCGTCCTTCCCCTGGCCCACCGCGATCATCAACCTGACCGGCTCGTTCGTCCTGGGGCTGCTCACGGGGCTGGTCGCCGCCAACGTCGCCTCGCCCGTGGTCAGCGCCACGGTCGGCATCGGGTTCCTCGGCGGCTACACGACATTCAGCACCGCGAGCTACGAGACGGTCCAGCTGGTCCGGAAGAAGAACTACGGCGTCGCGCTGGCCTACGGGATCGGGATCCTCGTCGTGACCGTCGCGCTGGCCGCTGTCGGATATAGCTGGGGACTCTCGCTGTAGCAGCAACCCGAAGCTCCAGGAATGGTCCCAGCGAGGTTGTCGGCATTCTTCGCCGGCGACACGTCAAGCGCACGTCACGCGCATAATGCGACTCATCTGCCGCTGGCCCACGAACCCCCTCACGCCTGGGGACATGGTCGAAGCCCGCGCGAAGCAGGTTGTTCAGACCTGGCGCACCGACCAGGTGGACATTCCGCGATCAGATGGAGGCGAGATCGCGACAAACGGGTTCACCGGCCTCAAGAGCGTCGCGACCGAAGAACTCCCCGGCACCGAAGAGACCTCCAGCTCACCGGGGCCGACGAGACGACCCCCCAACGCGTTCCTGCGGGCTACGACGACGACGTCCCGGCCTCGAGGATGGACACGATCGAGAACAGCGTGAAGCAGACGGCCCCGAGCCCGACGAGGACGTGTGCGCCGACGAAGAAGCCGGGCTGTCGCGCGGTCGCCTCGAACAGGAACGCCGCGAAGAACAGGCAGGTGAGCGCTGTGCCCACGGGGATGATCGGGATGCGGTTGGCCAGTGGGAACACCTGGCGCCACACGAGCGCGAGCAGCACGACCTTGGACACGATGCTGAAGCAGATGAGCCCGAGCCCGATCAGCACCACGCCGGGGGCGAGCCGCGCCGGCTTGTCCGAGGCCAGGAGGACCCCGAGGCCGAGGAGGACGTTGATGGTCCCCATCGCCACGACCCACCACGTCCAGCGGTAGCGCTCGCCTTCACCGAACTCGTTGCGGACCTGGCGCACGATGCTGGCGACCAGCGCGACGAGAGCGGAGCAGACCAGGGACAGCCCGGTCACCACGTGCCCGGCGACGACCTCGGGCGTCGAACCGCGCGCGTACAGCGTGCCCGCGATCACCAGACCGATCACCGCGAGAACAGCCGGTACCGCGATGAGCACGGCGCGGACCCGCGATGAGTACGCCTCGGGAGGTGGACCGCTGCCGACGTCGCGCGCGGCGCTGGTCTGGATGAGCGTGAACCTGGTCGAGGCCGTGGCCACGGTGCTCACGCTCGCGGCGATGAACCCGATGCCGATCATCACGTACCCGGCGACGATGAACTGCGGCTCGTCGCCCCGCCGCACGATCGTGACGCCCCAGATCATCGTGGCCAGCGCGACCGCGTACCCCAGCACGGGCAGCAGGATCTCCCACACCCTGCCGTACCTGTGCACGAGCTGGCGGATGATCGTCGCGGCCGTGGAGAACAGCGCGATGCAGATCGCCGTGAGCGCCACGTTGACGTGGCCTGCCACGAAGTGGTTCGTGTCGTCACCGCCCGACAGGACGTACAACCCGAACGCGAGACACACCGCCCCCATGGCCAGCGGGATCGCCCGGAAAAGAATGCTGATCGTCAGGTTCATTCGTCCCCCCCACGTCGCTCCCCACAGTAAGGACAGCGAACGAGATCGGCGCGTCGAGCCGGCTCCCCGGCTGCTCACCGCGTTCCACCTGGCGGCCGTCGCCGGTGCGCAGCACGACGCCCACTCGTACGGGCCGTCCGTGCTCGACGGCGGCCGCGGTCACAGAGCAGAGAGCACGAAGCGTCCGATGAGGAACCATGCGGCCCCTACCCCGAGACCCCCCGATCAGCCTGCGCGACCGGGCCGGCCCTGGGGCGAGAACAAAACCACCGACGAGCGCAGCTCCAGAGAGCGCCCACAGGGCAGTCCCCTCGCCCGGGTGGGGCTCACCACCAGCCACAGCCGGTGTCCAGAGCCATCCCGCGAACGCGAGGCCGAGCGCCACCGGCAGCGAGATCACCGTCGCCACGGCCACCCAGCAGCAAGCTCAAACAGTGCGGAGCACGAGGAGGAACTGCCCACCGCCCGGTTCGACGGCGGCGGTCACGCGAAGGTCGGGGGCGAATCGCGAGAGCCGGTCCACGAGCCAGGCGGCGGCCTTCTCACCGTCCGCCTTGGTCGGGCAGCGGGCCACGACCTCACGCCCGCCCTTGCGGGTCAGCCGCTCGACGGTCGCCACGATCGGTGCCGGCTCCACGACGAACAGCGACGACGACCAGGCCACGACGGGCTTGACCGCACCCTTGCGCGTGTTGCAGGCCCGATGCGCGAGCCGCTCGGAGCCCGGTGCTGCCTTCTTGCCCTTGGGCGTCGCGCCGCCATCGATGCTCGGTCCGCGGTCGGAGTTGACGGACGCGTCGGGGTCGACCGGCTCGTCGCACAGCCAGCATCGCCAGGCGTCTCGCGTGCCGACCTCGTCCAGGGTGCTCACAGCAGCTCGACGCGGTCGGCCTGCGGGCCCCGGTCGCCCTGGCGCACGTCGTACCGGACCCGATCGCCTTCCTCCAGCGCCTCGGTGCCCCTGATGACCGACACGTGCACGAACAGGTCCGCGCCCCCGGCATCGGGGGTGATGAAGCCGAAGCCGCGCTCCGCGTCGTAGCGCGCGACCACGCCCTCGCCGCCGCGCACAGGCGCGTCGGAGGACGACCGGCCGCCAGGCCGCCCGGCCGGCGCCCACGCCGGCGCCGCCTGAGGCGCCGAACCGCGCACGAGCTGCACGTCGCGGGCCTGCGGGCCCCTCTCGCTCGGGGCGACGTCGTACGTCACCCGGTCGCCCTCGTACAGCTCGGCGAGCCCACCGGCCAGAGCGCGGTGGTGGACGAAGACGTCCGCGCCGCCGGAATCGGGGGCGACGAAGCCGTAGCCCTTGTCCACGTCGTACCAGGACACGGTGCCGTCTGCCCCGTCGGACCCGCCGGCCTGCGCGGCGGCGTCGGCGCCGAGCGGCAGCAGGTGGTCGGCCTGCGGCCCCTTCTCGCCGTCGACGACCATGAACGCGACCCGCTGCCCTTCGGAGACGACACCGCCGCCCACGATGGCCGAGCTGTGCAGGAAGATCTCCGCGCCGCCACGGTCGGGCGTGATGAAGCCGTACCCCTTGGCCGGCTCGTACCAGGTGACCGTGCCGAGCACGCCGACCGGCGCGTCAGCGGCCTGGTCGCCGGTGACCCGGACCCGGCGCGCCTGCGGGCCGCGGTCCCCCTCGCCCAGCTCGAACTCGACCGTCTGCCCCTCGCGGAGCACCTTCGGCCCGTCCTCGCCGACGATCTCGGACGCATGCACGAACAGGTCCTCGGCCTCGTCCCCGAGGGCGATGAATCCGAACCCCCGATCGGTGTCGAACCAGCGGACAGTCCCCTGGGGCACGTTTGACTCCTCGTCGAAACTACGGTTGATCTCCCTAGTGTCCCTGACGGAACCGCCGGCGGGTGTCCGCGGGCGACTCTCGGACGGTAGTTCCATGCCCCCGCGAGACCCAGGGCGGCCTGACCTGCGCCGGCACGACAGGCAGACACCTCGTCTCGTGCAAGGAGTCCGATGCGCGCATCGCCGCGATGCAGGGGGTCCGCCCTACTCTGCGTCCACGACAGGGACGTCGGTGAGCCGGAACGCCGCCCCGCCCACGGTGACTCCGCCGAACGCCGAGATCTGCCGCGGGGCGACCTCCACCGCGACGGACGTCGTGCCGGTGTCCGGCCACACGACGGTGACCACGCGCGTCGTGCCCGCGTCGACGGTGACCCCCCGGTCAGCCAGCGGCTCCCGCATGTCGACCGCTGGCCGCACGTAGTCGACCGGGTAGACGCGGCTACGGCCGACGAGCAGGCTCACGTTCGTAGCCGCCAGCTGGAGGCTGGGGTCGAACTGCCCCCTCGTGTCGGACACACCAGAGGCGAGCACTCCATCGGTCAGGTCCTTGGGCCCCAGGTTCGTCAACTCGAGCTCGCCCACCAGGTACGGACCGACCCGGCGCACCTGCGGGAGTCGCACCGAGTAGTTGTTCTTACCGTCCTGCACCGTCACGCCGGCAGGCCCGGTAGCGGCAGGCCCGGTGGCCTCGGGCAGCGCCGCGGAGTCACCCGGCGCCGCGGGCGCGGGCGCGGCCTCCTCTGCGGGCACCAACGTGATCGTCACCCGGCGGTTCAGCGCTCGCGCTTCGTCGCTCGTCCCGGCCATGGCGGGTTCGCTCTCGCCGCGCCCCTCGACGGACACGTCGAACCCCGAGAGGTCGACCAGAGTGCTCAGCTGCTGCTCCACGCTCGCGGCCCGGCGCTGCGACAGGTCGAGGTTGTGGGCCTCGTCGGCGACGTCGTCGGTGTGCCCCACGATCGTGATCTGCCCGCCGGAATACGTGCTGACCTGCGCGCCGGCCGCGGCAAGAGCCGCCTGCGCATCGGCACCCAGCTCGGCGGAGTCGACTGCGAAGAGCACGTCAGAGGCGATGTCGAGGGTGACCTCCGTGGGGGTCTGCCGCGCCCGCACCAGCCCGTCGACCTGCTCGGTGTAGAACTCCAGCGGGAACGGCGCCTGGTCCGTGATGTCGTTGTCCGTCAACTCGGCCGGAGGGACGGTCAATGCCCCGGCTGCCGCGGCGTCCACGACGGGGACGCCCTCGAACCAGCCCGCCTCGGGCAGGAGGACGTCGACCGTGTCACCGTCCGGAACGGTGAATGCGGCGTAGACCACCTCGGTGTCCTCTCCCGCGGCCTGCTGCGCGGCCTCGGTTGCGGGACCCTCCGGGCTGCCGTTCCTGCTCGTCACTGCGAGGTCTCTGCTGTCGCGCAGGGTTGTCATCACGGTGCCCTCGGCGACGTCGATCAGTCGGGCGCCGTTCGGGCCTGGGGTGCTGATGCCCTCGAAGGCCTCCCAGAAGGCCATGCGCAGAGCGGGCGGATCGGTGGGCGCCGCGAGCCGCAGGACCGCGACGTCCCCGTGGACGGCCACCGGGCCGACCGCGAGCTCGACTTGGTCGCCGCCGATCGTCACCGTGCGCACCACGGGCGCGACCACCGTCCCTGCCACGGCTCCGGTGGCCGACGGCGTCGTCATCGGCGCGACGCCCTCCCCCGGGGTGCAGGCGGCGCAGCTCAGCGCAACCAGCATGCCTGCCATGACCGCGCGTGCACGCGTGGGCGTGGTCAGCGCGGGCAGTGCGCCAGCAGGTCGAGCGCGGTGCGAGTGCATTGGGCTCCCAGTGTGTGTTGACGATCCCGCATCTGCCCGGATTGCGACCGATGCGACGTGTGTACTCCCGCGACCACGCGAGCGTAGAGCGTCAGGGCCTTCCTGGCAGGACGCGCCGATCGTGCCCCACGTGAGCAGATGCGCACTCCAAGCGTGGCCGTGTCTACGAGGTGTAGTCTAGGAACACCGATCCGTAGACAAGGAGCCCGCACATGGCCGCACGCGCCGGGTTAACCGTCGACGCCGTCACCGACGCCGCCGTCGACCTCGCGGACGCCGTCGGGTTCGAGCAGGTGACAGTTTCGGCGCTCGCTCGACGCCTCGGCGTGCAGCCCGCCAGCCTGTACGCGCACGTCCGCGGAACCGACGACCTGCGCACCCGGATCAGCGTCCGCGCGCTGGAGGAGCTCGGCGACGGCCTGTCGATGGCCCTGGCCGGCCGGTCCGGGCGAGAGGCCGTCCAGGCGCTGGTCGGCGCCGTGCGCGGCTACGCCGACGCGCACCCCGGCCGGTGGGCGGCCACGCAGGCGCGGGTCGACCTCGCCCAGGCGGGCGCCGCTGGCACCCGGGTGTCCGCGCTGATGCGCGGTGCCCTGCACGGCTACGGGCTCGCCCCCGACGAGCAGGTGCACGCGGTGCGGCTGGTAGGCAGCACCGTCAACGGGTTCGTCCGGCTGCAGGCGAACGGCGGGTTCGACCACTCGACGCCCGACGCGGAGACGTCGTGGCGCCGGGTGACCGACGCCCTCGACGCCGCCCTCCGGCACTGGCCGTCCCCGGCCGCGTGACCCCCCACCCCGACGACACGAGAACGAGACCGATGGACGACCGCACCACCCAGGACATCCCCCTGACCGACGCGCTGCTCCGCGGCGCCGTCGAGCTGGAGCGCACCGCCGACGGCGTCCGGCCGCACCGGCTCCCCGCGTGGGCACGCCGGCAGTACCCCGACCCGCAGCTGCTGATGGCCGAGGCGCAGCCGTCGGGCGTCCGCCTCGTGCTGCGCACCCGGGCGACCGTGCTCGCGCTGACGACCCGGCCGACGAAGATCGCGTACCTCGGCGCCCCTGCCCGCCCGGACGGCGTGTACGAGCTGACCGTCGACGGCGTGCGCACCGCCGAGGGGGTCGTGCGCGGTGGCGACGTGCTGGCGATCGACCTGCAGACGGGATCGCGCGAGGTCCGGCCGGGGGCGCCGGGCACGGTGACGTTCGGCGGCCTGCCCGACAGGGACAAGACCGTCGAGATCTGGTTGCCGCACAACGAGCTGACCGAGCTGGTGGCGCTGCGCGCCGACGCCCCGGTCGACCCGGCGCCGACGGCGGGCCGCCCGGTGTGGCTGCACCACGGCAGCAGCATCAGCCACGGCTCCAACGCCGCGACCCCCACGGGCACCTGGCCAGCCGTCGCCGCCGCGACCACCGGCGTGGACCTGGTCAACCTGGGGTTCGGGGGCAGCATGCTGCTCGACCCGTTGACCGCGCGGACCATGCGGGACACGCCGGCCGACCTGATCAGCGTGAAGATCGGCATCAACATCGTGAACGCCGACGCCATGCGGCTGCGGGCGCTGGTGCCCGCGGTGCACGGGTTCCTCGACACGATCCGCGACGGCCACCCGGACACCCCGCTGCTGGTGGTCGGGCCGATCCTCTGCCCCATCCACGAGCGGACGCCCGGGCCGGGGGCGGTCGACCCTGCGTCGCTCGGCACCGGCACCGTGCGGTTCCTCGCCACCGGCGACCCGGCCGAGGTGCCCGCGGGCCGGCTCACGCTCGAGGTCATCCGCGAGCAGCTGGAGCGCGTGGTGGAGCAGCGCGCGGCCGACGACCCGCACATCGCGTACCTCGACGGGCGTGAGCTGTACGGCCCGGCCGACGAGGCAGCCCACCCGCTGCCGGACGGGCTGCACCCGGACGCCGCGACGCACCAGCTCATGGGCGAGCGGTTCGCGCGGCTGGCGCTCGGCACTCACGGCGCCCTGACCGGGCTCTGACGGCCGCACGCCACCACCCGAGCGTCCCGCCGACACCGAGCCTCCTCGTGCCGACGGGGCGCTGGGTGGTCGAGACACCGGCCAGAACTGCACCGCAGCTATCCGGAGGGTTCCACCGACCCGCCACCGACGGCCATCAGTGCGCGCCAGCGCCAGCAGAACAGCCCCCTGACGAGGCGGTACCTTGGATCCCGTCGGCACCAGGGCGGCCCCACCGCCCCGGCGAACGACACGGGTGTTCTCCGGTGGGTTCCACGAGTGAATCCACTCATCACCCGGGCCTCTGGGTGATGAGTGGATTAACTCTGACCTGCGACACCGCACCCGAGCTGCGACGCGGCGCGGAATCTCCAAGACCGTGGCCATGCCGCTTCGGGAACGTCAGGTGTCGGCGAACGCGGAACGCGGCGTACCCACACTGGAACGTCCCCAGTGCCCGGGGATCGGCAACCAGCACGCAGCGGTGTGAGGCAGCAGCGCGCTACAGCGGGGGTGCAAGCTCAGCCACCAGACCGGGCCGAGAAGCGGCAGCGGCGGCGGCGGCGAGATCGATGCACAACACTCGAGCGCGCCCAAGCACCCGCGAGTCGACAGGGAAGACACCAGTCAGCTCTGCCAACCGAGCAACGAGTACCTGATCGACGTGCCGCTGGAGGCGGTCGGGGCTTCGTGGATCGACGACCCCGGAGAGCACGAACCGAGGATCTGAGATCACACCGAGACAGAGGACTCGAAGGCTCGCATCGGCTGCTTCCTGTGGCGGCGCCGCGGACTCCGCCACAGCGGAGAGTTGCGTCTCGCGGCTCGCGTCGGAGGAGGAAGCAGCGAAAGCGCTGGAGGACTGCTGCAACTCGCCTGTCGGCGTCATACGCCCGGTAGGCGTCGTGGCCGCCGTTGCGAGCCACCTCCCGCGACACCGTCGACGGTGGCCGGCCCAGCGCGTCGGCGATCTGCCGCATGCTCCGTCCAGCCGCCAGCCCCCGCGAGATCTCCTCACGCTCCCGCAGCAACAAGTACCGCGCCGAGCGCCCGCTGGCCGAGGCCGCACCCCGCCGGTCTGCGCCACGTACCGGCGAATGTGATGCACCGGCGCCCCCAGCTGGCGGGCGACGCTGCGCAGCGCCTCACCCTCCCGCCACCGTCGCCACAGCTCGTCCTGCTGCTCAACCGTCAACCCGCACGCCTGCACGTCTGCCTCCACGAAGTGATCATCGTGGTGCGTTGACCCACTGAGACCGCGGCCTTTCACGCGCAAGCCAGTACCGCGCTCGCAGGATGCAGGCGGCGATGGACGGTCGCTGGAGCGTCCCGCAGGACGTGTTCGACACGATTGCCGAGATGATGTTTCGAGCCCTCTTCGCAGGATCGCAACGTCCAGTTTGCGAACCTGGCGAGCGAGCTCGGTCAGTCGGACCTACACGTGGCGTGGCTGCACGAGACCGGCTACTGCCACCCCAGCCTCTTGGGGGCTGAGGCATACGTGATGAGCTCACCCGACGCGTCCCAGATCCTGCTCAGCGAGTCGCAACGCGCGACCAACGTCCCGGAGGAAGTCGCGACGATCCTGCTCGTCGCGAGCATCGGGTTCAACCACTTCGTCGAGGGCCAAACTTGGACGCACGCTCTTGGAGAGCTCAGTGAAGAGCTTCGCTCGCTCGTCACCTAACTCGGACTCAGCACTGGTCCGAGCGAAATCGAGCCCGCACCGCTCCTCAGGCATCCACGGTCGGCGATACTCGTCCGACGCGTCCAATGCCGACGTGCCGATGGCGGCGCTACCTGGCCTCGCCCTGGCCAACGCGGTGGCTGGGCCGGCGCAAGCGGACCAGCGGCTGACGCACGTGCCGCTCGGGCACCACGACTCTCCTGAACTCCCGAAGCGGCCTGCACCAAGCGCGCTGCTCGGCAGGCGGCGCGGCCCGCCGAGTACGCGAACCCTTGCCTCATGCGCCGCCCCTTAGAGGCCAAACGAGTGATCTGTTCCACGCATGCCACTTTCGACCCTAGATTGGCCAGATGAGCGGCGCGGCATCGACAGCACTGGGAGCCGCCCTGCATCCCGCGACGCCACCAGACGACGCAGGCGCCGAGACACTCGACCGGTACGAGTGGCAAGCGATGATGGCCACCGCGGATCTCCTGGCACTGTACCTCGAGGTACTTGACCAGGGAATGGATCCGAGCGCCGCCATCGACCGCGGCTTGGTGTGTGAATACCACGAAGACTGGGTGCGAATCCGACCCGGCCAAGTTCAACTCGTCTCGGCCAAACACAAGGATCCTCAATTCGGAGCGTTCACAACCACAGCGAGCCTCCTGACCGTTGGCGGCGTCTATCACCTATTCGACCGGTGGCACGAACTCGGGGGTTCTCTCGAAGCGCGACTGGTGACAACCGCGGGTCTCGCAGCCGACGCTGGCCACATTCTCGATCTATGCGGGACATCGGATTCTCCGCCAGCCGACACCGCAGCCCACCGGGCATACACCCGACTGATCCAGGGCGTCGCGGATCGGCGGAAAAGCGATGGTCATCCCGAGATCGATGATCTGCCCGCCACTATTTCTCGGTTCATCAACCGCCTCACACTAGACCACGGACTGCCACGCAGAGAGCACGTTCCCGACTTTGCCCCGACCGGGTACGCCGAACCGATCGCGAAGGCCATCGGCCAACCTCAACACGCCGCTGCCGTATGGGAGGCGGTCCTCTCGCTGGTTCGCGGTCGAATGCGAGCGGCAGGCCCGAGGCGCCGGGGTCTCCTTCCAACCCTTGACCCTTCCACCACTCCTGACCTCGAGCGCCGGACCATCACCGTCGCCGACGCACACATCGCGATGTCCTTCGCCGTCAGCTCGCCTGCCGCCTTCATGCCCTTGCCGCGCGTCACCGTCACAAATCGACTTGCGGTGAAGATGAGCGAAGGGCGGTGTGCGGCCACCTCGATCGAACGAGCCGAAGCACTCCGCCGTCAGTTCGCCTCTTGGCGGCGCGAGCAGAGGTCGCAACCAGGTGCGCGCGTTGCCGAGGTCGAACTACTTCTGCTGCGCGTCGCGGATCACGCCACCGCCGCTGTGCGTACGAGTACTGGCCACTGGGGTGCAGCGCTCTGGGCGGAGCTCGAAGACCGACTGACCCGCGAGGCTGGGACCGGACCGGTGGCGAGCATCGACAGTGACATGCTGCTCGGCGGGGTCTCGTACCTCACGAACGCGTGCAAGGTGTGGTACTCCGAACCGTTCGACGCCGCGGACCGCCTGCGGCAACTCACCGAGGACCGCCTGTGACGGCCCCAAGCGCGGCCGCTGAGGCCCTCAGCTCTGCGGTGGACGACCTCGTCTATCACCAGACCCGGATCCTGCTCCTCGTCACGGCGGTAGCCGGCGAGCCCGGGAACGCGGGCAAATTGGACGGCCTCACCAAACTCGCAAAACTCGACTTCCTCGTTCGCTACCCCGGCCTGGCGCCCGTCGTCCTTGACTCCTTGGAGGACAGCGACCCCAAACTGCACCTGACGTCGTACGAGCTCGCCGAGCCGACATCGGTGGCAGACCCGATGATTCGCTATAAGTATGGGCCCTGGGACGACAAGTACTACCCAATCATCGGCGCCCTCGTTTCGAAGGGACTGCTCCGCTACACAAAAGGCAGACAGGGAAGCGTAGCCCTGGCTCCGACCACCCATGGCCGAAGACTCGTCCAGGACATAGTCAAGGAAAGCACTTGGTCCGCCGTTCACGACCAGTGCTCCGCGGTGGCCGCGGCTGCGGCCGGAATGACAGGAAACGCTCTCAAACTCCTGATCTATGAACGCCTTCCTCATCTGATGGACCGAGCCCATCGAAAGTTGATCACATGACGACGACGTTCCGCATAGACGAGATCGAACTCCAGACTTCCGGCGGCCCCGTTCGCTATACTTTTGGTACCGATCTGACGGTCCTCGCCGGTCCGACTGGCGTCGGCAAGACGTCGCTGCTGGAGTTGGTGAAGTACGCACTTGGGGGCGATGGCCTGCTCGCGTCGGTCGCGGAGGCGGCCGTATCGACGGTGCGGGTCTCGGTTCGCCTCGGAGCCGAGAAGTACCTTCTCTCGCGCTCGCTACGTGCCGAAGACCAGAACAAGGTTGAGGTGTTCGACGCGATCGCGGGGCGCAGCCTCGAGGATCACTTCGTCGATCGGCTCCAGCCGAGAGTTAGCGACCTTCTGATGAAGGCCCTTGATCTGCCGACCGGTTTGCGCGCCGCCCCTCGCTCAAGCGGAAGCAGCAAGCCGGGAGCCCCAATCACGTTCAATGACGTCTTCCGCTTCCTCTACGTCCCTCAAATTGCGATAAACCGCGAGATTGCCGGCAGCTCGCAAGGCTACTACGAGCCGAAGCGTCGAACCGTGTTTGAGTTGTTGTTCGGCCTAACGTCTGATGAACTGGTCTCTCTCAGGACAGACCTAAATCTGAAGAACAGCCAGGTCGGCGAGGCGGCAGCCCAACTGTCCGCAGTCGAGAGGTTCCTGGTCGAGAGTGGCACTGAGAGCCGTTTCGAGGCTGAGCGGCGTCTTGGCCAAGCCCAGAGCCAGGGCGCTAGTGCGGCGTTGGAGCTTGAGCGCTTGTCGGCGGCGATGACTGAAACCGGAGATCGCGAGACCCAGGTGCTGCGAGATCTGTTGGCTGACACCGAACGTGGTGTCGCGCAAGCCCGCGCGCTATCTGCCGATCTGACGAGACAGCATGCCGAGTACGCGGTTGAACGCCGCCGCGTCCACGTGGACATCTCCCGACTCGAGCGGATGGCGTCGGCGGGCATAAAGATGGCGAACATCGAATTCATGGCCTGCCCGCGGTGCCTGCAATCACTGGACCGCGAGGTGCCCGAGGGTCGTTGCCGCGTGTGCTTGCAAACAGACGTCGTCGCCAACCTGCCCGACACTGGTCAATACGAGATGGCACAACTCCGGTCCCAGCTCGACGAGATCGATCAGCAACTTGAGGAGCTTTCATCTGCTCAGACAGGTGTGCGGAGAGCCGAATCCGAGCGCACGGGTCTAATCAGACGCCTCACCCTACAGATCGATCAGCGCACGGAACAGCGCGTTTCGCCCAGGCTTCAGGCCTACACCGATGCCGCACGCCGAGTAGAGCGCAGCGCCGTCGAGACCGCTGCCATCGAGGCACTTCTTCGGCAGTGGGATCGAGTTCAAGATCTTCGCACCCAGGTGGAGCTTTTGAATGAGGAGAAGCGGTCCCTCGAGGCACGCGTTCTCTCGCTCGAGTCGAACGAAAAGGAGCGCCGGACCGAAGTGCTCACTGAGCTCTCCGAAGAATTTCAGAGGACAGTTCAGAACTTTGGTGTACCCAACGGCCAAATGGCGTCGATCAACCCCACAAACTACCTCCCAGAGCTGAACGGAAGGCGGTACGAGAAGGTTAGTTCCGCGGGCGGAATTGCTACCGCGACGCAGGTGGCGTACTGGATCTCGCTCGTGACTGTCGCGACAAGGCGCCGCGACACACGCTATCCCAGTTTCTTGCTTATCGACAGCCCGAGACTCGCGCTAAACACCGCGGAGGGTATGGCTGCGCAAATGTACCGACGCTTCGTCGCGCAAGTCGGCACCAACCCCGGCCGGCTGCAGTTCATCGTGGCGGATAACGAACTGCCGCGGGAGTACAAACGTGAGTTCGCCGAGTTCGTTTTCGACTACGGCAATCCGACAGTCCCGACGGTTCCTCACCCCGGTCCCGCAAACGTGAACACGATCGGATCCGGGGAATCGATCCAGGCGGTGTAGGTCGGCGTAGCGTGCCAGTCATCCGGCGCGCTTTTCCAGGGGGAACAGAAGCTCGCTGTCGGCGCTGAACGCGCGTCGGCGCGCCACGACCCGATGGCTTTTTGCCTCCTACCGCCCCCTATGCCGGCTTCGCATGGGCCGCTCCGCCGCCACGGCCGTGCCACAGCCACGCCAAAGCCGATCGACTGAAGTGCCGGCTGATGCAACGGTTCCACGGACGGCCGATGGGTTGAGGAGGACACATGGCGAAGCACCGCGCCACTGTGCGAGTCGACCTCGTGGATGACTGGCCCACGTTCGCCGAGCTGGTTATCGAGTCGATCGACCGTGCGGCCCGTCACGCGGCATGGTCCGTGGACGGGTCGCGGCTCGCATCGCTCGAGGCAGCCGCCTCGCTGTCAGTGGATCTTCTTCGAAGCGCGGGTCATGGGCCTGAGCGAGGCGATGCTCCGCGCCGCCGGGTTTGAACTGCGCGGGGGCTGGACGATCGACCGCGCGAGCGTTCCTGCTGAGGAGGGTGGCACGTGCGGATCGATCGAGGCCAGCGCACCCGTCTCGGGCGAGCTCTGAACTACTCGGTGCCGATGCCAGCAGGGGTCGCTTCCAGATCATCGTTGTCGATCATGCGAACCTCGATGCCCCGCGGTTCCAACGCTCAATCGTCGACAACTGGCGCGCCGATGAGTCCGGCGAGGTACGCAGACTCGTGCCTGCCCACTGGATCCGAGAAACGCGCTGGTAGGGACAGGGGCGAAGTCGGTTTGCCAGAGATTGCAAGCATCATCGACGCCTCACGTACGCGGCGTCCTAAGTAGGGCGCGATCCTCAGGGTTGGCCCGGCTTAGGCAGGAAGATGCGCGCCTCAACCGCGGTCCGCCCCTGAAAGACCTCCGCCTTACAGGCCACGGCGTCGGCCCGCGACAAGAACGACGCATGCCGCGCGCCCCTGCGCGGCGGTGAGCGCGCCCACCCGTCGACCGTCGATCCGTACCTCGAAGGTCACCGCGCCTACGGAGGTGCCGCGCTCGACCTCGGCAGTGTGAAGCCTGACCCGCACCGGCACCCACGCAGTCGAGGCGTCGCACCTGCCGCCCGCACGGCCCATCTCGGCGATCCACGAGCCGCCGCGATGGGACCACGAGCTGCGGCCGATCGACTACCCAGGTCGACGGCCCGCCATCACCACGGTGTCGGGTCCTCGTCCTGCGCCGTGCCACCGCAGGGGGATGGTTTGCCCCAGCGCCGGTCCGGGTTCCGGCCCACGCTTCCACCATCTCCCCGCAGACTTCCGCCCACGTTCAAGGCCGTGCGTCCGGCCGCGGAACGCGCTTCGCCGTGTTGATGACCTCCACACGCCGTCTGAGCTCCTCCTGCTTCGTGTCATAGAGCAACTCCAGCGCGTGGGCAAGGATCTGAGCGCCCGCCACGACATCGGCGCGAGTAAGCGAGTCTTCGTGGCTACCCTGATTGCCAATCCATTTGACGGCCTCGAGCGCGTCCGCGACGCGCGCATTCTTGCTCCGGAATCGCTCGATCCGGGCATGGGTCTTCAGTTGGTGCCCGTTGTGCGCCACCCGGTCGATCGACTGATCGTCGAGGACCTCTTCGACCGCCAGTCGCAGTCGGTTCGCCGCTGCATTCGCATCGGACCAGATCACAAGAGCGGCCTCGTTGAGCCGGTCTCGAACCGGCTCAGGGCAGGCTTCGACGACTTCGACGAGGGGCGGGGCAGGCAGGACGTGACGCAACTGGAGGAACGTCGCGTACTGACCATCCCACGTATCGTCCGGATGATTGCTGTAGTCGACCTTCATGTCCCCAAGCGCGACCGCCGTCTCGTCGCAGCCCCCGCGCTGGCACTTCAGGTGCGCAGTAAAGAAGCCGGCGATCCACTCGGGCTCGAACGCCTCATGCGCGCGCAGCCGCTGCGAGATGCCCGTATCGATCGGCAGGACGGACACTGGGGCGAGGTCTCCTCTCAGACACACAGGACACGAGATCGTCGGCCAGGCGTCCTCTTCGAACCAGTCAGCGAGCTTGTCCAGTTCCGTCATCGTTCGTCTCCAGCCAGGGGCGCAGATCGCGCCAAGGGCGGCCCCGCCGACCCGCTCGCCGGCAGGTCGGTTGGCCGGCCGGGGCGCGGGGTACATCGTCGCGCAACGTAGGACCGCTCGACGCAACTTCGGCCGCTGAGCAGCCTTCCCGCTCGAGCGAGTCTTGGCGGGGTTAGGTCAGCGTCGATGCAACGCCGCCCTCGCTCTCGCCCAGGCCGCGGATTGCGACGCTCAGAACGGACCTTCGCGGTGCCGATCGCGAGAGACTATGAGATCACGCCCGAGAGCGGCGGCTGTGTCGGATCTGCGAAAGGGCGTGGGGCCTCATGGATCTCATCGGGCTCGGTGCTGTGATCGGCGATTTCTTCGAGGATGGCGCCGGACCGTCCCACGATCAGCTCGACCAGGCCTTCTCGCGCGCGGGACTGAGCGCTGGCGATCCGGCGCCGAGCGGTCGCACGCCGGGCGGCCCACCGTTAGGCAAGGCGAAGCGGGTGCGGCACGTGTTCGTGCACGCCACAGACCACGCACCGAAGGCCGGCTTGGCACTCGGCGCGCACCTGGTTGCTTTGCTGCGCGCTGACGGGTGCTTGTCAGAGTCGTCAGCGTCGTTCGCAGGGGCGGTCAAGGTTGGACGCCTTCGCGACGCGTACGACGCGTTGGGCTTCACAGTCGACGGCACGGGTGCGCTGCGGCCCAAGGTGATCGACAACCTGACGGGAACGGAGCTAACTGCGGCGCTCCGGTCGTATGTCGACCGCTTGAACCTGAATCCGGATGATCCTCCGTTGCAGGTCGGCACCGGCAAGGAACTCGATGAGGCGGTCGCGCGTCACGTGCTCGAGCAGATGACGGGCTCGTATCCGGTGGGTGGGCGTGAGGGGAACTTCCCGGTGACGTTGGCGAGTGCGTTCACGACAGTGGGGTACGCGGTGCCTGGGCGTGTGGAGCTCGACCCGGATCCACACAAGGCAGTGCAGCAATGCCTGTTCCTCTTGGCAACGCGGGTCAATCAGCTGCGCAACGATGTGGGGACTGGTCACGGGCACCCGTCGGGTCCTCGCAAGACTCAGCCGTTGTCGCCGGCGGAGGCTCGCGTGGTGGCGCGTGCGACTGCTCTCGTTGCCGGTGCGCTACTCGACGCCTTGTAGGTCGATGTGGCGACTGGGTGGATGCAGACGAGCGTCCGGCTCTCACCGCCCGCAGTTGCGGCGCTCGAGGCGATCAAGATCGACCGCGGTGTGAGCCGTGACGCCGCGGTTCGAGGCTTGCTGGAGGAGTACGTCGCCGCGCAGTCGGTACGCAGCGAGGACGAGCGACTGACGCACATCTCGACGGTCCTTCGGTACCCGCCTCGACCGGTGGCTCGCACTGAAAAGGACGATCGGGTTCGCGTGGCGTTCCGTGCGAGCGCGGAGACGGTGGCGCTCGCGATGTCGTTCGCCCTGCGGCTCCCGGGTCAGCCGGTGCGGCGTGGCCCGAGGGACTACTCGGCCCGTCCGTTGACCGATGCGTTGAACGTGGCAATCGTTTCGGTGCGACCGTTCATCGACGTCGGACTCGAAGACCTTCCGTCCGTGATCTCGCAGGCTGCTGCGTTAGGGCTGTGGCGTCTGACGGTTGCGGCGACCTTGTCCAGAGCGGAGCAGCGGGTGGTGCTGACAGCGCCGTCGTCAGACGTGGCCTTGATCCTTCAGGATGAGGATGTCGCGTGGCACGCGCCGATGCGGTTCGAGGTGGCTTTGCACATCGCGCGCAAGTTGTTCGCCGGTGATGACGGTGCCGCGAAGCTGCGCATGCTCGAGGCGCAGCGCGACGACTTCGCCGCACTGCTGCACGAGTTCGCTCGCACAGAATGGGAGGACTCGACTCTCCTGCGGGACTGCCCGGCCGCGGGTCGTTTGCGATACGAGGGTCGTGGTGGCGCAGCGGTTTGGCGCGCGGAACGCAAGCTGACGATGACCCACCTGGCACGGTGGGTAGTCCACGACGGTGCCATTGGTGAGTTCCGCACGCTGCAGCCGCAGTGGACGGTGGCGTCGGTGCCGGGCTGGTTCGCCATTAGCCTCGGGCGCCATCAGCCCTTGGCGCCGTCGCGTCAGCGCGACATCGATGCCCGACGTGTCCTGCAGGTGCGCGCTGGGTCATGGTCGGCCCTATGGCCATGTGCCGCTGACGGAACTCTGGTTCCAGGCTTCGGCGCGGTACTTGAGGCCGCAGGTGCGTTGGAGACTGCGAGCATCGTTGAGCTGGTGCTGCTCACCGAGGAGCACATCGGTGATCCATGGGTGCCGGCCGAGCTCGCGTGCGACTGGGGATTCATTTCGCCGGAGACCCGCGACCGGTTGATCCGCGAGGCCGCGGTCAATCGTCATCGCGCGGTCAAGGAAGCGCCTCGCCACCACCCCCGCGACGAGATCAAGCTCGAGGCGGAGCTACACAGGTACCGCGACGACCCGGATCGGTTCGTCGCAGTCGCCCGCCAGCAGGGGGTACGCGGCGGACCCTTCCGCGCGGCTTATCGCTGGGAGGTTGGGTCCGTCGGGGCACTCCTCGAGCGAGGCGCACCTGTCGAGCAGGTGAAGTGGCTCGTCGGGGCGGTCTCGGCGATGCGCACACGGCTACTCGAAGGGTCGATGCAGCACGCGGCGATGACGGCGTACTGGCACGGGCAGCCGGACGCGGACGAGATCGTGTGACATCGACCGTATGTCCCAACAGCGACGCGCGCTCGATGGTGGATGTGTACGCACGTCGCCACGAGAAGGGATCTCCTCAACATGTCAACGATCACCTCGAAGAATGCCTCGACGACCGGTACCACCCTGGCTGCTCGTAGGCCGCTGCAGCGGAACGTCCGACGGTGCCGTGAGCACGACGTCGACGCTGTCTTCGACTTCGACTGCTTCCGCTGTCCCGTCGACAACGCGGTCATCGGTCCACCGATGCGGTGGCGCGTGGGGCCGTTTGCGGCGCGGCCCTCCCCGGCTCGCGCCCCGCGGTAGCGACCGCCGTGGCTCGATGCAGTCCAGGTCTCGCGGGAGTACGTGGAGTGGACGCCCCGGGTGCGATGTTCGCTATCTCGGCCCACCTTCGGCAGGAAGAGGCGCAACTCGACCACGGTCCGTCCCTGGAAGATCTCCGCCTCACACGCCACGACCTGGCCGCGCGACATCAGCGGCGCGTATCGCGCGCCCTGTGCGGCCGTCAGCACGCCGTCCCGTCGGCTGTCGATCCGCACCTCGAGCGTCTCGGCCCCGGCGGATCCCCCCAACTCGATCTGCGCCGCGTGCAGCGTCGCCATGCCGGCCCGAGCCGCGTCCCGATCGCGTCTTGGTGCGTGCTCTCGCCCGTGACCGCACACTCCCGCTCCGGCTCGAGCAGTACCGCTCCTGCCGGCGGCGCGTTGAGCGCGACCGCCCGCTCTGGCGGCGCGAGCCGCAGCACATGAGTCTCGACCACCTCGTCATCGCGGTCAGCGAGCTCACCGTCCGTGTCCAGGTCCAGCAGGGCCTCCCTTGGATCGAAGCCGCCGTGAGCGCCGCCGGGCCCGAATGCGCAGATACGGTCACGCTTCCCGAGTGGCTCCATGCGCGCCGCCCCGACCTCACGATGGAAACGGACATCGCCAGTTGGCAGCGCGTCGTCGACTTCCTCGTCGTCGCCGGCGACACGAGAGTCGCCGACTAGCACTGGCCAAGGAGCGACGGGTCTTGCCCCGATGCCGAAGCCGACGCGAGCAGGCCAACGACTCCGGCGGGCAGTCGCGGAACGAGGCATCACCTCCGGCTCGCGTGGCCTGCCCGCTCCTGGTCCCTCGTGGTTTGGGGCGGTTGGGTGTCTCTTCGCAACGGGGGCCCTATTGGCGGTCGGGGCGGGGGAGGTCGTTTGGGGCCTTGTCCTCACTGGGGGCAGCCTCGCAATCAGCCCCCACTCTCACCCTCATCGTTCGCGCTCAACTGGTGACGAACGTGCCTCAGCTCCACGCGATCGTCACACTTGTGCCTCCGACGGCCGCTGCTGTGTGGGCGGGGCGTGATTCTCTGCTCGCATGTCAGAGACGCCAGCGGCGGAGGTACTCAACGCCGTGGCGAGAGGCAGGACCGCTCGCATCGCGCGCTGGGCTGAGAAGACCACGCCGGAGTCGAGCCACCACGGTTGTACACGAGCAGCCAGCACGCGGCCGTCGAACGCGCCTACCCGGACCTCCCCCGAGACGCGATCCTGCTCGACCGAGTGGTCGAGGACCTTGAGCGACAAGACCTCTGTCCATCGCGCTGCGGACGATGATGACCGGTGAGGGCGTCTTGTCGGCACGCACGTGTCCTGTGGGCGCTGAGTTGCTGGCATCCTTCTCCGAGCCCGCGTCCTGATCGGCGTCGGGGGTGCTGAACTCGCGCGAGTGGGCGATCGTCACCCTGCTCGTCTCGTTCGCCGCCGTGGTGCTCACCAACCCAAGTGCACGCAAGACGCTCCGCGAGAGCGTGGAGCGACGCTGGGTCTGGGCCGTCGTCGTCCCGCTCCTGGCGCTCACCGCCTGGGTGACCCTTCTCGTCGCGGGCGCCTCACGCATCGGGCTCTGGAACTCGGGACTGGCAAAGGACACTGTCGTCTGGTTCGTAGCATCAGCCCTCGGGGCGGTCTTCGCCGCACTGAATGCCGCGAAGACCGACCGATACTTCCTCATCATGGCAAGGCAAGCGGTCGGGGCGGCGATCTTCCTCCAGTACGCGATGAATCTGTACACCTTCAACTACCTCGCTGAGCTGGCACTCCAGGCCGGTCTCGTCCTTCTTGCCATGCTCACCGCCGTAGCCGAGCGCTACACGTCGGCATGGCGACTCCTGGTCACTCGCCTCAATGCGCTCGTGGGCGTCGCGCTGCTCGTCCTGACCGTCCGCGAGCTCACCGCGAACTGGCAGGCGCTCGACACTCGCCAGGTCCTCCTCGGACTCGCACTGTCGATCTGGCTCCCGCTCGGAGTCCTGCCGTTCATCTGGGTCCTGGCGCTTTGCCTCTCGTACGACGAACTGCTCCGACGGCTGCGCAAGCCACTCTTCGGAATCCCCGCACCCCTGAAAACCCGCGTCGCGACCGTGGCGGCCCTGGGTCTGGACCTACGAACCGCTCACGACCTGTCGAACGACCACGACCACCTGCAGACAATCGCCCGCACCGAGACCTGGCGCGAGACGCTGGAGGCAGTGCGTGTCTACCGCATGCGGCGAGGTCGTCGACGCGCCCAGCCAGTGCTCACAGCGCAGCGTCTGCGCCGGCTCGCAGGCGTCAAGGGCGTCGACGCGAACGGGCGGCAACTCGACCAGCGCGAGATAAAGGAGACTCGCGAAGCCCTGGACTGGCTCGCCATGTGCCACATGGGCCACCACCGCAACCGCGGTCACTATCGGGCGGACCTGATCGACGTACTCGGGGACTTCACACGGAAGGGCCTGCCTGAGGACCACGGAGTCCAAATGACCGTCGCTGAAGACCGCCGGCACTGGCACGCGTGGCGACGCACGCCGAGCGGACTGGTGCTCGGGATCGGAGCGCAGTCCGATCCGTCCGAGCGCTGGTTCTACGCAGACATGCAGCCACCAGACGGCCCTCCACCGCACGGCGGGCGCTGGGAGCATCGGGCGTCGGGCGTCCCGGACTGGCGCGAGTAGCCCCACGACGCTCGCTGATCAGGGCGGGCGCTGGATCTAGCGCGGCGCGGCGGCAACCTGCGTCAGCCTGCGGGCTGACTGCCTGAGGTCGGCCCCTTTTTGTGTTCTTTAGAGTCTTTAGACTCCGTACCCGGACAGGCGCGGTGGAGAGCGCCAACCGGGTTCAGCTCCGGGAGCTTGATCACAGACGCGCGTCGCTCACCGGGTCAGTCATCGTCTCGGGGCCTGTGCAAGCCTCGGAGCGTTCGTGCCGCGTCGGGTGCCACCTGCTCGATGGTCGTCACGGTCCGTTGCAGCCGCCACTCGTAGTCATGCGCGCCGCCGCGGGGGTCGGTCAGGTATCGGGGACGCCACCCCGTGCGGATCTGGTTCGCGGCCGATTCACCGGTCATGGGATCGAAAGAGATGACCTCAACGAGTCGGACCCATTCGTCGTCGAAAGGGAAACTCTGCGAACTGGGGCCGCGTGCGCGCATCACCAGTCCGGGGAGGTCGAGGTAGTAGACCGCCGTTGACTCGGAGCGGATAGCCCACACGCCAGATGCGGTCGCCAGGTCGAGCACGTCCGGCGTCGTGAGAGGCGAGACCCCGTCACTGTCCATGCCGCCAGCGTGACGCCGACGGTCGCGGCCTGGCAGCGCGGGAACGCCGTGGGCGGCAGACCGGCATGGAACACAGCCCCCGTCGGCGCCGCCGCGGGTCGTTCAGCACCCGGCCGTGGGACTACTGCGCGAGCCAAAGCTCCCGGGACGGTGCCGTGCGTCGACCGGCTCCGGACGTGGGCTGCCGCACCTTGACAACAGCACAGGACACACAGAGGCCTCACGGAGGCGTCCCATCGCTGCCGTGCCTCTCGAATGGAGGTGATACCGCACGGCGCAGCAGCGAGCGGACCCACCACGCGCACTTGCTCGGCCCCTTGCCCACCGCGCCTCCCGATAGGAGGTGATACAGCACGGCGCGGCGGCGAAGGGCTCCCCGGACTGAGCTGGAGTTGGGTTGGCCGTGGTCACCTGCGCGCCGCGGCGGTGCGCCAGGCGCCGCGCGTCTGCGCTCCCTCGGCGACCATCTCCGTGAGGGCGTTGTTCAGCAGCGCGTAGGCATAGGTGTCGAGCAGCCCACGCCGCCACCCCAGGCTCATCGCCCGCTCGGTGAGCAGGGTGCGTTTGAGGCTGGCGTGGAAGGACTCGGCGTCCGAGCGCAGGCCACGCAGGCGAAGGGAGTCGGGGTCGTCGTCGGGGATGGCGCGCAGGTTCTCCGGGCGCGCGGCGCTGTCCGCGTTCCCGTGGGGGGCGACCCACACGGTGAACTCCCCGCGAGGGCAGCTCACGTCGTAGCCGAGGTTGAAGTGGAACTGGCCGTTGGTGCGGCGTGAGCGCTTGACCGGTCCGCGCCGTGGGATGGCGACGACGACCGGGTCGCCGGTGTCGTCGAGGTCGAGCTGCACGACACGCCCGCCGATCGCCGCCAACGGGTGGCCGCACGGCCCGTCCGGGGTGTCGTGGGTGGCGATGCCCAGCGGGTAGCTCTTGGCCATCCGGCCCTCGCTCGTCCGCACGGCCTGGACGGCGCCGTCGTCGTCCTCGTGAGTGGGCATCTTGCTGATCACCAGGTAGCCGTGGCGGCGCATGACGTGGTCGATGTGCACGCCGCGGAAGGCGCCGTCGTAGACCACGAGCTGGATGCCGCTGCCTGCGTGCCGGGCGATGTCCGCCAGCAGCCGCAGCGCGCACGCCGCCTCGTGGCCGGGTGCGTCGATGTGGTCGACACCTAGGACGACCCGCTGGTTCGGGGAGGGGCCGCGGGTGTGGAAGGCGACGTACCCGTGCCCGAGGACCGGGCCAAGGTGGCCGTGGTGCTCGGCCAGGTCGGGGTCGAACCTGCCCGGCGGCTTGAGCGCGAGCTCACCGGTCCTGGGGTCGGGGTACATGGGCATGATCGCGCCGTCGTCGTCGTGCACCCGCACCGCGCGGGGCGGGTGGTAGATGGGCCGCACGATGGTGCCGTCTCCGTAGACGGTGCGGGTGGCGTCGGGGTGGGTGAGCGAGCCGGCGCCGTGCGGGTCGAGCTGGCCGATCCGCCGCGCGAGGTCGACGGCGAGCTGCGGGAAGGTCCGCGCCAGGACGCCCAGGCCCTCGTCGGTGGCCAGCCGCTGGTCGCGGAACCACCGCCACTGCTCCCAGGTGGGCGGCAATGGGCCGGGCGCTGGGACGTCCAGGGAGTGCGCGTGGATGGACTCGAGGGTGATCGACCTGGCGAAGTCCCAGGTCGCCGGGTTGGCCAGGTCGAGCTCGACGCGCACCCCTGAGCGGGCCAATCGGGCCAAGGCGGCGAACTGCAGCATGACGTAGGGCGGGTGCGCGGGCCGGCGCCCGACCCGGTGCTCGGTGGCGAGCTCGGCGCCGAGCCGGATCAAGGTGGGCGAGGCCATCACGGCGCTCAGGCGGTCGATGGTGCCGATCCGGCCGGCGATCCGGGCGGTCATGAGGGGTGCCAGTCGAGTGCGATGTCCGCGGCGACGGCGTCCAGGCTCCGCGCGCCGAGCCGGACCGCGACCTGCTCGATGGGCATCCCGTCGAGGTACAGGCGCCTACCGGCCCAGTTGCGCACCGAGGCGGGCCGCACGTCGGGCTCCTCGCCGAGGCCGGCCGCCCGCAGCGTCTCGGCGATGGCGTTGGCCGCCGAGGCCTGGGCGACGTGCTGGCCCGGAACCGCACGGCCGCGGTAGGTCAGCAAAGTCGATGTCGGGGCGCCCTGCTCGACGAGGTCCTCCACCTGGCGCGCCACGATGCGCGCGCCCCAGTCGGTGAGCCTGCCCAGGCGAGGTGCCGCGCGCTTGGAGCCGCGCAGATGCACCCAGCGGGGTTGGCACTGGTCGTCGAGATCGGCGATGCGGACCTGGGTGATCTCGCTGGTGACGGCCGTCGCCTCGGCGAGCGCCCAGCAGGTGGCGCGCTGCAGCGAGGTGGAGCCCGCGCGGCCCAGGCGCACGGCGAACCTGCACGAGATCACCTCGTCCTCCGCGAGCGGGCGTGCCGCCACGGTGGTGCGGGCCGGCAGCCGCAGGTCGAGGGTCGGGTCGCCCACCATCACCCCGAGATCACGCAGGGTGCGGAAGTACATCCGCAGGATCGTCCGGCGCGCGTGCTGGGTCGCGAGCTGCGGAGGGCGCCCGCTCTGGCCGTGGGCGAGCACGAAGCCCTGGCACGCCTCCGGTGTCAGATCCGCGACGTGCCGGGCGCCCTGGACCAGGGCGCGGGTGCTGAACCGGGTGATGGTCTCGAGGCTGCGCAGCCGCGTCTGCGGGGAGAAGGCGTCGTCCGCCTCCCACGCTCCCCTGACCAGCTCGAGGGCGTGGCCGAGATCGAGCTCCTGCGCTGGGACGTGTGCCATGTCGCCTCCGGCTTCGACGCTAACCCGGGCGGCGCCGGCGGACCGGGGTGGAACGGGCGGCTCGGCTCGGGAGAACGAGTGCTGCGTGCGGCCACTGCGCCGCGCGCCCGGGGCTGAACCGTGCGGAGCGTCCTCCTCGTCGCGACATCCGGAGCTCCCCATGACCATCACCGCCGGGCCTGCCCGCGCCGCCGTCCACCCGTCCCACCGCGCGGGGTCCAGGCCCAAGCAGGCGTCCATCGACCTGCTGACCGCGTGCTTCTCCTTCCCCGGTCTGAGCAACCTCGCCGACGCACTGACCGCACATCGACCCACGCGCGCCGGAGCCCGTGCGCAGCACCCCGACATCTGCATGCTCGCCGTGCTGGCCGCGGCGCGCGCCGTCGGTGGTGTCCAGCCGGTCGTGCGTGAGTTGAACGCCGCCGACCGGTTCGCGTGGAAGAAGTGCTCCGCGCTGTTGATGGCCAGGATCGAAGGCCTGCGGCTGCCGCCCACACCTCCCACGCGGGACCAGATCACCTCCTTCCAGCGGCGCGTGACCGAGGACGGCGGCATCGACGTCCTCGAGCAGGCGTTCATCGACGCGTCGGTCAAGATGGCGAAGTGGATGGGCCATTTCGATGTCTCCACCGCGCCGGACTGGGTGCGGCCCGACCCGAAGCACGCGATCTACGGCGACGGAACGGTGATCGCCCCGTTCAGCGGGGCGAGCGAGTGGGTCCACCCCCTCACCGGGGAGGTCGTGATCCGCGACTCCCGGGCGCGGGACGCGTCGACCGCCCGCATCCAGCGCGTGCGCACCGACACGACGATCGACGGCAAGGCCGATCTGCGGGGCATCAACTTCGTCTCGATGCACACCTGGACCAGCTCCGGCAGGGTCATGCTCGCCACCGGGCACGCGCTGGGCGCCGAGACCCTCACTGCGGTCGACCTCATGCGGGCGGTGCAGGAGCGCGCCCAGGGTGGGGTGCACACCGTGATCTATGACGGTGTCGTCACCGGGTGGATCGTCGATTGGCTGATGGGCTCGCTTCGCATCCAGGCCGTGAACAAGATCGCGGCCGCCAGCACGACAGACCCGCATGTGCCTTCTGCCGATCACCCCCTTCGCCGGCGGCCCGCGCTGGAGGCTTCGGCCGAGCGCGCGCAGCGCGCCCTCGTGGCGGCGGGCCTGGCCGTCACACCCGAGCTGGTGAGGTACGAGCAAGACGCAGCCCTCGACCGGCTCTACACCTCGGACGTCCCACTGCCGGTCGGCCTGTGCCTCTACCCACGGTCGAAGAGCAACTCCTACGAGATCGTCTACTCCCAGCACCACGAGATCGAGACCGCCGAGCACACCGTGGACGGCGAGCGGTGCGCCCACCGCCTGGTGGTGGACGACGGCGCGCTCTACGTCGCAGAGGAAGACATCGAACGCGAACACCTCGTGAAGACGGCGATGCCGGTCTGCACCGAGGCCACCGCCCACCTCGACCGCGGCACATGGAACCGCCGCACCACCTGGCAGATCCCGTGCGAGCGCGGCGCGTTCGCCCACGAGCTCACGTGGCGCCCCGCGGGCACGTTCCACCCCAAGAGAACGACGGGCCGCACCCCGCGCGTGGACCCCCTCGCCGAGCTGCGTCCGCTCGCTCGCGCCCACGAGGGCTACGGCGAGGTCTTCGGACGTCGCAACGACTCGGAGTCCTACAACCAGTGGTTCCAAGCGGGCCTGCGCCACCCCGGCGTCGCCATGAGCCTGTCGCTGGGCGGCCAGCGCCTGGACTTCCTGATGGGAGCCGTCCTGAACAACGCCATCACCTATGGCAGGGAGATGGCCACCCGCCGCGGCTGAGACAGCCTTCCCACCGCGGATGCGCGTAGTCCCCGTTCGCCCCCGGGCGTGCGGGGATTGCGCGCACGCCGCAACATCGGACCTTCCCGTTCGTCACCCACGACGAACGAAGGAACCGCTCATGTCCGCCATCACGATCACCCGCCTCGGCGCAGCCGCCGCCCTCACCATCGACGAGGCCATGGACGCCTTGCAGCGCCTGCACGACGAATACTCGATCATCCCCGCCCACGCCCTCGACACGACCGCACAGTGGCTGGACATCATCCGCTCGAGCGCGCACGCCGCGGGCGCGACCGATGTCGGGGACCTCCTGACAGAGTCCAGCTCCCTGATCAGCACGGCAGCAGGCGTCAAGGGCGTGACCGCGTTCCACTCCGACGCGGACTCGGCGAAACTGCACGCCGCCCGCAACACCCTGGCGGCGCTGGCTGCGGCCGCGTACGTCAACCACCGGCATGACCCGAGCGCGGCGTACCGGGATCTGCCGCTCTTGAAGATGCGCACCAACCTGCCCCGCCGCCCCCTGGAGGACGACGAGATCCTGCTGTGCCGCATCCAGGCCCTGCACCTGCTCCGCACCGGCAACCCGACCGAGCGGCGCAACGCGGCCGCCTACGTCGCCGCAGACGCGGGCCTCCCGCCCACCGAGGCTACCGCCCTGCGCACGAGCGACCTGCACCTCGACGCCCCGCTGCTCACGATGGCCCCCACCCGCGGGTTCCAGGCCCGGGCCATCCCGCTCGAGCCGTTCCACACGGCCACGTTCGCCCTGCACCTCCAGCGCCTGGAGTCCACGCTGCTGGCATACGCGCCCCGCAAGAACACCCCCGGATCGGACCAGGCCGCCTGCTCCATGCACGGGGTCCTGGGCCGGTTCCTCAAGACCCTGGGCATCACCGGCGCCGACCTGACCGCAGGCAGCGTGTACCACTGGGGAATCCGCCGCATCCTCGACCACCACGGACTCGCATCGGCGCTGTGCGCGGTCGGATACGCGGACAACCAGGATGACCGACTCCTGAAGCTCATCGGCACAGCGGCGCAGGTCCCCCAGGTCACGCCGACGACCGCACCCGAACACCACCACGGCTTCTGACCCGTGGCACACGCCTCCGGCCATCACCCGAGCGTCCCGCCGGCACCGAGCCTCCTCGTGCCGACGGGACGCTCGCGTGGTCGAGACGCCGGCCAGAACTACACAGCAGTTATCCGGAGGGTTCCACCGACCCGTCAGCGCCGACCGGCGTCGCCCGAAGGGTTCACGCCACGCTGCCCCGACCCCTCACCGCGACGAGACTCGCCACCGGACACCGGCCCGAACCACACCGCAGTTATCCGGAGGGTTCCACCGACCCGCCACCCACGGCCATCAGCGCGCCAGCGCGAGCAGAACGGCCCACTGACGAGGCGGTACCTTGGATCCCGTCGGCACCAGGGCGGCCCCACCGCCCCGGCGAACGACACGGGTGTTCTCCGGTGGGTTCCACGAGTTAATCCACTCATCACCCGGGCCTCTAGCTCAATCGGCAGAGCAGCGGACTTTTAATCCGCGGGTTGTGGGTTCGATCCCCACGGGGCCCACCTGGAAGCGTCCACAGTTCGCCACGGCGTGATGCCTCTGCCTCGGCAACGACCCTCAGGGGGTCAGCACGATCCGCCCGAGCACCTCCCCAGCGTCCATTCGCCGGTGCGCGTCGGCAGCCTCTGCGAGGTCAAGGACGTCGTGGACCACGGCGTGGAGCTCACCGCGGGATGCGGCAGCGAACAGCTCGGTCCGCACGTGCTGGAGGTCGGCCTGGGGCACCGTGTCGAGACTGAAGGTGCTGACGGTGAGCGAGCGCTGGAACCCGTTGAGCAGAGCTGTGCCGAAGTCTGCGGGCGGGTATCCACCGACGATGCCGAGGACGACCATCCGGCCGTCGGGAGCGAGCCGCTCGATGAAGCTGGGCATCGACGGTCCCGCGACGATGTCGATGATCACGTCGAACTCGCGGGGTGCGACGCCGTGACCGGTGCGGTCGAGCACGTGCGTGGCGCCGTAGGCGCGGAGGCGATCGCCGCGTCCGGGTGAGGAGGCCGTGACCGCGACCGCTGCCGCTCCGGCTCGCGTGGCGAGCTCGACGGCCGCGATGCCGAGGCTTCCGGCTGCCCCTCGCACGAGGACGGTCTCCCCCTCGGC
The DNA here is from genome assembly GCF_044392165.1 of Cellulomonas sp. P22. Taxonomy (NCBI): domain Bacteria; kingdom Bacillati; phylum Actinomycetota; class Actinomycetes; order Micrococcales; family Cellulomonadaceae; genus Cellulomonas; species Cellulomonas sp. P22. The sequence continues at coordinate 120,862 of NZ_JBISBW010000015.1, forward strand.
CAGATGCGCGCGGGCGAGCGCGAAGTGCGCGACGGGGCCTGCGGTGCCGAGCGTCACGGCATCGATCGAGGAGAGCGCACCGGGGAGCGCGACGACGTCCTCGACGCGGGCGGTGGCTTCGTCGGCGTATCCGCCGCTGGTGCCGGTGAACGCCCACACTCGCTGGCTCACCCACGACGGGTCGACGTCGGATCCCGTGGCGGTGACGACGCCGGCGATCTCGCTGCCCGGGACCATGCCTTCGCTGAAGCCGCCGCCGAACGCACCGCGACGGATCACGGCATCCAAGCCGCCGACGCCGATCGCCTCGGTGCGGATCAGGACCTCGCCTGCCGCCGGTTCGGGAGAGGGCAGGTCGACGACCTCCATGCCGTCCGGGTCGCCGAACGAGCGGATGGTCACTGCGCGCATGTCGTCCTCCTTGTCACCGTGCGCGGCGTGTCGCCGCCCCGGGGCGACGTTAGTGGACGGGGGCGTCCACTTCGCTAGAGTGAGAGAGATGAGCCCGACAGTGCCCCAGCGGCTCCGCTCTGACGCGCAGGAGAACCGCGACCGCATCGTGGAGGCCGCGCGCGAGCTGTTCGCGGAGTCGGGTCTCGACGTCACGATCCGGCAGGTCGCGCGCCGCGCCGGTGTGGGGCCGGCGACCCTCTACCGGCGGTTCCCCTCGAAGCAGGACCTGGTCCTCGCGGCATTCCGGAGCGAGCTCGTCGCCTGCCGGACGATCGTGACGGAAGGCGCCGCCGACACCGACCCGTGGCGGGGGCTCTGCGCTGTCATCGAGCGCATCACCGTGCTCAACGCGCGCAACCAGGGATTCACGGACGCGTTCCGTGCCGAGCACCCGGGCGAGGCGGACTTCGTGGAGCACCGACGCGAGCTGGTGGGCGAGCTGTCCGTGCTCGCACGCCGCGCCCAGTCGGCGGGCATGCTCCGCGCGGACTTCGCCCTCGACGACTTCGACCTCATCCTGCTCGCCGGCCGGGGGTTGGCCAGGGCGCCGATCGCGACCCGGGCGGACGCTGCGCGACGCTTCGCCGCCCTCACCATCGAGGGGCTCCGCGCCGCGCCGACGAACACGCCGCTGCCCGCGCCGGCCCGCCTCGCGTCCACCATCGCCGACCCGACCCTGTGACGGGGGCGGTCGTGAACCTGACCTGCGGCATGAGCCCGGACTGAGGACCTCCCGCGCGGATCGGCGTCCCCGCCCTCTCAGGTCCGCGCGGTGCCGACGCTGGGGACGTGGCGCCTGACGTCGCTGGCTCGCAACCGTCGGGCCAGGGGCACCGCACGCAGCACGGTGCGCGCGGTCAGCCCGCTGGTGGCGACGAGCAGGTCGACCTGGGTGCGCCGGTCGGGGAAGATCCGCGCGGCTGTGGCGTACCGCGCGTCGAAGGCGGGGTCGAAGAACGGCGCGTCGGTGGCGCTGAAGACCTGTGTCATCTCCGCGGTGCGGCCGATCGACCCCGGGCTGTACCTGGCGTGCTCCTGGGCGTACGCGTCCAGGAGCCCGAAGCACGCGCCCCCCGATCGCAGGACGTAGCCGATCCAGAGCGTCTGGCCGCCCGCCGCGAGCTGGGTGACGAGCAGGTCGCCGTCGCGCCGGAACCGGGACGTGACCTCACGGAACCATCGCTCGTTCCGCGGGTTCAGCCGCAGGGCAGCACCGCCACGGCTGCTGTCGCCCTTCCATCCCGACACCTGCAGGTCGAGGAACTCCTCGTCGACGGTGGGATCCGCGCTCCGGTTGTGCAGCTCCAACGGGCCGCCCGTGGCACGCTCCAGCCCGCGCACGCATCGGCGGGTCTGCCTCCGCTCGTCCGTGGCCATGTGGTCGGTGGCCAGCACGGGACGGGCGATCGGGGACGGCACGGAGCCGCCGCGCGCGTCGAGGTGGTCGGGCGTCGCGGGTCCGTCGTCCGCCGGCACCGGCAGGCTGGCCCGGCGCGCGAAGGCGGTGACCTCCCGACGCCGCTCGTGGACGAGCATGGGGGTCCGGTCCACGGCCTCCGCGAGCGCCTCCGCGAGGACGCCCTCGGCGGGGAACCGCTGGAGCTGGACCAGCCCGGGCAGGCCCACGGAGGTCATCCCCCGCAGCAGCGCCGTGAGTGCCGCGACCACATCCCCCTGCCGCACGAGCGGGTGGTGCCGGTCGGAGTGCGGCGTCATGAACGCCCCGCCCGTGGTCGCCGCCCGCATGCGGGCCCCGCTCGCCACCTGCTTGGTGGTGACGGCCAGGGCAGCGAGCCACTCGCCGTCCTCTTCCACCACGACGATCTGCATGCCGTCGGACTCCGGACGCGCGTGAGCGGGGATGAGGAACCGTGGGTCCAGGTACACGTTGGGCTCGACCGCCAGGTCGGCGAGTCGCCGCCAGGCCTGGGCATCGGTCTCCGTCACCTGGGACAGCGGGATGAGCCGTAGGTGCACGATGTCCTCCGTCGGGCGTCGCGGGCGGGCAAGTGGGACAATTCGGGCGCGATGCCCTGTCTACCCTCTTTCGCCGCCCGCCGGGCACGATTCGGCCGCATGTCGCGGAGCTCATGAACTTCACCTTCAGGATGAGCCCGGACCGAGGACCTCACCCGTGGTCAGGTCGCGGCGGCGATCCCCGCGACGACCGACGCGGCGGCGATGTCCTCGGCGATCATGCGCCGCTTCGACGCCTCGATGCGCCATGCCGGCCCGGCCTGGAGGTACGACGGGAACACGCGCACCCCGTCCAGCTCATAGACCCCGCCGCGGATCCGGTAGGTCGAGCCGGCCGGGACCGCGCGCCGGCCGGTCCGTTCACGGGCGATGTGGTTGATCGCGGCGATCGCGACGTCTCCCATGAGCAGGTAGGCGCGAGCGTCGGGCAGCTGGGCGAGCTCGTCGGCGAGGACCCGCGCGTGGGTGCGCACCGTGGTCGCGCTGATGCCCGGGGCGGTCTTGGGGTGTCGCACGGCGACGGTGCGGTGGATGCCGAGGGCGGTCAGGTCGGACACGGTCGTCACGGGCAGGCCTGCGGCGGCGAACGCCTCGAGCGTCGTGGTGTCGAACAGCGAGTCCGGCGAGCCGTCGTAGTCGTCGCGCGGGTCGGGGGCCGCGCACTCGGAGATCAGGACGAGGCGCACGTGGGCCGCGTCGGGCGCGGCGGGTTTCCACGTCCGGCCGAGGTCGATGTCGGTGATGCTCGGTTCGCGCCCGCCCATCTCGTCACGTTATCGACGCGATCGGCAGGCGGTCATCAGGCGTTGGTCCCGGGTCGGGGCCCACCGAGCGGGTGATCTATTCCGGACGGAGCACCCCGAATGGTGCACCATTTTGGGACCAACGTCCCAGGTCAGCCGGTCGGCCCATACCCTCAGCCGACTCGGCGATGCCGCCGAACCCCCGACTCGACCGAGGATTCCGTGGCGACATCGACGAGCTCTCCCCTTCCCCTGCGCCCCGCGGGCACGGCACGCCGGCGCGCGACGACCGGCGCGCTGCTGACGGGCCTGCTGCTGGTCCCGACCTCGTGGGCGTCGGCCGCCGGCGGCCCGGGGGCGTCCTACACCGAGCAGGACCCGCCGACGTCGATCGGCGCGGGGGTGACGTTCACCGCGGCGACTGACTCGCGGGCCGTCGAGTTCTCGGTGCTGAGCGGGACCGCGGCCGAGAGCCTGCAGCTGGCGACGGCGGCCACCGCGGACGTCACCGCGGGGGCGGTGTCGGTCGTGGGCAGCGGCGTGTGGCGGGGCGACGGCACGACGGCGCTGCGGATCGGCACGGTGGACGCCGTGTCCGACGGGAAGGACGGCCGGCCGCTCCGGGTGTCGTTCGCGACGGCGGGCACCGTCCCCAACGGAGGCTTCGAGTCGGGGACTTCCGACTGGACGGTCCTCAACGGCCGTGTCGACCTGGGCGTGACCGAGATCGCCGGGTTCGTGTCGCAGGACACCACCACGTACCCGGCGGGCGCGGGTGACGACGACGCGGGGGCTCCCTGGGAGACCTACGCGGTCACCACAGGGCAGCCCAGCGAGGGAGCAGCCGCGGTCCTCCTGAGCTCGACCCTGAACACCTCGTGGCCGTTCGGCGTCGTGCACGGCCCAGCGATCTACTCGGCGCCGTTCGACATGACGGCCGGCGACCTGCTCCAGTTCGACTGGCGCGCCGATTGGAGCCAAGACGCCCACCACGTGCTCGGGTACCTGCTCGACACCTCGGACGGCACCCAGGTCGAGCTGCTCGACTCGGTAGGCACCGACTCCTCCCCCACGCCGTGGGCGACAGCGGGCGGGGTCGCGCCGCGTGACGGCGAGTACCGGTTCGTGTTCGTGGCCGGCAGCTACGACCTGACCGGCGGGCAGGCTGCCGGATCGGTCCTCCTGGTCGACGACGTGCGGCTCTCCCGGCCGCTGGCCGACGACTCCGTCGTGCAGGGCGTCGCACGGCTGCTGCAGTACTCGTCGACCAGCGACGCCCCGCCCCCGGCGGTCCAGGTCGCGGTGGACGTGGTGGGTCCGGCCACCACCGTGCGCGCTGCCACGGTCGACGTCGCGGTGGCTGCCGTCGACGACGCACCGACCGTGTCGGGCCCCGGTGCCGTCCGGCTGACCAACTCCGCAGGCGCCCAGACGTTCGCCCCTGTCGTGGGCGCCCTCTCGGTGAGCGACGCCGACGGCGATGCGATGACGTTCACCCTGACCGGGTCGCGGGTCGCGCAGGTCGCCGTCGGAGGCGTCTCGTACACCCACGCCCTGGTGTCGGATCTGGGCACGCTGCGGATCGACGCCGCGACCGGGCGGTTCCGGTTCGAACCGGACCCGGCCGCGGTCGACGCGGTCGTCCGCACCGCGAGCCGTTCGTTCCCCGTCCAGGTCACCGCGGGGGCCCTGACGACGCCGACGACCATCGACGTGACCGTCGACATCGCACAGTCCGCCCCGGGCACGCCGACGGGGCTGACGTCCACGCCGCTGCTCGGCGCGACCAGCGTCTCGTGGGTCGAACCTTCGTGGCTCGGCGGCGGGACCGTCGACTACGGCGTCGAGCTGTCGGTCGACGGCGGCGCCACGTGGACGGTGGCCACCACCGTCGCGACCACGTCGACCACCCTCCCCGGCCTGGCCGCCGGGCAGGACGTGCTGGTGCGCGTCCGGGCGGTGAACGCGTTCGGGTCGAGCAGTGCCGCCCAGGTCGCGGCGAGCGCGATCCCGGCGCCCGGTGTCGTGCACATCGACTCGATCACGGCCGCCAACCGCTCCGTGACCGTGGCCTACACCCTGCCCGTCACCGGCCCGTCCCCCGTGACGGCCGTGCAGCACTCGGTCGACGGGGGCACGACGTGGGTCACGACCGCGCCCGTGGGTTCGGTCGCGGTCGGCGGCCTGACGAACGGTGAGGCCCGCACGCTGCTGCTGCGGGCGGTCAACGCCGCCGGTGAGGGGCCCGCCACGTCCGCGACGGTCACCGCCCTCCTCGCGCCGGTGCTCGTGCCGGGCGTCGGCGGCTCGAGCGTGCTCCCTCACGTCGCGCCCGGCCAGGCGGTCGTGCGGGACGACGGGGGTTCGGCACCGGCCACGGTGTCCACGCCCGGCGGGCTGTGGACGGTGTTCGGCGGCCGTGTCGGCATGAGCATCGCGACCACCGTCGGTGACGGGGCGCCGTCCTCGGCCACCGGCCCCGACGGGTTCCTGGACCTCCAGGTCGGCGGGAGCATGGCGGTGTTCGGCACCGGCTTCATGCCGGGCTCCCGGGTCGACCTGTGGATCTTCTCCACACCTCACCTGCTCGGCGAGGCAGTCGTCGGCGCCGACGGCACGTTCTCCGCGCGGTTCACGCTGCCGGCGGGGGTCGTGGCCGGCGACCACACCGTGCAGCTCAACGGGACGGCGCCCGACGGCTCGCTCCGCAGCCTGATGGCCGGTGTCGTGGTGCAGTCCGTCGGCTCGTCGCGGCTGCCGGCCACGGGTTCGGACGTCACAGGGCTGCTCGCCCTGAGCGCGGGTCTGCTCGTCGCGGGAGCCGGTGCGCTCGCGGTGCGCCGACGCGGGGGTGCGCGCGGCTGACAAGCACGGAACGTTCGACGGGGCACCGGTCGGTCGACCGGTGCCCCGTCCTTGCGCCGGCCGGTGCCGCCGTGGCCGCTCAGGCCGTGGCGAACCGCCGCGCGGACCGTTCGCGGTGCTTGGCGGCCTCGACCTCGCGGTCCTTGGGCGGTGCCGTGGTCACGAGGTCGGCGAGCAGATGGCGTGTGGCGTGCGCGATCTCGGCGACCGCGTGGTCGAACGCCTCCTGGTTGGCCCGGGAGGGGCGGTTGGTCCCGCTGATCTTGCGCACGTACTGCAGCGCCGCGGCATCGATCTCGTCGTCCGTGGCACGGGGCTCGAAGTTGTGGAGGGCGTGGATGTTCCGGCACATGCTTCGAACGTACGGCCGGCCCCCGGCGGTCGCCAGATCAGGCCAGATCAGTCCTCGATGCGCTCGAGCACGAAGACCGGGATCTCGCGGTCGGTCTTGGTCTGGTAGTCGGCGTAGTCGGGGTACGCCTCGACCGCGCGCTGCCACCACAGGGCCTTCTCGTCGCCCGTGACCTCGCGCGCGACCATGTCCCACTTCTGCGGGCCGTCCTGCAGCTCGACATGCGGATCGGCCACGACGTTGTGGTACCAGACGGGGTGCTGGGGTGCGCCGCCGAGCGACGCGACCACGGCGTACGTGCCGTCGTGCTCGACGCGCATCAGCGGGGCCTTGCGAAGCTTGCCGCTGCGGGCCCCCCGGGTCGTGAGGATGACGACGGGCATCCCGCGCATCGTCGTGCCCCGGGTGCCGCCCGAGCTCTCGTACTCCTCGACCTGCCGGGCGGACCACTCAGTGGGGCTGGGCTCGTATTCACCGGTGAGAGGCATACCCCCTCTCTACCGTGTCCCGACCTCGTTTGTCACGGGTGCCGCGCGCTCGTCGACGAGGACCCAGGAGCCGCGCGTTCCCGAACCTCGATCCGGCAGGGTCCGACCAGTGGTCACCCGATCCCGATGAAACCGCCGATGCGCACCGGATCGAGACCTCATCGGAACCGAAACGTTACGTGCCAGTAAGACAGTGATTTCTCACGACACGCGGGTGTGCTACCCATGTGCTCTCATCACCAGCCGGGGTGACCCACACCACGCCCCGGCCCGACGGAAGGGGTTGCCGGATGGCATCCGCTGCACCACGACGCCTGTGGGCGACGACCGCAGGACTCGCAGCCACCGCTCTCGTGCTGGCCGGCTGCGCCGGCAACGCATCCGACGACTCCACCTCGGACGGCGGCTCGTCCGGCGGCACGCTCACGATCGGCACGACCGACAAGATCACGTCGCTCGACCCGGCCGGCTCGTACGACAACGGCTCCTTCGCCGTGATGAACCAGGTCTACCCGTTCCTGCTCAACAGCCCGTACGGCTCGTCGGACGTCGAGCCGGACATCGCCACGTCGGCCGAGTTCACCGCTCCCACGGAGTACACGGTCACGCTCAAGCCCGACCTGAAGTTCGCCAACGGCCACGACCTGACGGCCTCGGACGTCAAGTTCACGTTCGACCGCCAGGTCGCGATCGCGGACGAGAACGGCCCCTCGTCGCTGCTCTACAACCTCGACGAGGTCGAGGTCGTCGACGACACCACTGTCGTCTTCCACCTCAAGTCGGGCAACGACCAGGTCTTCCCGCAGATCCTCTCGAGCCCCGCCGGCCCGATCGTCGACGAGGAGGTCTTCGCGGCCGACGCGGTCACCGCGGACAACGACATCGTCGCGGGCAAGGCGTTCGCCGGGCAGTACTCGATCACGTCGTACAAGGTCAACGACCTCATCGCGTACGCGGCCAACCCCGACTACGCGGGCATCCTGGGCGCGGCGAAGACCGGCGCGGTCAACGTGAAGTACTACGCCGAGTCCTCGAACCTCAAGCTCGAGATCCAGCAGGGCAACATCGACGTCGCGTTCCGCTCGCTCTCGGCGACGGACATCGACGACCTGCGCGGCTCGGACAAGGTGAAGGTCGTCGACGGTCCCGGCGGGGAGATCCGCTACATCACCTTCAACTTCAACACCCAGCCCTACGGTGCCTCGACGGGCGAGGCCGACCCGGCCAAGGCGCTCGCTGTGCGGCAGGCCGTCGCGGACCTGATCGACCGCGACGCGATCTCCGAGCAGGTCTACAAGGGCACCTACACCCCGCTGTACTCCTACGTCCCGGCGGGCCTGACGGGTGCGACCGAGTCGCTCAAGAGCCTGTACGGCGACGGCAGCGGCGGGGCCGACGCGGACAAGGCGGCGGAGACGCTCTCGGCCGCGGGCGTCAGCACCCCCGTCAAGCTCAGCCTGCAGTACTCGAACGACCACTACGGCCCCTCCTCGGCCGACGAGTACGCGCTCATCAAGGACCAGCTCGAGAAGAGCGGCCTGTTCGCTGTCGACCTGCAGACCACCGAGTGGGTGCAGTACTCCAAGGACCGCACCTCCGACGTCTACCCCGCGTACCAGCTCGGCTGGTTCCCGGACTACTCGGACGCCGACAACTACCTCACGCCGTTCTTCCTGGTCGACAACTTCCTGGCGAACCACTACGAGAACCAGGAGGTCAACGACCTGATCCTCGAGCAGGCGATCACCACGGACGCCGCTGAGCGCACCGCGGCCATCGAGAAGATCCAGGACCTGGTCGCGGCCGACCTGTCGACCGTCCCCTACCTCCAGGGCGCGCAGGTCGCCGTCGTCGGGACCGACGTCTCCGGCGCCGACACCACGCTCGACGCGTCGTTCAAGTTCCGGTACGGCGCCCGCGCACATCTCCCGGAACCAGGCAGGAGCCATGACCTCAGCCACCACCGACGCGGCGACCGACGCCGCACCCGGACCGCTCGGCACCGATGCCGCGCCCGCCACCCGCACCCGACGACGGGCAGGAGGTGGCCTGGGCCGCTACCTGCTCGTGCGGTTCCTGCTGATCTTCCCGACGGTCCTCATCCTCGTGACCACCGTGTTCGTGCTGATGCGGGCCACGGGCGACCCGATCACCGCCGCGCTCGGCGGACGGCTCACCCCGGACCAGCTCACGGAACGCATCCACGCCGCGGGCTACGACCGCCCGATCCTGGTGCAGTACGTCGAGTACCTCGGCAACATCCTGCGCGGAGACTTCGGCACCACGCTGTCCGACAACCGCCCCGTGACCGAGGTCATCGCCACGTACGGCGCGGCGACGCTCGAGCTCGCGGCGTACGCGCTGGTCGTCGCGTTCCTGGTCGGGATCCCGCTGGGCCGCATCGCCGCCGCCCGCCGCGACCGGACGCCCGACGCGGTGCTGCGCGTCTCGGCGATCCTCGCGTACGCGACGCCCGTGTTCTTCGCGGGCATGCTCCTCAAGCTGGTCTTCGCGGTGGGCCTCGGCTGGCTGCCCGTCGCCGGGCGGGCCACGACCAGCACCGAGATCCAGCTCCAGACGCAAGGTGCGGGCACGGGCATCTACCTCATCGACGCGATCAGCACCGGCGACGGCGCCGTCATCGGGGACGTGCTCGAGCACGCCGTGCTGCCCGCCCTGGCCCTCGGGCTGCTGACCGCCGGGGTGTTCCTGCGCCTGGTGCGCACCAACGTGATCGGCACGCTCGCCACCGGCTACGTCGAGGCGGCACGCTCGCGCGGCGTCTCCGAGCGGCGGCTGCTGCGCAAGCACGCGTGGCGACCCGCGCTCGTGCCCATCATCACCGTGATCGGCCTGCAGGTCGCGATGCTCCTCGCGGGCGCTGTGCTGACGGAGACGACCTTCGAGTGGAAGGGCCTCGGCTTCCAGCTGGTGCAGTACCTGCTCGCCCGTGACTTCGTCGCGGTGCAGGGCATGGTGGTGCTGCTCGCCGTGATCGTCGCGCTGACGAACTTCGTGGTCGACGTGATCGCCGCGCTGGTCGACCCGAGAGTCAGGTACTGACATGACGACCCCCCTCACCCCGGCCCCCACGCTCACGACTCCCCCGGCCGACCTGGCCCCCGAGCACGTCGCCCGTTGGAAGCGGCTGCCCGTGGTCCACCAGCTGCGTCAGAGCATGGGGCTGCAGCGCGGGATGCTCGTCGCGGGCCTCGTGATCACCGCGTTCTTCGTGCTCGTCGCGGCGCTGGCCCCCGTGCTCGCGCCCTACGGCTACAACCAGCTGCGTGACGGCGACGTCTCGTTCGGCGCGCAGCAGGCACCGTCGGCGGCGCACTGGTTCGGCACGACCGTCGGCGGCTACGACGTGCTGTCGCGCGTCGTGTGGGGCGGCCGCACAGCGCTGCTCGTGATCGTCGTCGCTGTCGCCCTGTCGCTGTTCGCGGGCGTCGCGCTCGGCGTGCTGTCGGGCTACTTCGGCGGTTGGCTCGACCGCGTCCTCGTGGTCGTCGCCGACGCCGTGTACGCGTTCCCGTCGCTGCTGCTCGCTATCGTCGCGGCCATCGTCATCAGCGGCGGGCAGTCGTCGATGTGGGGCGGCGTGCTGGCCGCGGCCATCTCGATCACCGTGGTGTTCATCCCGCAGTACTTCCGGGTGGTGAGGGCCGAGGTGGTCCGGATCAAGGCCGAGGCCTTCGTCGAGTCGGCCCGCGTGGTCGGCGCGAGCCACGTCCGCATCATGAGCCGGCACGTGCTGCGCAACGCGACGCGGACGCTGCCGCTGATCATGACCCTGAACTGCTCGGAGGCGATCCTCACGCTCGCCGGGCTGGGCTTCCTGGGCTTCGGCATCGAGCCGTCGGCCGCGGCCGAGTGGGGCTACGACCTCAACAAGGCGCTGTCGGACGTCACGAGCGGGATCTGGTGGACGGCCGTCTTCCCGGGCGTCGCGATCGTGCTGACCACCCTCGGCGTCACGCTCGTGGGCGAGTCGCTCAACGACCTCGCCGACCCGCGGCTGCGGCACCGCCGCGCGGCCGCGTCCACCGCGAGCACCTCCGCGTCGGCGCCGGCCGAGGTGGACGCGCTCGAGGACCTCATCGACGACGGAGCACGAGCATGAGCGCACCCCCGACCGACCACGACGAGACCCCCACCCCGGGCCCTACGGCCACCGCGGACGCCGGCACGGGTGACGCGCCGCGCACCGTCGTCGAGATCCAGGACCTGCGGGTCACGTTCGCGACCGACGGCGGCGACGTCCCCGCGGTCGCGGGCGTCAGCCTGCACGTCGCGGCGGGCGAGGTGCTCGCGATCGTCGGCGAGTCCGGGTCGGGCAAGACCGTCACGGCCCGCTCGGTGCTCGGTCTGCTGCCAGCCACGGCCACCGTGGACGGCGCGGTGCTGCTGACCCGCAAGGACGGCTCGGCGACGCACGACGTCGTGACGCTGCGCGGCACCGGGCTGCGCGACGTGCGCGGCCGTGACGTCGCGATGGTGTTCCAGGAGCCGTCGACGGTGCTCAACCCGGTGTACCCGGTCGGCTGGCAGATCGCCGAGGGGCTGCGCGCGCACCGTCGGCTGTCACGGTCGCAGGCCCGCGCCGCGGCGATCGACGTGCTGCGCCAGGTCGGCATCCCCGACCCCGAGGAGCGGGTCGACCACTACCCGCACCAGTTCTCGGGCGGGCAGAAGCAGCGCATCGTCATCGCTCAGGCCCTCGCGCTCGACCCGGGCCTGATCGTCGCCGACGAGCCGACCACAGCGCTCGACGTCACTGTGCAGGCCGAGATCCTGGACCTGCTGCGACGCCTGCCCCGCGAGCTCGGCACCGCCGTCGTGCTCATCACCCACAACATGGGGGTGGTCGCGGACCTCGCCGACCGGGTCGCCGTGATGTACCGCGGCGAGATCGTCGAGCAGGCCGACGTGCGCACGCTGTTCGCCGACCCGCAGCACCCCTACACGCGCGCGCTGCTCGACGCCGTGCCACGGGTGGGCGGCGAGCGGCTGCGCGACCGGGTCCCGGTGCCCGTCCACGTCCAGGACCGCCCCGAGGCCCCGGCCCCCGACGAGGCGGTATCCCCGGTGGTCGAGGCCCGCGACCTGCGCGTCGTGTACCCGGGCCGGTTCCGCCGCCCCGGGTTCACAGCCGTGGACGGGGTCGACCTGACGATCCGCCCGGGCGAGGTGCTCGGGCTCGTGGGTGAGTCCGGATCGGGCAAGACGACCATCGGGCGGGCGATCGCCGGGCTCACGCCCGTGACCGACGGATCGCTGCGTGTGCTCGGGGTCGAGATGAACGGGGTGCGTGAACGGCAGTTCCGGCCCGCACGACGCCGGCTCGGCTTCGTGTTCCAGGACCCGGCCACGAGCTTCAACCCGCTGCTGACGATCGCGGAGTGCGTCGCCGAGCCGCTCGTCGTGCACGGCCTGGCGGGCGACGCCGTCGACGCCCGCGAGCGCGTCGACCAGCTGCTCGAGGCTGTGCAGCTGCCCAAGGCCTACGGTGCCCGGTTCCCGCACGAGCTCTCGGGAGGTCAGCGGCAGCGCGCGAGCCTGGCCCGCGCGCTCGCGCTCGACCCCGAGCTGCTGGTCGCGGACGAGCCCACGTCGGCGCTCGACGTGTCGGTGCAGGCCCGGGTGCTCGACCTGTTCGGTCGGCTGCAGCGTGAGCTCGGCTTCGCGTGCCTGTTCATCAGCCACGACCTGGCCGTGGTGGACATGCTCGCGGACCGCATCGCTGTGCTGCACCGCGGCGTGCTGGTCGAGGAGGGCACGGGCGACGAGGTGCTCGGCGCGCCGAAGCACCCGTACACGCAGCGCCTGCTGACCTCGCTGCCGGTGCCGGACCCCGTCGAGCAGGCCGCCCGGCGGGACGCGTGGCGGAGCCTGGCTGTCGGCACCTGACGCCCCTCGGCCGCCGCCCAGCGGATGCGTGGGATGCCCCCTGGTGAGAGGTTCGGAGCACCAGGGGGCATGCGCCGCCCCCGCAGCGGAGGGGGCGTCGCATGAGCTTCATCGCATTCCTGATCCTCGGCCTCATCGTCGGGGCCATCGCCAAGAGCATGCTCGGCGAGGGTGCTGGATGGTTCCTCACGCTGGTGCTCGGCGTGCTGGGCGCGATGGTCGGGGGCTGGCTCGGCGGCATCCTGTTCGGGGTCGAGCTCGGGTCGTTCTTCTCGTTGTGGACGTGGCTGCTGGCGATCATCGGCGCGGTGCTGGTGTTCCTGGTGTACGGCGCGCTCAGACGCTGATCCCGCCGCGATCCGCGGTGCCGTGCTGCGCGACGAGGGGCGACGTCCGGGTGGACGTCGCCCCTCGCGATGCGTGCGGGTTCGGGTGGGTCAGGCTTCGGGTGGGTCAGACCTGGGGGCTGAGCGTGAAGCCCGCACCGCCGACGGCGGCCTCCACGTCGAGCTGCTGGTCGGCGAGCGTCGTGGAGGTCTCGGGGGCGATGAACACGTGCGCCGCGCCCTCCGTCACGATGTCGTCGCCGGGTGCGGGCTCGGTCACGAGCGCGAGCTCGAAGCTGCCGATCTGGTCAGCCGACTCGGCGATGCGCAGACCTCCCGAGGCGGGAAGCCCGGCCTGGGTGGTGAGGTCCTCGACAGCACTCGCGGCGTTCTCGGTCAGGGTGAGCACAGGGGCTCCTCTCGATCTCCGGTGAGGACGCCGTTCCCCGAGGGGTGGCGCCTTCGGACCCGTCCACCGTCACAAGGGCATCCGGGGGATGCAACCGGGTGTCCGCTGGGCGAGACCGTGTCTCGGACGTCAGGCGCCGCTGTGCCCGCCGCCACCGCCGGGCCCACCGCCGTGCCCACCGTCACCATCGCCGTCGCCACCGTCGCCGCCCGTGTCGCCGCCCGCGCTGTCGCCGGTGGCCAGGCGCCGGTCGTCGGGCGGGGGGATCACAGCCGTGCCGTCGGGCCCCAGCACGGGCTGCTCGCCGGTGCGGCCCGAGGCCTGGTCGGCGGCGTTCGCCTCGCGCTCGGCGATGACGTCCTCACCCGGCCCGGCGAACGCCCGCGACCGCTCGATCGCCTCGATGCTGCCCGTGAACATGCTCGAGTCGCTCGCGATGTCGATGCGCTGGGTGTCGTCGGGCCGCGGCCCGGGAGGCACCTCGGCCCCCGCGCGGGTCGCGACACGGGCGCTCCGCCGCCGGACGACCCCGGGCGGCAGCGAGCTCGGCTCGGCGTCAGCCGGGCGCGGCCCGCGCTGGTCCGGCTGACGTGGCTCGGTCCGCGCCGGTGGGAAGCGGGCAGGCATCGATCGTTCGGGGCGCGCGGTCGGCTGGGGCGAGGGCATGGCGCGACCCTCGTCGCCCTCCATGCGCACGAGCGAGGCGGTGCGGGTGCGGGGCAGCGCCTGCGGCGCGTACTCGTGGAGCCACGCGATCAGCCCCTCGCGCACGAAGCAGCGCAGGTCGAACAGGGTCGGGGCGTCGGGGG